>JBBPZZ010000001.1:0-7366 GCA_038198445.1 Rubrobacterales bacterium
CCGCCCTCGCCGCCCTCGAAGAAGCCGCCGGACGCGCCTCGGAGATCGGCCAAGACTAGACCTCGAAGTCAACCGCCACCGGTAACGCCGTGCGCCGCCAGTTATCCAGGCTGCCCGGAGTGCGCTCGTACTTCCCGACCAGCAGTCGCCGCGCCAGATCTTCCTCTTCGGCGTCCTCGACTATCCGCGCATGGCCTTCGAAGCGTTCATCGGCAATGCGAACGGCGACCTCCGGCTTGTGAAGGAGGTTCTTTACCCAGTCGGAGCGGTCGCGCCCGCCGGAGAGCATGTAGAGGGTGCGGCCCTCAAGGGCGAACCATATCTCGATCTCATGCGGCTGCCCCGTCATCCGCCCAACGGTCGTCAGGTAGCAGAAGTCCTCGTTGGCCAGAGAATCGAGGCCCGGCATCTACGCGCCGGACATCGCGTGCTGCCTGAGTTCGACGCGGCGGATCTTCCCGCTCGTCGTCTTCGGTAGCTCCGCGATGAACTCTATCTGGCGCGGGTACTTGTACGGGGCGGTCTGTGCCTTGCAGTAGTCTTGTATCTCACGAGCAAGTTCGTCCGACGGTTCGTAGTCCTTGCCAACGACGATGTACGCTTTCACCACGCTTCCCCGGTCCTCGTCCGGGGCCGGGACGACCGCGCTCTCCACGACGGCGGGGTGTTCGATCAGGACGCTCTCGACCTCGAACGGACCGATACGATAGCCGGCGGATGAGATCACATCGTCCGAACGCCCCACGAACCACAGATACCCGTCCGCGTCCCGGTAGGCCCTGTCTCCCGTCAGGTAATATCCGCTTCTGAAAGCCGATTCCGTCTCTTCCGGCTGGTTCCAGTACTCCTTGAAGAGGCAGGGGATGCGTCCCGAGAGGGCGATGTCTCCCGGCTCGTCGGACGCACAGGGATTGCCGTCCATGTCTACGACCGTTACGTCGCAGCCGGGGGATGGCTTGCCCATCGAGCCGGGACGCACTTCGACGCCGGGATAGTTGGCGACGAGGAGGGTGTTCTCCGTCTGGCCGTAGCCGTCGTAGATAGTCAGGCCGTGAAGCTCCTTCCACCGCTCGATGACCGGCGGGTTGAGCGGCTCTCCGGCGGAGACGGCGTGCCGGATCCTGGAGAGGTCCGCTTCCTGTAGTTCCTTCGTCTTGGCGAGGAGCCGGTACTCGGTTGGGGCCTGGCAGAGTACGGTGATCTCGTAGCGCCGGATCAGCTCCAGTCGTTCGGCGGGGTCGAAGCCGCCTTCGTGGAAGAAGATCTCCGTCCCCATACTCCACGGTCCCAAAAACACGTTCCAGATGCTCTTCGCCCACCCCGTCCCGGAGGTACACCACAGCCGGTCGCCATCCTGAAGGTCCAGCCAGTACCGTGCCTGCATCCTCTTCGCGTGCGTATACCCATGCGTGTGCAAGACGCCCTTCGGGTGTTTCGTAGTTCCGGAGGTATACAGGATGAAAGCGCCCTCGTCGGAGGCCGTGTCCTCGGCGATGAACTCATCCGAAGAGCCGTCCATCAGCGATTCGTAAGACTCCCATCCATCTCGCTCTTCACCCAGGCAGAGGAAGTGGCGCAGGCCGGGGATACCGCCGCGCATCTTCTCGACCTCTTCGATGCCCTCGGGGCCGGAGATCATGGCTACCGAGCCCGAATGCTCCGCCCGGAACTTCAGGTCGCTCGCCCGGAGTTGCGGGGCGCAGGGGATGGCGATTGCGCCGAGCTTCAGGAGGCCGGTGAGTATGGCGTGCCACTCGGGGACCTTACCGAGCAGGACCATTACCCGGTCGCCCCGGCTCACGCCCAGTTCGCGGGCTACGTTGGCGAACCTGTTCGAGAGCCGGGAGAAGGCCGCGAAGCTCAGGCGCTGTTCGTCGCCGTTGCTCCCTAACCAGATCATGGCCGGACGCTCTTCTTCCGCCCAGTGGTCCACCATGTCGCGGCCGAAGTTGAACCTCTCCGGCGTCTCCCAATCGAAACTGGCGTAGGTTTCCTCGTAGTTACCGATGTTCGCCATTACTCCTCCTTGACTGACTTTCCCCTGGCGCCATTTTACTAGACGGCACATTGCTCGCAGGCGGCGAAGCAGGAGAGGGCACGGAGAGCATATTTTCGGAGGGACCGAGGACGTGTCGGCAAGATGCTAGAGTAGCCGCATGGAGATAAACTTTGGCGCTTCGGCACCATATACCGTCGGCGTCGAGGAGGAGTTTCAACTCGTGGATTCCTCTACGCTCGCGCTTACACCGGGAATAAAGGCCGTACTCGCAGCCCGCGATGCGGCCGGACTCTCCGCAAACTCTCTGACTTCCGAGCTCTCCGCCTCGTGCCTGGAGGCGCGCACTCCGGCGTGCGGCACGGTGGCGGAGCTTGCGAAGGAAGTTTTCGACCTTCGGAGCCGGGTGCGGCAGCTGGTGGAAGGATGCGGGGCGCGGCTCGCGGCGGCGGGTACGCACCCTTTCAGTGATTCCGTCTCGCAGCCGATCACGTCCGAGGCGCGCTACCGGCAGGTGGAGGAGCGGATGGGCTGGGCGGCACGGATGCAGGCGATCTACGGTCTGCACGTCCACGTCTCCGTCCCGGATGCCGAACATGCGATCCGGGCGGTCTCGGCGCTCTCGCGGAACGTGCCACTCTTCATAGCACTCTCGGCCAACTCTCCGTTCTGGAACGGTTCGGATACGCGCCTGGCCTCGACGCGCGCCAAGGTCTTTACCCTCGTTCCCCGCTCGGGGCTGCCTCCGGCGTTCCGCGGATGGGAAGACTTCGAGCGTTACGTGGACGCCCTGATCTCAGCCAGACTCATCCCCGACTACTCCTGGTGTTGGTGGGACGCGCGCCCACATCCAAGACTCGGAACGGTCGAGCTTCGGGCACCGGACGTCCAGACCGACGCCGCGCGTACCGCATCCCTCGCCGCTCTCGCCCAATGCCTCGTCGCGACTGCGGGCGAGCACGCGCCGGAGGACCCGATCTTTACCGAGGAGAACAAGTGGATCGCCACTCGCCACGGTCTCGACGCCCGCTTCCACGACTTCTCGACCGGTACGAGCGCCCCAATCCGCGAGGTGGCGCGGGACCTCGTTCGGCGATTAACGCCCATCTCTCAAGACCTCGGATGCGAGGCGGAACTCAAAGGGGTGATGGAGATCCTGGAGAGCGGGAACGGCGCCGAAGAACAGCGCCGCATCTTCCGTGAACGAGGTTCGCTGGAGGAAGTAGTAAAGCATCTCATCGTGGCGACAGCTTGAACAGACGTCCACCGCTGCGGGTTTCAGTTCCCGGTCGTAGCCTTACCGTCTCCAACCGCCGACTCGACGGCAACGCCGCCAAAGACCAGGGCCGAGGCGAGGCCGCTGGTGTAACCGCCGGTGGAGACCCCGCCGACCTCGACCCCGGCGGCGTAGAGACCAGGGATCGGCTGGCTATCAGCCTTGCACAGCACCCGGCAGCCTCCGTCCACCGCGAGCCCGCCGACAGTGTGGGTTATGGCCGGCGCGACCTTCACGGCCACGAACGGCGGGACCAGAACAGGCGCGGCCGGACCGCTTCTCGAAGGCGTGAGTTCATCAGCTCTCCCGTCGGTGATGGAGGTGTTGTACTCGTCCAGAGTGCGGAGGACGTTGTCTGGCGGTACACCGTGTTGCGCGAGGCGGGCCGCGAGGGCTTCGAGGCTCGGGGCTTCCAGGACGATTCCACCGGCGCGCCGGGCCGTCTCGACCATCTCTCCCGCCGTGCGGTCGCGGATACGGCTTTGGAGTCCGGCGGCGTCCAGGACGTACCAGGCGTGGAGACCGGGCTGGCGAGCGGTGGCGCGGGTGAGCGCCGTCTCGGACCAGTCGGCGGCCTCGTCGGCGTAGCGTTCGCCGTTCGCGTTGATCGCCACGGCGCAGCGTCCGTAGAGTTGGGAGACTTTGACGAACTCTTCCGGGGGAAACTCGGCGGGGGCAGCAGGCAGGTTGCGGCCGTAGAACTCGTCCAGACCGGCGCTTTCGAGCGCGCCCGCCGCCAAGGCCGCGAGGAAACCGTCCCCCGTGCTCCAGGGGTTCGCCCGCAGCCGCATCCGTCCCGGTCCCTGGATGATGTGGCGTCCCACGAGTTCCGGGTTGGCGGCGAAACCGCCGGACGCCAGGATCACGGCGTCCGCCGGTTGTGTATGGGTTTCTCCGTTGTATGCTACCCGCGCCCCGGTTATACGTCCTTCGGGGCTCTCGGTAAGCTCGTCCAGCCCCGCGCCGAGGAGTATCCGGCCGGAAGCCTCGATGTGATCCGCCAGCGTAGAGACTGTACTCTCCGGGGCGAACCGGGCGCCGAAGGTGAGCGGGTTGCCCGTTTCGTGTGTGAGCGCGGGTTCGGTGGCGCTTTCGAGCCAGTCGAGGCTGGGCTTCAGGCGTTCGAGAATGAGGGTTTGCAGAGCGGGTTCGCCGCCGGGCGTCTCGCTGCGGTAGGTCGGCAGGTCGTTGTAGGACCAGATGTAACCGCTGGAGTAGATGAAGGACCCACCGAGCCGGTCGCCTTTTTCGAGCAGCGTGACCCGAGCGCCGAGTTCCGTAGCCCGGAGGGCGGCGGTGAGGCCCGCGAGACCGCCGCCAACGACAACGATATGCACCGGCTAGGTCAGGGAGAAGGTAGGTTTGTGCTCGACGTACTCGACGCTTACGTCCTCGGGGCCGCGGACGAAGACAGCGAGGGTGTTGGGGCCTTCGACGAAGTTCTGGACCTCCAACCCCTGCTCCTCGGCCTCCCGGCGATGGTCCTCGGCTGAATCGACTAGGCAACCGACGTGGAAGAGCATACCTTGCCCGTTCGTGTCGGGCGCGGAGTTGGCGAGGTGCAGCCGGTACTCTCCGGCCATGAGCGTCGTGGCGTCGTCTCCTGGAGCGAAGCCCATGTCTAGGAAGCCGCGCGCGGACGCTTCCGGGTCCGTGGAGTGCAGGACGAAGCCTTCGAGGTCGTAATCGGTGAACTCGCCGTCGCCAGGGACAAGGGCGAAGGGAAGTCCTTCGGGGCCGGTGAAGAAGTATCCACCATCGCGGGATTCCACATCGGTTTCGGGTGGGAGTTTCGCGGCGGCGGACTCGGGATCGGCGACGCGGATGTTGATGCGTTCGATCACCCCTGGCGAGGGCGTGGCGCCATCCGGGGCGTCGAAGAGGGTTAGCTTGCCGATCCTGCCTCCGGCCCCGACTAGAGTGTAGCGGTCGGTGTGATCCACGACGTGAAATCCCAGGCGTGAGGTCAGAAACTCCGCGGCGGCGGCCCTGTCAACCAAGTAGAGCGCTATGTGATCCAGCTTTTGTACCTTCATGGGCACTCTCCTTTGCAGAACGGTCAATTCGTCAAGAAGATAGCACGTCGGCGTGTTGGCGTGCTGCGCCTTCCCTAACAACACACAAGGGCTCGCGAGAGCTTAAACTACTGTCGTTGGCCTTTATATCGGAGGGAACATGTTGGAACGGACGGTAATAATAGGGGCGGCGCGGACGCCGTTCGGCAGGTTCGGCGGAGCGCTGGCTTCCCTCGGCGCGCCGGAGCTTGGAGGAGCGGCGATGCGGGAGGCCGTGGACCGTTCCGGCGTCGAGGACGGGGAGATACAGCATTCGATCTTCGGCGTCGTCGTGCAGGCCGGAGTCGGACAGATCCCCTCCCGCCAGGCCAACGTCCACGCTGGATTACCGTTCTCTCTGACTACTGAGACGTTGAACCAGGTCTGCGCCTCGGGGTTGAGGAGCGCGACGCTCGCGGAGACCATGATCCGGGCGGGTGACTACGAGGTGGTCCTGGCAGGTGGCATGGAGAGCATGTCGAACGCCCCGTACATGGTCCCGAAAGCCCGCTGGGGCGCGCGAATGGGCGACGCCGCGATGGTGGACGCAATGATGCACGACGGCCTCCTCGACGCCTTCCACGACGTCAACATGATCCGCTTCGGCGCCGACGGAGCCCGCGAATACGACATCTCCCGCGAATCTCAGGACGAGTGGACCTTCCGCAGCCACCAGCGGGCCGCCGCCGCCACGGACGAGGGCAGGCTCGCCGAAGAAATAGTGGGCGTCAAGGTACCTATCAAGAAGGGCCAGACTAACTACGTGGAGGCCGACGAGTCTATCCGGCGCGACACCAGCCTGGAGAAGCTCGCCGCACTCAAACCCATAGACGAGGGCGGCACCGTAACCGCCGGTAACGCTCCCGGTGTCACCGACGGAGCCGGGGCGCTGGTGCTGGCGGGCGAATCCTTCGCCGAACGCTGCGGCCTCGAACCGCTAGGGACCATCGTGGCTCATGCAAAGGTCGCCGAGAAGCCGCCGGACCTCTTGACCGTGCCAGGCAACGCCGGCAAGCTCGCGCTACAGAAGGCCGGATGGAGCGCCGGAGACCTCGACCTCGTGGAGATAAACGAAGCGTTCGCGGGTGTCGCCATTCACTCGACCAGGATACTGGGCGTTGACCCGGAGATCGTAAACGTCAACGGTGGAGCTCTGGCTCTGGGACACCCGATCGGGGCTTCCGGGTCGCGCATCTTGATGACGCTTCTCTATGAGTTGAAACGCAGGGGCGGCGGCAGGGGGCTCGCGGCCATCTGCTCCGGCGGCGGGCAAGGCGATGCGGTGCTGGTGGAGGTGTAGCGTTGGACCGGCTTTCTCCGTCTCCAGCGGGTCCACTGAAGGGACGTTCGGTCGCTTTTGTGTTGGATCGTACGTAACATAGCGCAAGGTCATGCTCTTCTACCCTATGGGAGGTCCGCCTACTTGGCGAATAGCGCCGATAAATACACGCTCGGGCTTGAGAAGGAGTACCAGATCGTCAATCCGAAGAGCCGGGTCTTGTTCCGCGAAGGTAAAGGTGTACTGGAACAGGGCGCGCGCTACTTTGAGGAAACAGGTCGAGGCCGAGATGCTGACCGGTCTCGCTCGCGCCGCCGTGCGCGAGTGCCACGAGCGCGCCCTCCGAAACGAGCCCTGCCCCGAGGTGCGTCCCGAAATGTTGGCGACTGCCCACTGACGGGCCTCCCGTCAGGGGCTGGACTCCGGATCTCGTGAGCCTGGAGACCGGACGCCCCGTACCGGCGCGGAAAGTGATCCAGAACCTCTTGGACTTCATCCGACCGACGCTCGAAGAGACCGGACTGGGACAAAGTATCCGCCCTCGTCGCCGAGACGCTAGAAGGCGGCAACGGCGCCAGCCGCCAGCGCGACGCCTACGAGCGTGCCGGAGCCTCGAAGATATCGTGGACGTGTTAGTCTGGGAAACGGCGGGAGACTCATTGACCTGAGACGAGTGATGCATAACTTCTCAAACCAAAAGATCCGCCAGATGACGCAGAGGCCGACCGAGCTGGACGTTGAGATGCTGCCCGCAGGTGTAA
>JBBPZZ010000002.1:0-4346 GCA_038198445.1 Rubrobacterales bacterium
TACTCGGGACCCATCGGCGCCGTCATTACGCCACTCCTCAAGGACGACAAAGAGGCCAAAGACCTTCCTCACGCTTCCTCTTTGTGCGGCGCGTGCTCCGAGACTTGTCCCGTCGGCATCCCGCTTCACGAACTCCTCCTGAAACTCCGTAACCGGCAGGTCGAAGAAGGTATAGCGGGACGGGCGCAGAGCCTCATGTTCAAAGGTTTCGAGAAGACGATGAAGAGTCCCGCAGCGTACAGGGCGGGCGCGAAGGTCGGCAGGCTCGTCCAGAAACCCGTCGAGCGCGATGGCTCCATAAGACTGTTGCCCGGTCCGTTGAGCGGATGGACGGATACGCGCGAGCTGCCGCCGCTCGCGGAGAAGTCCTTCCGGCAGCTTTGGAGAGAGGGGATCTAGGGTGGCGGATCGCACCGAGTTCCTCCAGGCTATCCGTCACCGTACCCGCGCTGGTAAGTACAGGCCCACCGTCGCCCCGGACTCAGTCTGGACCCGGAAGGATTCACCTCGTGAGCACGAGCGCATCGAAGACCCGCCGGCGCGTTTTATAGAGGAGCTAGAGGCCCTGGGCGGTCACGGCAAGCGGGTCGGAAGCATGGAAGAGGCCCGAGATTACGTCCTCTCTCTGGCACGGGACCGGGATGCGAAGTTACTCGTCCGGTGGGAGGTCGAGGAGCTGGAGCGGCTCGGAGCGGACGAACCGCTGGCGGAGGCTGGTGTGGAGGTGGCTATCTGGCGAGACCTCGAAGACTTCCGGGAGGTCGCCGGAAGCGCGGACATCGGGCTCTCCACGGCGGAGTGGGCGATAGCTGAGACTGGTAGCCTTATCCTTGAGAGCGGGCCGGGCAAGGGCCGTACCGTTACACTTCTACCGCCGACCTATGTGGCTATCGTGCCGGTGGATAGGATGTTACGGACGGTGCCGGAGGCGATCGAGAAGTACGCCGAACGTGGAGGATTGCCGGCCAATGTCTGTTTCCACACGGGACCGAGCCGCTCGGGTGATATCGAGATGTCGCTGGTAATCGGGATGCACGGGCCGGGCGACGTGCACGTGATCCTGGTGGGCTAGAGTTGGCGAGCGTCAACCCGCTAAAGAGAGCCTGGAGCGAAGGCCGGACGGCGTTCGGGCTGTGGGCGACGATGTCGGGGTTTCTGGGGGCGGAGATAATGGCCGGTGCCGGGGTGGATTACGTGTGCGTCGACCAGCAACACGGCATCCTGGACTACGACTCGATGGCCCCGATGCTGGGGTCCATCCACGCGGCGGGGACCGCCCCGGTGGTGCGTGTGGCGCAGAACGATCCCGGTCTTATCGGCAAGGCTCTCGATGCGGGTGCTATGGGCGTGATCGTACCTCTGGTCAACAGCGCGGAGGATGCGGCTCGCGCCGTGGCTGCCTGTCGTTACCCACCGTCCGGCCTGCGCTCCTACGGTCCCTTCCGGGCCGCGAGCATCATCGGTTCCACCGACCCGCAAGACCTCGCCGGGGAGGTCGTCTGCCTCGCTATGGTCGAGACCCGCGAGGCGCTAGAGCGGGTCGAAGAGATCGCCGCGACGCCCGGCCTGGATGGCATCTACATAGGACCGGCGGACCTGGCGATGTCCCTGGGGCTAAAGCCGACGCTCGACGTGGTGGAAGAGAAGCACGTCGAAGCCGTCCGGCGTATAAGAGAAGCTTGCCACCGTCAGGGCATTATCGCGGCTGTTCACTCCGCTTCGGGTGAGGTAGCGCGGCGACACGCCGAAGCCGGGTTCGACGTGGTTACCGTTGCGGCGGACTCTTCTCTCTTGAGAGAGGCTACGCTGCGAGAGGTAAGAACCGCTCGTGCCGGGAGCACCGATTCCGGGACCGGTGCGAAATACTTCTAGCGAGATACGTTAGCTGCTACAGCGTCTTGCGGTCGAGCATCCGTCCCGAGTCGCTCTAGGCAGAACCGGCTTCGTTTGGCTGTTGTCTCCGGGACCAAAGCCAGACTACGAGGATAAAAGCCCCTGTCCCGGCTATCTTTACTACTAGCTCCAAGGCACCCATCGTGTCGGCCAGGAAGCCTTGGACGGCATCATCCTCGAAGATCATTCCGAATGCTATCCACGCGAGGAGCGCGGCTCCCGCGTAGACGAGAATAGGGAAGCGGTCTAGCAGGTTGCTGAGTAGAGCGGCGCCCCATATTACGAGCGGTATCGTCAGGACGAGACCTATGCCAAGAAGCCACAAGTTGCCGTTCGAGACGCCGACGAGGGCGATCACGTTGTCCAGCGACATCACAGCGTCGGCCAGAATGATTATCTTGACCGCGTCCCAAACGCCGCTACCCGCTCTCACCCGGTCTTCGTCGCCGTTATCGTCACTACGGACGAGTTGCCAGGCGATCCAGAACAGCAGGATCCCTCCTGCCACCTGCAGAAACGGTATTGCGAGCAGCAGGGTGATCAGGACGGCGAAGACCATTCGCAGCGCCACTGCTCCCGAGGCGCCCCAGAAAATCGCCTTCTTGCGTGTGGGGCCTTCTAGCCGGCGGGCGGCCATCGCTATTACCACGGCGTTGTCGCCGGAGAGGATGAGGTTGGTCCCGAGCACCCCGAAGAAGCGGGCGATCAATCCCCAGTGTAGGAGATCCTGCAAGTTTCGCTTTCCTTTACTCGTCTGATGGGACGAACGCTATGCCGGTAGGATACATCCATCTTTCGTTACCTGGGCTCCATTTCCGACTAAGGGAGCAAACCAACCAGGAAGGCTAGCGTGATCAGGACCGCGAAGATCGCCAGTCCGAAGAGGATGCGCAGCCAGAATCGTTTAAGCATGCTGGCTGCGCATCCCTGACAAATACTCGCTTATCTCTCTATCATCCGAACAGACCGGAGATCTGGCTGTACACCAGTATCAGCGAGAAGATGACGAAGAATATGGCGATAAAGACCATGATCGGCACGCGCCAACCTTTGAGCTTGGCTACGTCCGGCAGCACCTTCCGGTTGAGCACTATCAGCATCACCGAATAGAAAGCCATGACGACTCCGCCGCCCGCCGATGCGATAACCAGCAGGATCAGTGGCTGGCTGAGACCCGCGAACAGAATCGTGATACCGGCGATGATCATAGCCCAGATGACCGTGATGTAGATCTTGCTCTCGCTCCAGAACTCCGAGTTCCCAAGGTAGCTGACCTTCAACGAGTCTCCGGTGAGGCGGGCCACGTAGTCCAGAACGCCCAGGTTGGTCGAGAAGAGCATCACGAAACCGGCGACGAAGAAGAACGTCTCGAACCAGGATCCTATCGACTGACCGAGTTGGTTGCCTTCGTCCTGAACGAACGATAGGTCTCCGGGAAGTACATTGCCGCCGCCTATGGTCGAGAAGACCAATACGGAGAGAGCGACGAGCAGCAGCGTGCCGAGGAACCAGAATGTTATGAGCTGCTCCTGGTTCGCCACCTTCCACCAGCCTTTCCAGCGCCGCTTGTTCTCCTCGGTCTCCTGGAACATGTAACCGAGGGACGGAGCCGCGACCTCCTCGCCGGTGATCGGGGAGACGATGTTTGGGATGAGTATGCCCATGCCCATGCCCTTGTCCCGCACGTAGTTGCTCTGGACCAGGTTGTTCGCTCCGCCGGCCCCTGCGAAGGCTATCGCTCCAAGGAGTGAAGCGGCCCCAAGCTGGCGAAAGTAGCCTGGGAATGCAGGAATGCTCGAAGGCGCCTTCGTAATAATGCCGGTCCATGCCGACGCGTCGGTAGCGACGACTATGGCAAACCCGATGAAGATTATGATTATGACCACCATCACGCCCTGAACTTTCTCCAGGAGCTGGTAGATCACCGGTGAGACGGTCACCGAGATGCCGATGGCGGTCAGGAATATGGCGGCGATGATTGGTACTGATGAGCTAGTGAGGCCGAAGATGAACGTGAACTCCGTGGCCCCGCTCGAAGCCCATCCGGGCCAGGCGTTCGGTAAGATGGCCCCAAGTACGAAGATTATTCCCCACGGCTTCCACAGCCGTGAGAATCCCGTGACGGCGGTCTCGCCGGTCGCGAGCGTGTAGCGCTCGATCTCCATGTTCAGGAAGTACTGCATCGTGACCCCAAGCACGGCCAGCCATAGGAGTCCTATCCCCACCCGAGCGGTAATTGAAGGCCAGATGATCAACTCGCCGGAACCGAGCGCCGTGGCGAGCAGGATCACGCTCGCCCCTATATACTTTCTCAGTCCCGCAGGCTCCGGCAGGTCCCGGTATTCAACCCCCGGCAGGTACTTGGTCGGTAACTCTGTCGCTATCTGGCTTTGTCGTTCTGTTGCTTCAGCCATACTCTACTCTCCCTCCTTCACCTCTCTTGCTCCATACAA
>JBBPZZ010000003.1:0-28263 GCA_038198445.1 Rubrobacterales bacterium
CAGATCCTGTCGGAGAACACCGGGCAGGAGTACGAGAAGATCGAGCGCGACACCGACCGCGACTACATAATGGGGGTGGAGGAGAGCGTCGAGTATGGCGTTATCGATCACATCGTCCGGCAGCACTAGGCCGAACGGAGAAGGGGACTTGCAAGCGGTAAAAAGCTCGGGAGGCCGTAACCTATGAGGGATCCATCGGACCAGTTACAATGCTCTTTCTGCGGGAAAAGCCAGCGTCAGGTGAGGAAGCTGATCGCCGGCCCAGGCGTCTACATCTGCGACGAGTGCATAGAGCTGTGCAACGAGATCATCGACGAGGAGTTCTCGGGACCGGAGGTCCTGAAGGACGACGACCTTCCGAAGCCGCGTGAGATCAACCGCATCCTGAACGAGTATGTTATCGGGCAGGAGGACGCGAAGAAAGTCCTAGCCGTCGCGGTCTACAACCACTACAAGCGCATCAGCATGAGCCCCGAGCCGAACGACGGCACCGAGCTTCAGAAGTCCAACATCCTGCTCCTGGGGCCGACGGGTTCGGGGAAGACGCTGCTGGCGCAGACCCTCGCCCGCATCCTGAACGTCCCATTCGCCATTGCCGACGCCACGGCGCTTACGGAGGCCGGCTACGTCGGTGAGGACGTGGAGAACATCCTGCTCAAGCTCATCCAGGCCGCCGACTTCGACGTGAAGAAGGCCGAGACGGGCATCATCTACATCGACGAAATAGACAAGATCGCCCGAAAGTCCGACAACCCTTCGATCACCCGCGACGTGTCGGGCGAGGGCGTGCAGCAGGCGCTCCTGAAGATCCTCGAAGGCACGGTTGCCTCCGTTCCGCCGCAGGGCGGGCGCAAGCATCCGCACCAGGACTTCCTCCAGATAGACACCAAGAACATCCTGTTCGTATGCGGTGGCGCTTTCGGCGGGCTCGAAGAGGTCATCCGGCACCGGATCGGCAAGAAGAGCATCGGGTTCGGTAGCGACACCGCGACGAAGGTCGAGGAAGAGAAGGGCGCAATCTTCACGCATGTGCAGCCGGAGGACCTGCTGAAGTACGGCCTCATTCCCGAGTTCGTCGGACGCCTGCCGGTCATCTCGACACTCAGGACTCTGGAGGAGAGCGACCTCATCCGTATCCTCACCGAGCCGAAGAACGCTCTCGTGCGCCAGTACCGCCAGTTCTTCCGCTACGACAAGGTGGATTTGAACTTCACCGACGAGGCGCTCACGGCGGTGGCGGAGCTGGCGCTGGAGCGCGGCACTGGCGCTCGTGGGTTGCGGAGCATCCTGGAGACGGCTTTGCTGCCGACGATGTACGAGCTTCCGAGCCGGTCGGACGTGACCAAATGCGTGGTGGACACGGATACCGTCAAAGAAGGCGTGCAGCCTTCGCTCGTGACGGGTACCGGCGACGCGAAGTCGAAGTACGAAGAGACCGCCTAGATAAAACCCAGTTGACCCAGGCCGAGATACCGAAGATATACGATCCCCATGCCGTAGAAGAGCGGATCTACGAGGAATGGGAGCGCTCCGGCGCGTTCGACGCCGACCCGAACCCCGATAAGGAACCGTTCTGCATCGTCATGCCGCCACCGAACGTGACGGGGGCGCTTCACATGGGCCACGCCCTGAACGGTTCCATCCAGGATACGCTCACGCGGCAGGCGCGGATGAAGGGATACGAGGCCCTGTGGCTCCCCGGCGTGGACCATGCGTCCATCGCCCTCCAGAACGTCGTCGAACGCAAGCTCCAGCGTGAGGAAGGCAAGACGCGCTGGGACGTCGGCCGTGAGGAATTCGTGGAGCAGTGCCGCGAGTTCGCCCAGGAATCCCGTTCTCAAATACTCGGCCAGCTCAAGCGGCTCGGGGCCTCGGCTGACTGGCGCAGACTGCGCTATACGATGGACGACAATTATGTGGATGCTGTACTGACGGCGTTCATAGACCTGTTCAACGCGGGCCTCATCTACCGGGGGAACAGAATCACCAACTGGTGTCCGCATGATCGCTCCGCCATCAGCGACCTGGAAGTCACCTACGAGGAGGTGGAGGGGAAGCTCTACGGCCTGCGCTACCCGTTCGTCGACGGCAAGGGTCCCGGCCCGGACGGCAAAGACTACGCCCAGGTGTTCTCCACCCGACCGGAGACGATGCTCGGCGACGTTGCGCTCGTCGTCAACCCGGACGATGAGCGGTACGTGGCACTCATCGGACGCCGGGTGCGGGTTCCTTTCGTGGACCGGGAGATAGAAGTCCACGCGGATGGATACGTCGATCCGAGCTTCGGTACCGGGGTCCTGAAGGTAACGCCCGCGCACGACCCGGACGACTTCGAGATCGGGCAGCGGCTCGGATTGAAGCCGGTCAACGTGCTCAATCCGGATGGCACGATCAACGGCAACGGCGTGGAATTCGAGGGGATGAGCCGGGAGGAGGCTCGCAAAGCGGTCGTCGAGCGGTTGGGTTCCGAGGGGTTGCTCGGGGAGGTCAAGGAGTACAACCATCGGGTCGGGCATTGCGATCGGTGCGGGGCCGTGATCGAGCCGTGGCTCTCGGAGCAGTGGTGGGTCTCGATGAAGGAGCTTGCGGCGCCCGCCATAGAGGCGTTGAAGGACGGAGAGATCACCGTCTCCCCCGATTCCTGGCGGCGGGAGACGATCCGGTGGCTCGAAAACATCCACGACTGGAACGTCTCCCGCCAACTGTGGTGGGGCCACCGAATCCCCGTCTGGTACGGCCCGGACGGTGAGGTGGTCGCCTCAAAGGAGTCTCCAGGCGAGGGCTTCGAGCAGGACCCGGACATCCTGGATACGTGGTTCTCGAGCGGACTGTGGCCGTTCGCCACGCTTGGCTGGCCCGAAGAGACGGGGGAGTTGGGGTACTTTTATCCAACGAGCTTGTTGGCTACCGGACGCGAGATCATGTACCTTTGGGTCTCACGTATGATAATGAACGGCTTGCGTTTTCGGGGCAACGTTCCATTCAAGAAGATTTGCATCAATCCTATCGTGCTCGCCGGAGACGGGACGAAGATGAGCAAATCGAAGGGCAATACGATAAACCCGCTGGAACTCTTCGACCAGTACGGTACGGACGCGGTTCGCTTCGGGCTTCTCTACCAGTCCTCGACCCAGGACTTCGCCTACTCCTACGAGCGGGCTGAGATGGGCCGGGCCTTCGTCACCAAGCTCTGGAACGCCACGCGCTTTATCCTTAGCTACCCGGAGGGTGAGGAGTCTGACGAACTCTCTTACTCGGACCGTTGGATCCTCTCTACGTTCAACCGAACCGCCCGAGACTACGATGCGCTCCTCGAAGAGTGCGAGTTCTCGGAGGCGATGCGCCTCATCTACGACTTCGCCTGGCACGAGTTTGCGGACTGGTACATCGAGATAGCCAAGGCCGCCCCTTCTCCCGCTACTCCACGAGTCCTGCGCGAGGTCTTCTCCGGCATACTGAAGCTCCTGCACCCTGTAATGCCATTCGCCACCGAGGAAATGTCGAAGGTCCTGGGCGGAGAAAAGCTGCTTATACGACAAGATTTCCCAATTTACAGCCCCGATCTCGAAGATGAAGAGGCTGGGCGGTTGCTCGACCGGACGAAGCGGGCCGTTTCGGCCGTCCGGTCTTTTCGGGCAGACTCGAAGGTTGACGGTGAATTACACGCACGGCTCCCGGAGGGAGTGGAGGCTACCGTGTTCCAGACTCTAGCACGGGTGCGGCCAGTCGAGGAACTGGGTTGGGCCAGGGCGGCCTTGAACGCCGGAGACGTGGTGGTCGAAGTCTCGCTGACCGAGGAGATGCGGCTGAGTGAGATTCAACGTCTCCAGAAGGAGATAGCGCGTGTCGAGGAAGAGGTGAAGCGCTCCGATGGCAAGCTCTCCAACGAGAAGTTCGTGGAACGCGCCCCCGGAGCCGTCGTCGCCGCCGAGCGTGAGAAGCGGGACGTGAACAATCGGATGCTCGAAACCCTCACCCAGAGGCTTGGCGAATATCTCTAGCCCGCGTTTGACCGGTATTTCGGCCTTCCAGGCTGTTTGCGAGGAGCTGGACCGCCGCCGGCAAGTCACGATGGGTTTCGAGCGCATCGAGGCTCTTTTGAAACTGCTTGGCAACCCGGAGACGGACTTGCGGGTCATCCAGGTGGTCGGAACAAACGGCAAGGGTACGACTGCCGTGGCGCTCGCGGCGGCGCTGGAGGAATTCGGTCATCCATCCGGGGTATATCTCTCGCCCCATCTCCTCTCTTACACCGAGCGGATGATGGTCAATGGCGAGTTTGTCTCCGAGGATCGGTTCGCGGACGTGATGAGCGAAGTAATAACGACCGCCGATGAAAATGGTGTGCCTGCGTCGCAGTTCGAGTTGCTTACCGCTGGCGCTCTAAAGCTATTCCGGGATGCCGGGCTTTCGTTCGCCGTGCTGGAGGCCGGACTTGGCGCCCGTCACGACGCGACTTCGGCGGCGGCGGCGGCGGCGGAGGCTGTCGTTCTTACGAACGTCGGACTGGATCACACGGAGTACCTGGGGGAGACCATTGAGCAGATCGCCCGCGAAAAACTGGCGAGCCTGCGTCCCGGAGCCTCCCTGATACTCGGCACGGACGATGCCGCCATCGTCAGGCTCGCCGAGGAGGTTACCGAGAGCGTCGGCGCCCATCTGGCGCGGGTCTCTCTGAAAAGGTCGGGTGACGCGTCTCTCGCCGGGATGGCGCCCTTTGCGGCGCAAGACGTCCGGGTCGGGGTGGCGGCGGCGCGGGAAATAGCAGGCCGAACGCTGGACCCGCCAGGTTGGGAGCGGGTTGCTCAGAACGTAGCGGGCGCGCTGCCCGGCCGTTTCGAGGTGCGAGAAGTACGAGGAGTCCCGGTGGTCGTGGATGGCGGACATAACCACTCTGGACTAAAAGCCGCGCTGGCGGGCGTTAGGGACCTCTACGGTGAGCGTCCGCTAGGTGTAATATTCGGCGTTTTGCGGGATAAGGACATTGGACGTATGATTGCCGCCCTCGGGCACGAAGCGGATAAGCTGATATTAACGCGGCCAGGAAGTGACCGGGCGGCGGAGCCGGTTTGGATCCAGGTCAAATGGGATCCCAGGGATCGCTCTGGAACGCGGACGAGGATGATAACATATCCCGTTGATGCCTTGAATTCAATGGTAGAGGAGATGGAGAAAGTGGATGGAGTGGTGCTGGTCACGGGTTCGCTCTACACTTGCGCCGAGGTTTTGGGAGCGCTACGTGAGGATTAGCGGCTCTCTAAAGCTAGCGGCCCTGCTTGTCCTGGTGGCCATCGTATCCTTTGTGGTTGGATACTTCGCGATGATAAGGTTCATACCGTAATGGCCGCCACCGTAGCCCTGCTCTTGCAGCAGGACTCAGATCCCTTCCAGGTAATACAGCATTTCCTCGCGAGTCCGGTCTTACGCATCGCCGGGCAATTGTTGCTTCTGCTCTTTGTCTGCCTGTGGGTCGCGCTCATCTACTGGACTTACACCGACGCTTCCCGGCGCGGGGCGATCAAGATCTTCTGGGGAATCGTGGCTGTAATCTTTCCTTTCATAGGGACTTTGATCTACCTGATCGTACGCCCGCCGGAGTATCTCCTCGACTCGCGGGAGCGCGAGTTGGAGCTTGCGGTCCTGGAAGGTGAGCTTCGCAATCGGGTGCTCTTGTGTCCCAACTGCCGCAACATAGTGCAAAAGGATTACCTGATCTGTCCCAACTGCAATTGGGAGTTGAAGAAACCCTGCGTAAACTGCGAGAAGCCGCTGAACATGGAGTGGGAAACCTGTCCATTTTGCGGCACTAATCAGCGCAGCGGCAAACAAATTAGCTGGTAGATAGGAGAAACAATGGAACAGACTCTAATATTGGTAAAAGGAGACGGCGTGCGCCGGCGCTTGATCGGCGAGATCATCCGCCGCATCGAGGCTAAGGGACTCGATATCCGCGCCCTTCAACTGATGGACGTAAGCCGTGAACTCGCCGAAGAGCACTACGCCGAGCACCGTGAGAAACCGTTCTTCGAAGAGCTGGTCGAGTTCATCACCTCCACCCCGGTAGTCGCGATGCGTGTAGAAGGGGAGGGGGCGATCAAGTCCATGCGCAACCTGATGGGCTCGACCAACCCCGCCGACGCCGCCCCGGGCACCATCCGCGGCGACCTCGCCCTGAGTATGCCGGACAACCTCGTCCACGGCTCCGACTCCCCGGAGAGCGCAGGACGCGAACTTAAACTCTTCTTCGGATAAGCTGCAAAACTCCCAGTTCATACTGGCCTCGGAATCGGCCCGCCGGGTGGACCTGCTCCATCAGGCGGGTTACAGCTTTGAGACCAGGCGCAGCGGCTTCCCCGAGGTAACGCTTGAGCATCCGAAAGAGACCGTCCTCGTCAACGCTCGCGGCAAGGCGCGTACGGTATCCGAAAACGAGCCGGATAGGATAGTTCTTGGGGCCGATACAGTTGTGTATCTGCCGGAGCTTCCTGAAGGTGGGCGGATCTTCGGACAGGCGAAAGACGAGTCGCAGGTAAGCAGAATGGTCAAGCTACTGCAGGGGGGCGTCCACGAGGTCCACTCCGGAGTCGCCGTTATGCTCGGGGATGAGATAATGGTGCGCCACGCCGTCACGAGCGTAAGGATGAAAAACCTATCTCGCACGGACATCGCGGCATATGCGGCTCTTGGCGAGGGCGTCGGGAAGGCTGGCGGATACGCGATACAAGGCCGGGCAGCGGCTTTCATAGAGTGGATCGGGGGAGACTACACCAACGTCGTTGGGCTGCCGCTGGCGCTAACCTCCCGGATGCTCGAAAGCTTCGGGGTTCGCTGGTACTCTTAGGCCTCCATGGAGCGACGCCGTTACACCATAAAGCAACTCCCGCCGGAGTTGAGACCGCGCGAGCGGCTTCTCTCCGAAGGGCCGGAAGCTCTCTCTAGCGCGGAGTTGCTCGGGATACTCTTCGGAATCGGTAGCCGCCAGAAGACGGCGGTCGAGCTTGCGAGCGAGGTAATCTCCGAGGGGGGCGACCTTTTCGGTCTTCACAATGTCTCGGTTCACGACTTGACGAAGCTGCACGGTATCGGAGAGGCAAAAGCGTGCATCATACTCGCGGCCGTGGAGTTTGGGAAACGTCTCGGGCGTGTTCGCAACCCTGGACGGCCCGTGATATCATCGCCAGCGGACGTTGATGGGCTCTTGAGGGGGCGGATCGCTAATCTGGATCGGGAGAACTTCGTCGCCGTACTGCTTAACACGAAAAACGAAGTATTGGAGATCTCCACGGTCTCCGTCGGCACGTTGTCTAGCTCCCTGGTCCATCCCCGCGAGGTCTTCAAACCGGCCATAAGGGCGAGTGCGTCGAGTGTGGTGCTCGCGCACAACCACCCTAGCGGCAAAGTCGAACCCAGCCGCGAAGACCGCGAGGTCACCGGCAGGTTGACGTCCGCGGCGGAAATATTGGGCATAGAGGTGCTCGACCATGTGATTGTTGGAGACGAGTACTTTAGTATGAAGGAACACGGAATGCTCTAGGGCCTCGCGGATGGTTCGGAGCTGTAACTCAAACAGATTGGGCGCGGTATGTTTGGAGGATTGTTCGGCCGGGACGTTGCGATAGATCTTGGGACGGCGAACACGTTGGTGTTCGTCAAGGGGCAGGGGATAGTGCTCTCCGAGCCATCGGTCGTCGCGATAGATACGAAAACAGATAAAGTGGTGGCCGTCGGTTCGGCCGCCAAGCGGATGCTCGGGCGCAC
The DNA here is from genome assembly GCA_038198445.1 of Rubrobacterales bacterium. Taxonomy (GTDB): domain Bacteria; phylum Actinomycetota; class Rubrobacteria; order Rubrobacterales; family Rubrobacteraceae; genus JACDDK01. The sequence goes on from JBBPZZ010000003.1 coordinate 7,759, forward strand.
TCCCGGCAACATCGTCGCGATGCGGCCGCTAAAGGACGGCGTGATCGCGGACTTCGAGGTTACGGAGAAGATGCTCTCCTATTTTATACGCAAGGCGCAACCCCGGAGGCGTATCTTTCGTTCTCTCGTCGGGCCGCGGGTCGTCGTGTGCGTTCCTTCGGGTGTGACGGGCGTCGAGTTGCGGGCCGTCAAAGAGGCTACGGAGTCCGCCGGGGCGCGTCAGGCTTACACCATCGAGGAGCCGCTGGCGGCTTCCATAGGCGCTGGTTTGCCGGTCAATGAGGCGCAAGGTTCCATGATCGTGGACATCGGCGGCGGGACGAGCGAGGTAGCGGTGATCTCTCTGGGAGGGATAGTCACCAAGTCATCCATACGCATTGCGGGCGATGACATCGACGATGCGATTACGACCTACATCCAGAAGGAATACAAGCTCGCCATCGGTACCCAGACGGCCGAGCAACTAAAGATCGAGCTCGGAAGCGCTTTCCGCCTGGAGGAGGAAGAATCGGCGGAGATTCGAGGCCGAGACCTGGTGATGGGCCTGCCGAAGACCATAGTTATCACGAGCGAGGAGGTGCGAGAGGCCATAAGCGTGCCGGTGGATGCGATCATCGCCGCCGTGCGTGACACGCTGGACCGCACCCCGCCGGAGCTTGCCTCCGACATTATGGACCGGGGTATGGTCCTGGCGGGTGGCGGGGCCTTGCTCAGGCACCTGGACGAGCGGCTCCGCCGCGAGACCGGCATCCCCGTACACGTCTCGGACGACGCGCTCATGTGCGTTGCCATTGGCAGCGGCCGCTCTCTCGAAGAGATAGATTACTACCGCAGCGCGCTGTCCTCGAGTTAACGGGATATGGGAAGGGGTAAGTCCAGCGCCGCAAGCGGGCTCGCCGCCCTCTTTGTCCTGTGTATCGCCAGTTTGGTTCTTTTCACTATTTATGTGAAAGAGGGAGATTGCACAGAGCAGGGCAGGTGCGGACCGCTGCACACCGTACAGCTCGGCGCCGCGGAGGTCCTCAGGCCGGCGCGCAGCCTGGTCGCGGCGGCAGCCAGTCCTTTCACGAAAACACGCGATCGCATAGGCGGCGCGCTTGGCAAGAATGACGAGGAAAAGCTCAAGAAAGAACTGCAGGACAAGGAAGAGCTCGCGGCCGAGGCCTCCCGTCTACAGTTAGAAAACTCCCGTCTTCAGAAATTGCTGAAAGGACAGAGGTCCGTGTACAAGTACGGGCCGCTGGCGCGGGTCGTCGCGCCCGTGGGTGACCAATTTACGAGCAGGGTCGTCATAAACGTGGGCATGGATGATGGCGTGAAGCCCGAGCAGCCAGTAGTTGTGGGTAACAATACGCTCGTCGGGCGCACCACGGGAGACGTAACCAGGCATACTGCTCAGGTCATGCTCATTACAGACCAGATGTTCGCCGCGGGGGTACGGATCATACCGCCTGCACGGTTTGATCCCTCCTCGGGCGAGTTGACGCCCTCTGTAACGGACCAGAACGTATCTTACGGCGAGGGATTGTTGAAGACCAGTTGGGAAGGATATCTGGGGGTCGAGTACGTCGACCTCAGTTCGCGCGCCGAAAAGGGCGACTACGTCGTCACCAGCGGCCGGGCGGGCAGCCGCGAGCTACTCTTTCCGCCGGGCTTGCTCATAGGGAAGATCGACACGTCCAGCGCTCAGGACATAAACCAGTACAAAAAAATAGTCGTCTCCCCGGCCGCGCGGCCTGATGACCTCGAAGAAGTGCGGGTGATCATTGATTGGTAGCTTCAAGGTAGGACGACGGTAACCCGTTGGTTCAGAACTCAATCGTACGCGCCGCGGTAGTCGTGGCCCTGTCCGCCGTTCTGGACGCGGTTCTCTCACCTTATCTGGCGCTGGGATGGATCTCGCCGAAGTTCACTATTCTCGCCGTGGTGCTAACGGCTTCGGGGATGGGGAACCTGCAGGCCGTGTTGCTCGGTTTCTTCGGCGGTATACTGATCGACGCTCTCGGATTCGGGATATTCGGGGTTGGCGCTCTGGGCGGCCTGGTGGCCGGGACGCTCGCCATACGCGCCGGTGGCCTGCGGCGCAAAGACACCGAGAGGATGGTATTGACGCAGGTGTGCGCGGTCTCGGTCGCGGTGTATGATTTGATCCGGCTCGCGGGGGAGAATCTGGCTGGCCTGGAAGGTCCGGGAATCGCGCAGTACCTTGTGGCGGGCGTGATACCAGACGCTTTTTTGAATGCCGTGTTGGCGTATTTGGTGGGCCGTTGGTTGCTGAAGGTAGTCAGAGCGAAGGAAGATAGATGAGCATGACTCGCGCGAATGCGAGGAGCGCGAAAGCGACGGCGCCGGGTCGCTGGAGATCTCTGGACCCCGTGCTGCTGCTCGTTTCCCTCGCGCTGTCCGCCTTCGGTATCATGGCCGTGTACGTTGCGGGAAACGACGCTCAACGGGCCTACGCCGAGAACCAGGCTATAGGTTTTGCTGTCGGGCTCGCGGGCGCTATCATTTTGGCGTTGATAGATTACCGGGTCTGGCAGCGCTATCTTAAGCCGATCTACGTCCTCATCATAGCCATGCTCCTGGCCGTGATAATAGCCGGGGCCGCCGCTGGAGGCGCCCAGCGCTGGATCAACATAGGCCCGGTTCAGGTCCAGCCGTCCGAGTTCGCCAAGCTCCTGGTGGTCATCGTACTGGCGGGTTACATCGCTGAGAGGCCCATCCGGGAAAATATTACTTTCCTGAAGACCCTCGGAATAATATCCATTCCGGCGCTACTCGTTTTCGCGCAGCCCGACCTCGGGACCGCGCTCGTCTTCGGGGCGGTTTTCGTGATGATGACCTTTATCGGAGGCGCCAGACTCTTTCAACTCGGGGCGCTCGCGGGCGCGGGCGTGATCGCGGCGGTGCTGGCGGTGAAGTTGAAGATACTGGCCGAGTATCAGGTGGCGCGTCTTACGGCGTTCATGGACCCAAGCGGGAGTACGGACGTCGGTTATCAGGTGGCGCAGTCAAAGACGGCGATAGGCTCGGGAGGGCTCACCGGGAAGGGATTCGACGCCACGACACTCGCCAACCTCGGGTTCCTGCCCGAAGACCACACGGACTTCATCTTCTCGAACCTCGCCGAGCGGATCGGGTTCGTGGGGGGCATGGTGCTGCTCCTCTTGTTCTTCATCCTGATCTGGCGGATTCTCCACATCGCTACTATTTCGCGGGACCGTTTCGGGGTGCTGCTTGCCGTCGGCATCGCGACCATCTTCCTGTTCCATGTCTTTATCAACGTGGGTATGACGATGGGGATTATGCCCGTCACGGGCATCCCGCTGCCTTTTATCAGCTACGGGCGAAGTAGTCTGGTGGTCAGCGTGATCTCGCTTGGACTTTTGCAGAGCATCGCCATGCGCTCGCGGGCGGAGTATTCGAAACGCCCGAACGTCTAGGAAAGCGCCAATACTGGTCGATGCCCGTAACGCCGGTTATACTATTGGGCTGTAGAGCATATCCTGCGCGCCTGCCAGGGTCCCGAAGATTTTAGGAGCGATTGTTGTGTTTGCAGTGGTAAAGAGCGGCGGAAAACAGTACCGGGTGCGAAAGGACGAGGAGATCGTCGTCGACCGGGTTAAGGGCGATGTTGGAGAGACGGTCGAGCTTCCGGTTAGCTTCCTCACCAACGACGAGGGTTTCGACCTCGAACCGCGCACCGCGAAAGTAGAGATTGTCGAGCACTTGCGGGGTGCGAAGATACACATTTACAAGTACAAGCCAAAGAAGACGTATCGCAAGAAGACCGGGCATCGCCAGGAGTTGACCCGGATCAAGGTAGTGGAGGTATAGCGGATGGCTCATAAGAAGGGCGGCGGATCGTCGCGCAACGGCAGAGACACCGAGGGCAAGCGTCTTGGAGTGAAGGCGTACGGCGGACAGGTGGTCTCCGCCGGCAGCATCATCGTGCGCCAGCGGGGAACGAAGCTTCATCCGGGTCAGAATGTCGGCAAGGGTTCGGATGACACTCTGTTCGCCAAGGTCAGCGGCCAGGTGGACTTCGGCCGTAGCAAGGGCCGTAAGGTCGTGAGTGTCCGGGAAGAGCCCGCTTTCGAGGAGGCCACGGCCTGATACCCCATCATGGGGGACGCTAGCCCCCTTGCAGTTCATCGATGAAGCCCGTTTTATCGTTCGCGGCGGTCGCGGCGGGGACGGCAGTGTCTCTTTTAACCGTGAGAAGTACAAGCCTCGCGGCGGTCCGGATGGAGGCCGCGGCGGCGATGGTGGCTCCGTGATGTTGCGGGCCACGGAAGACCTCTCGACACTTGAAGCCTATGCTTACCGCAACGTTATCAAAGCTGAACGCGGGGGACATGGCTCGGGCAACAACCGGTCCGGGGAGCACGGGGAGGATGTCACCCTCGAAGTTCCCGTGGGGACTCAGGTCTATGACGAGGATGGCCTGATGGCGGATCTCGCCGAAGCCGGGCAGACCTACGTCGTCGCCAGTGGCGGCGAGGGTGGACGAGGCAACGGGTCTTTCGCAACCTCCACCCGTCAGGCGCCCGCTTTCCGCGAGCGGGGGTTGCCGGGAGACGAGCGAGAGGTAAGGCTGGAGCTAAGGGTCCTCTCGGACGTAGGACTCGTGGGACTGCCGAACGCCGGAAAGTCCTCGCTCCTGGCGCAACTCAGCGCCGCGCGGCCCAGGGTCGGTGACTATCCGTTTACCACGCTCACGCCGAAGCTCGGGGTGGTGAATGAGAAAACGTATCGTTCGCCATTCGTCGTCGCGGATATCCCCGGTCTCATCTCCGGGGCGAGTGAGGGACGGGGGCTTGGGAACCAGTTCTTGCGGCATGTCGCGCGGGCGCGGGTACTCGCGCTGATACTGGACGCGAGTGAGGACCCGGAGGGCGCGGAAGGTACTCTGCGGGCGGAGCTTCATGCCGCGAGGCTCTCGTTCAAGCCGACGGTCGTGGCGCTGAACAAGATAGATCTGCTCGACGGCGAACTGAGAGAGTATCTTAGGGAGACTTTCCCCGGAGCCTGCCAGATCTCCGCCGCCACCGGCGAAGGTATCGAAGAGTTCAGAGACCTTCTGGAAAACCGTGTCAGGGCGCAGGAAGGCAAGCCTGCTGAGAAAGACAGTGAGCATCGGGTGTTCCGGCCGACCTGGAAGGGAATGAGGGTCGAGAGTGAAGATGACGGGTACGTAGTCTCTGGCGAAGAGATCGAGAGGCTGGCGCAAAAGACTGACTGGGACAATCCGGAGGGAGTCGAGCATTTCCAGCGGGAACTAGAGCGGAAGGGCGTGGTAGCGGCCCTCAGACGCGCCGGAGCGCGGGAAGAAGATGAGATCAGGATCGGCGAAGCGGTGTTCGATTTCCGGTGAGACTGCATTGAAGACAGGTATCTTCGGAGGCACGTTCGACCCCATCCATCAGGGGCATATGATCATTGCCGAGCAGGTTGCTGACGAGCTGGACCTAGAGCGCGTGATCTTCGTTCCGGGCGGCATCCCGCCGCATAAAGAAGCCTCTAGCGTGCGCGCGAGCGCGGAAGACCGCCTACTTATGGTCGAGGCCGCGGTGAAGGGAAGCGAGCGTTTCTCGGTGGATAGAATCGAGATAGACGCCGGCCGGGCAATGCACAGCGTGGAGACCGTTCCGATCTTGAAGAAGCGTTCGCCGGACGACGACTGGTACTTCATAACCGGCGCTGACGAGGTCTCGAACTTGCTAACCTGGAGAGAGCCGGACCGACTGCTGGAGGAGGTGGTGATGATAGCCGCAACACGGCCCGGATATGATCTTTCGAAGCTGGATCACCTGGAGGCTGGATTGCAGAACTTCGACAGGATCTTCCCGGTCGAATGCTCGCGGGTGGACATCTCGGCCACGGGTATCCGGCGCAGGATGTTGCAGGGAAAAAGCATCCGGTACCTGGTGCCGGAAGGAGTGTATAGAGTGATCCAAGAGAAAGGACTGTACAGAGGTGACGGAAGACAAAGAGAGGAAGGACGCTTGAAAGAGAGTGGGACGTTTTGAGCCGCGATGAGTCCGCCATGCGGCGTGAGACCGCTGAATACTCGGACGGCGAAGCCCTGACCTACGAGATGGCTACGATGGTGGCGCGGGCCGCGAGCGAGATGTTCGCCAAGGACGTGATTATCGTGGATCTCAGAGATGCTGTCTCCTACACGGACTACTTCGTGATAGCGAGCGCCGAGACAGACCGGCAAACTCGCCGCGTGGCCCAAGAGGTGATAGAGAAGATGTCCGAGGCGGGACACCGGCCCCGCTCGCGGCGGCTCGACGAGGGAACTGCCTGGATCAGCCTCGACTACATCGACGTCGTCGTTCATATCTTTACGGACGAAGCCCGCGACTACTATCGCCTTGAGTCGCTGTGGCGCAGCGCGCCGCAGGAACACTGGGAGGAGTAACCGGGAGCCTCCACGTTGACACTTCCTGGACCGCTAACTATACTCTGAAAGTCTTTTTGGGGCCGTAGCTCAGCCGGGAGAGCGCCGCGCTGGCAGCGCGGAGGTCAGGGGTTCGATCCCCCTCGGCTCCACTCACGAAAGCGCTTTATCTATCGGCAATACTCGACAATAAAGTAGCCCCCGGCGCGAAACACGAGGGCCACTACACCAATTACTACACCAACGCGGCCCAAACTAAGACGAAAACGCCTCCTCCATCGCCGCTACGGCGCTATCCTGCATGTTGGGTAGGACGTGAGAGTACGTGTCCAGGGTGATAGCTATGCTCGCGTGGCCCAACATCTCGGAGACGATCTTAGGGTTCACGTTCTTAAGAAGTAGGATCGTGGCGGCGGTGTGGCGTAGCTGGTGGAACGTCTGATGGGGGAGACCGGCGCGAACCAGCAGCGGGGCAAAGGATCGCTTGCGTAGGTTCGTGGGGTTGATCGGCGTTCCCTTCGTCGTGGCGAACACGAGGCCGCCCGGCCCGTAGGAGTCGCTCAACACCTCGATCTCCTCCATCTGGCGCGTCAGGTGCTCCCTGAGAGCTGCGGCGGCGTCCCCGGTGAGCTTGACCGTCCGCCTGCCTTTGACGGTCTTAGTCGGGCCTACGGCGAGCTTGCCGCCGTCCCTCGTGAGCGTGCGCCGTACCATGAGCGTCTTCTCCTCCACGTCCACATCCTCCCAACGCAGCGCCAGGAGTTCGCCTTGCCGGAGACCGGTATGCAGGGCCAAAATGTAGAGGGCTTCGAGCCGGTCTCCCCGGACGGCCTCCAGGAACCTACGTGCCTCTTCTCGGGTGAGCGGTGTAACCTCTTCGGTGTGGACCTTCGGAGGGTCCACGTCGTCGGCGGGGTTCTTTGTCATGTATCCCCACCTAACAGCCTGCTTTAGAGCCTTGTGCAGCGTCTCGTGCATCTTGTGGACCGACGCGGCGCTACAACCGGAATCGAGACGGGCGCGGTAGAAGCTCGCAACATCCGCCGCACCTAGGGTCTTCAGCTTCTTCCTACCGAGGATCGGCGCTATATGCACCCGGCAAAGGGATTCGTTGCGGTCGTAGGTGCTTTTGCGGACGGAGCCCCGGACGGAGTCCTCCAACCAACTCGTCAGGAACGCGCCCACGGTCTTTGGGCCGCCGTCGGCGGTGATCCCCTTCGCCGCGTCCGCCATAGCGGTAGTGAGCTTGTCCGCCACCTCCTTACGGGTTTTGGCATAGATGGTCTTACGCTTCGAGCCCGTGGCCGTCTCGACCGTGAAGCGGGCCATGTAGAGCCCGTCGGATTTGCGCCGGGTGATGCTCCCCTCACCGTTGCCGCGCCTAGCCACCGTCGCCACCCTTCACGAGTTCGGAAGGCTCCACGCCAAGCGCCGCCGCTATCTTGCGGATCGTTCGGGGCTGCGCTCCCGTCTTGCCCGTCTCAAGCCTCCATATCGTGTTGTAGGAGACGCCCGACGCCTCCTCAAGCTCCCTCATCGAGAGCACGCGCTCCCGCCTTAGTTCCCGTAACCGGCTCATGTTGACCTCCATCGTCGTAGCGTACATTTGTAGAAAGTATAGCGCAAATATGTAGACAAACAATAGGTGAAATGGTAATATAAGGGAGTCAAAGCAAACGGCCCCGGCGGTGTTGGTAGCACCCCGGAGCCCGGCCCAAAGGGAGTAGACCCAATGGACACCATCACTGTAGCGCAGAACATAGCCGAGAGTGTTGAGCGGGAACTCGACCGCGTGAAGGCCGCCCGTCCGGGGCTCGCCAGTCGGGTAGACCGGGCCGCCAACATCGTCGCCACGCACCTCTCTTGCCGTCGCCAGCGCGTGATCCAGGTTAGAGTCTCCGGCGGCGTCTCCCGGTTCCTCGTCTCCGGCTCTAAGGGTGCCGTGTACGTCGTTGATCCGGCGTCGTGGTCCTGCACTTGCCCGGACGCCCACCGTCACGGCAAGGGTTGTAAGCACGCTCTGGCGTGTTGGGCGCTGGCGCGGGCCGGGGGACCACCCGCCCGCCGCGCCGAGGTCTTCGGAGGCTCCCCCGTCGAGGGTCCGGTGGCTTCGCCGGTGGCGGCGGAGGGGAGCGGGTCCTACGCGGTACGGGAGTGTCCGGGGTGCTACGATGGGCTCGTCTACGACACGGTGCGCGGGGCGTGGGTGGAGCACGACGGATGCTCGGGGACGGGCCGGGCGCGGGCGTTCGTCTATCCGAAAGGCGGGCATCTTCGAGAGTGTGATTCGTGCCGGGAGCGCTATGCGGGTGGGGACCTGCACGAGGTCCGCGAGGATCACGGGTCGTTGACGTTCTTCGAGGGTGACATGCTTTGTGGGTCGTGCGCCGCCGGTCATGGCGTTCTCTGACCGCACGGCACGTAGGAATGATCGTGCCTTCGCCCTAAAGCGTCCTTACGTACGATTCGCTCACTCTGAGCATTCCTGCCGCCTCCGAGACGTCCAATGTACTTTCTCTTTAGTATTGGATAGGCACAGAGACGAGAGACTTAATAGAGCACGTCCTGCGAAGCTTCGGTTTGTGGTCTCGGAGGCTTCCGCCTTTTCATCCGTGGGATCGGGGAACTGGCCGGTGGTGAAGACTTTGGAGGCGATAATCTCTTCTAGCAGGGGGCCGCCCCGACGCGCCGTATGGCTCGCTCGACAACGGGAAGATCCTCCGGTACCGACACCACGCTAGACGGTGCAACGATCACATGCATATCCGCCTCTGCAAGTGTCTCTTTCACTAGCCCTCATCCCGAATGTATACCAGTACTGGTATGTAAGAATTTGCGCTTTCTCAATTACAATCAAACAACGGCGAACGACGGAGTCTAAGGAGGCAGCATGGAAAGCGTGCAACGTGAGTGGATTACATACCGAGAAGCTGAGGCGTTAGTCGGCTTGAGCCGTACCAAGCTCTGGCAACTCATCTCCTCGGGTGAGATAGGGGCCGCGAAAGTCGGAAAGGCCGTAAGGATCAACAAGGCATCGCTCGAAGTGTACTTAGAGCGCAACGCCTATCTTGAGACCAAGTAAGAAAGCCCCGGACGCGAGAGACGGAGGGGCGACGAGAAAGGACATTGGCATGATCTTGTCGGAAGAATTTTATCATGGACACCACGAAAACTACGAGCTTGTTTTGTTCGATATGCGGGGCTCCAGTGCATTGTTCAGCCTTGGCGAGCAGAGTAGAGGTTGGGGCAAAAGCGCAAGTATAGAAACTATAGACGAGAACCATTCGGTTCTGGTCGTACGTACTGGCGGGGCACTTAGGGGCCAACATGAATCCCATAGATAAGATCCTCGAACGACTCGTCAATGTCAAGGAAACGAGCAATGGGTTCGATGCCTTCTGTCCTGCACACGGTGACGAGCGGAATCCGCATCTCGGAATCTCTGAAGGTGCCGACGGGCGCGTACTCCTGAAGTGCCGCAAAGGTTGTCTTGCTGAGGAGATCGTCGCGGCCCTGGGGCTGGAAATGAAAGACTTGTTCCCAGAGAACCCATCACGCCGTCAAATAGATTACGAGGTTCACGATGTCGAAGGCAACCTCGTCGCTATTCACCGCCGTCTCGATACTGACGGTGAGAAGAAGGTGTGGTGGGTCCGACCGGATGGCAAGAAGGGGCTCAATGGGCACCCGTTGTCAGAGATGCCGCTCTACGGCTCCGAGATGATTTCAAAATGGGATGAGAGCGTAACTATTACGATCTGCGAGGGAGAGAAGGCCACAAAAGCGTTGCTAGAAAACGGTATTCCCGCTCTCGGCACCGTAACGGGTGCGGGGGGCACTCCCGGTGAAGAGGTGTTAAAGGTACTCAAAGGCCGCCGGGTTTGCCTTTGGCCCGACAACGATAAGGTTGGTAGGGAGCACATGGAGCATGTTGCCGCCGCGCTTGACGGTGTGGCGCAAGAGGTCCGCATCTTCGAGTGGAAAGACGCTCCGGCAAATGGAGATGCCGCCGACCATCCGGCGATAAAGAATGGCGACCCCGGAGTGGCCAAACAACTGCTTAAGGATCTCAAGAGCGCGCCGAGGTGGAAGCCACCAACAGAGATTGATCCTCCAATCCCCGTGGGACGGCTCTTGAGCACGGTACAGGCCGAGCCCGTAGAGTGGTTGTGGCCGGGTCGCATACCGCTCGGCAAGATCACCCTGATAGACGGTGATCCTGGCACCGGCAAGAGCGCGATGACGATGGACCTCGCGGCGCGGGTAAGCGTCGGGCGGGCTATGCCGGATGGCGCTCCGTGCGAGGACGGCGGCGTGGTACTCCTCAACGCGGAAGATGGCTGCGCCGACACGATACGTCCTCGCCTTGAGGCTGCGGGCGGGAACGCGGATCTAGTTTTGGATCTCGCGACCGTACCTGACGGTGACAACGAGCGGCTCTTATCAATCCCCAAGGACCTCGACATCATCCGGCGTGGTATAGAACGGGTGGGGGCCAAGCTCGTGATCGTTGACCCCCTGATGGCGTTTTTGTCGGGGGATGTGAACTCTCATCACGACCAAGACGTTCGGCGGGCTCTCGCTCCCTTGGCGAAGCTCGCCGAAGAGACCGGGGCAGCGGTGGTGGTCGTGCGTCACCTAAACAAGGCGGCTGGCGGGAGTCCCCTTTACCGTGGAGGGGGGAGTATCGGCATCATAGGCCAGGCCCGTAGCGCCCTGCTGGTGGCAAAGCACCCCGAAGACGAGCGCCGCCGGGTGCTGGCGAGCCTGAAACTAAATCTCGCCAAGCCCGCTTCCAGCCTCGCTTTCGTCATTACCGAAGCCCCCAACGGGGCCGCCTACGTGGAATGGAAGGGGACGACACCCCTGGACGCGGGAGCCCTGCTCGCTGCGCCCGGAGACGATCAGGAGCGCAGGGACCAACTCGCTCTGCGGGATGCCGTCGTAAGGTTCCTGGAAAAGGGCGGCGGCGGTTGGGAAGGAACAGCTTCGGAGCTATATGAATTGCTCGCGGAATCGGACCTTGCGGAGTTACCAGAACGCCCCGACGAACTCACCAAGAGTCTACTAAAGATGAATCCCGACAGGTCGGGGTTCACGGTAAGGAAAGGGTATCGCGGCAACAATCGTATCCTGCGGCTGCACCTACACCACGTTGCTGACTCCGAAGTGGCGTAGGCGGTGTAGGTGGTGTCGGTGTGCCCTAGCCGACACCACCTACACTACCAACACCGATAAGGTCAGGGAACGGTGTCGGTGCGAGACGTGGGCACCAAAGATGTAGAGTATCAGGACAAAAACTACAGTGCAAAAGCGTTTACGATAACAGGCTGCGAGGTCAAGTCCCTAGTGTAGAACGCAAGTATACCTGTTGTGGTATGGAATTTGCCGCAAAATCGAGCCCCGTAGGAGAGCGGACCGGGTTGGGTTTCCTCCCGCTCATATTCTCGTCGGATTAGCCGAATAAGCCCTGCACGGCGTGAGACGGTTGCGCTAACGAAGGACTACAGTATGGCGCGGCTTTCTCGACATCGGTAAACTGATGGCTCTGCTGCAGAGGAAGGGTTGAAATGATGAGTACCCTCTTTGAGATTTTAGTCTTGATCATCTTGTTTGCCATAGTGCTTTTTCTGATCGCGGTCTATGCACTTGTCAAGTTGACTGCCAACAGCCTACGGGATACCGAGAAACAAGAAGAACGTGAAAGGCTACGGAGGGAGGTAGACGCTCGACTGCAGCTACAGATGGCGCGACGGAGGCTGGAAGAGCTTGAAGAGAGAGCCTCTTCCGAGACGGAATCTGAGATGGCGCTGTGGTTGAAAAAGGAATTCTCGCGGATTCCCTCTACAGACGGAAAGATATTCGAGACGTTCTGCGCCGACCTGTGCAACGCGCTCGGCTACGATACGGAACGAATGGGTGGTCCAGGCGACCAGGGTGCCGACCTGCTACTCCGTAGCGGCTCCGAAAAGTTTGTCGCCGTGCAGTGCAAGAATTACGTGAAGCCGGTTACTAACAAAGCAGTGCAAGAGGTGTTCGCGGGTGCCAGGTACTACGGTACCTCGGAGGCATGGGTGATGGCCTCAAATAGCTACACCAAGGGCGCGAAAGAGTTGGCGGAGCGCTTGGAAGTGACCCTTCACGACAGGTCGGGATCAAGAGGTTGATAGAGCAAGTAGGGAGCGCCGCGCCGCCCAAACGCGGTAAAGGATTATCAGAGAGGGTCCTTTACGAGCTGATCCTGGATCAGTACCGAGAGTACGTCGGTTTCGCGGAAGAAGCCGAAGGTGAGCGAACGCGGGGCGCGGGGGACACGGAGGTAGAGAACCAGTTCGAGAAGACAAAGAAGGCAATCTACAGGGTCTTGGCCGAGGTACTGGCGAAGCTGGATGACCTTGAGAGACGGAACCCAAGCTGGACCAAGGTGGACATAACAGAGCGGCAAATGTGGCAGCACGAGATCAAGAACAGAACACGAAAGAAGCCGAAGCCTCGCGCTCTGCCCCCAGCTGATAATTAGGACGGATGCAGCGTGAGCGTAGTAGACGATGGGTCCTTGAAAGGGGAGTGACAATGAAACCGCTCGAAACGTACTTGCGCGAGTTACATGACGTGCGTTCGTATGGCGTGGCCGTCAAAGAGACTTCCTACTACGGCAAACTTGAGATGCTCCTTAATGAGGTCGGTAAGACCCTGAAGCCGAGGGTACGCTGCATAATCAACATCAAGAGCCAGGGCGCGGGCATCCCGGACGGCGGGCTCTTCACGCCGGATCAGGTCTTGGACGATACAAACGCGCAGCTCAAGAACGGACCGCTTCCGGCTCGGGGTGCCGTAGAGGTCAAGGGCACGGGTGACGAAGTTCGTGAGATAGCCCACAGTGACCAGGTAGCAAAGTATTTGGGGCGTTACGGTCAGGTTCTCGTTACCAACTACCGCCACTTCCTGTTGGTAAGGCGAGGCCCCGACGGCGAGATCATCGAACTGGAGGAGTACAGTCTCGCCGAAAGCGAGGCCGACTTTTGGGCTGCGGCACGTAATCCGCACAAGGGCGCTGAAGAGCACGGGGAACGGTTCGTAGAATACCTCAAGCGTGCGATGCTATACGCTGCGCCGCTCACACAGCCTAGGGACGTGGCTTGGTTCCTGGCGTCATATGCCCGAGAGGCGAGGATGCGCGTCGAGAAACGGGGCGACTTGCCCGCCTTGTCGCAGGTGCGCTCTGCTCTGGAGCAAGCCCTGGGGCTCAGGTTCGAGGGCAAAAAGGGCGGGCATTTCTTTCAGTCCACCCTCGTACAGACTCTCTTCTACGGCATATTCTCTGCTTGGGTGCTCTGGAGCAAGCAACACTCACCGACGAGTTCGGAGCGTTTCAATTGGCATGATGCGGCGTACTCGCTCAAAGTGCCTATGATCCGAACCTTGTTTGAGCAAGTAGCTATGCGTTCGCGGCTGGAGCCGCTAGGGTTGACGGAGGTGCTCGACTGGACCGGGGACGCGCTCAACCGCGTGGATCGTGCAGCCTTCTTCGACAACTTTGACGAAGAAGGGGCGGTGCAATACTTCTACGAGCCGTTCCTGGAAGCGTTCGATCCCGACCTCCGCAAGCAACTCGGGGTCTGGTACACCCCTCCTGAAGTGGTCCGCTACATGGTCGAGCGGGTGGACACAGTTCTGCGTGAGGAACTGGGCTTGGCAGACGGGCTCGCCGACCCCAGCGTATACGTTCTGGACCCGTGTACCGGGACCGGCTCTTTTCCCCTTGAGGTACTTAAACGTATAGAAAAGACGCTAAGAGAGAAAGGCGAAGACGCGCTGGTCGCCCACGACCTCAAGAAGGCCGCGATGGAACGGGTGTTCGGCTTCGAGATACTACCCGCGCCCTTCGTGGTTGCCCACCTGCAACTCGGGCTTCTGCTCCAGAACCTTGGAGCGCCGCTCTCCGATGAGGGACATGAGCGAGCCGGGGTGTACCTCACCAACGCCCTCACCGGGTGGGACCCGTCAAAAGAGCCGAAGCAGCACCTCTTGTTTCCCGAACTTGAAGAAGAGCGCGACGCTGCCGAGGGAGTCAAACGCTTCAAGCCGGTGCTCGTGGTGCTAGGCAATCCGCCATACAATGCCTTCGCCGGGGTCAGTCCAGACGAAGAACAGGGCCTCGCAGAAGCGTACAAGCAGGGACTAATCTCTGAGTGGGGTATCAAGAAGTTCAACCTCGACGACCTATACGTTCGCTTCTTCCGACTCGCCGAACGCCGGATCGTACATAAGACCGGCAAGGGCGTCGTATGTTACATCTCGAACTTCTCCTATTTAACCGCTGCCTCTTTCGTGGTGATGCGGCAGCGCTTTCTGGACGGTTTCGACAAGCTATGGTTTGACTCTTTGAACGGCGATAGCCGAGAGACCGGCAAGCTCACTCCCCAGGGCGAACCCGACCCGAGCGTGTTCTCTACCCCGTACAATCGCGAGGGCATCCGGGTCGGTACCACGGTCGGTCTCATGGTGCGCAAGGAGCGCAGCGAAGCGAAACCTACAGTGCGCTTCCGCGATTTTTGGGGGATCAACAAGCGTGCTGATCTGTTGGAAAGTCTCAAAGAACCAGACCGCGACACTAGCTACGAAACTGCCAATCCGAAAGAGAGCAACCGCTACTCCCTGCGACCGTCAGAAGCTAGTACCGAATACTTGTCGTGGCCCAAACTCACGGAACTATGCGCAATGAAGAGTGACGGGCTATTTGAAAAACGAGGTGGAGCCTTAATCGATATCGACCGACATGGCCTCGAAAAACGCATGCGTGCGTACTATGACGCTACTGTTAATTGGGAAACATTGACGGAGTTGCGCACCGGACTAACCAAAGACGCCGCCGGGTTCGATGCCAAGAAGGTACGGTCTAAGGTGCAGGCTGCTGAACGATACCTGCCTGAACACATACGACGTTATGCAGTTCGTCCATTTGATATCCGATGGTGCCACTTCAGTAGCGTAAGCCCGTTATGGAACAGGTCTCGTCCGGCGCTGTGGGAACAGTATTGGCATGGCAACAAGTTTCTAGTAAGCCGAATGAAAGCGAGCAAAGCTGCTAAGGGCAGCCCAATGTACTTTTCGAGCGCTTTAATAGATGGGCAGATAATATCTGTCAACCCCTCCGCCATACCTATGTATCTTTATACTTCGCCTGCGCGCAAGAGAGGTAGCATAGCGCAGGACGGGTTCTTTAGCGATGAGAGAGATGTTGCACCCTTGGCAAACCTTTCGCCCGAAGCCCGCGCTTACGTCTCCAGGCTACATATTACAGACCCTGATGTAGACGCTGAAACGGTGAGCCTGCTCTGGATGCACGCTCTCGCTATCGGTTATTCACCCTCCTATCTGACTGAAAACGCTGACGGCATACAGCAAGATTGGCCCCGCATACCGCTTCCGGACAGCAGGGTAGCCCTGGTTGCGTCGGCAGAGCTTGGCCGTCAAGTAGCCGCGCTGCTCGATAATCATGCCCCGGTCGCAGGAGTTACTTCCGGCACTCTACGGCCCGAGCTAAGAAGCATAGCGATGATCTCACGGGAAGGCGGCGGTGCCCTGAATCCTGACGCCGGAGACTTGGCTCTGACCGTAGGCTGGGGACACAAGAGCAAGGCTGGGGTTGTCATGCCGGGACGAGGCAAGATTGTCGAACGCGAGTACACAACAAGCGAGCGTGAGAGTGTAGAACAAGGAGCGGCGGAGCAAGGCTTGACTGTGGAAGAAGCTTTCGCGCGTCTTGGAGAGACCACCTTCGACATTTACCTAAACGGCGTAGCCTATTGGCGAAACGTCCCAGCTAGGGTCTGGGATTACACCATTGGCGGATATCAGGTGATGAAGAAATGGCTCTCCTACCGAGAGAGCGGGGTGCTAGGGCGTGCGCTGACCGCGTCAGAGGTTCGAGAAGTTGCGGACATGGCTCGACGCTTGGCGGCCATACTTCTGCTCGAACCCTACCTTGACGCGAACTACACGGCGGTCAAAGAAGCGTTCTACAATTGGCCGGAACCGGAGAAACGACCTTAGACCAATGAGCGGAGCACCGAAGAGAGTCAAAAGCTTACCCCTCCTGCTCTCTCTGGTAATGACGTATCCGATTAATCTTTCCAGGATTATATACTTGACACAGCGGGATGGTAGAATGGCGGGGTGTCCGCCATCTTGCGCAAAATCGGTGGATGGCTTGTTCGTCATTGGGGATTTCCCGGTAACGCCCAATGGTGGTGGGCGTTTTTTGGCCTCCCCTCGGTGCCAGCCGTGATAGGTGGAGGCATTGCTCTTTTACGGGACGCGCCGTTATGGGTCATGGCATTGGTAGTCTTTGGCAGCTATTTTCTTGCCCTAGCGGCCGGTAGAGTGCTTCTACCACGCTGGCTACCCGCTAGGCTCGCAGGGCATTCCCAAAACGACACAACATCAGGCGAAAATAGAGACACGCTCAAAGAGAAACGGCGTCAGAATCTACAAGACCAGCGCCGAGAGCGTATTGAGGATTGGCGTTCGGTGATTCACAACTTCAACTTCGACATCGATAGATTTGCCGGTACGGATACATACTCCCAAATGAGGCCACACCTGCAACCCGAGGTTATCGAGAATTTTGAGAAGCCAAGAATGTTTGTCGTCGGCAACGAAGCACGCGGCGATTGGTACAAGTACGCGCTATTGGACGAAGTAGCAAGGATCGAAAAGGAATGAGGTTTGATTTAGGCGCGAGTTTTACCTGCGCTGGTATCATGCGCGAATGCGCCTAATGTACGTAGACGAATCCGGTGATCCCGGCACTTTGATAGCGGGTACCCCCAAACACCTAAGTCCCAGCCCCCACTACATTCTGACGGGCGTGATCATGGCAGATGTTAAATGGCAAGAGCATCTAACATCCATGATCACAATCAGGCGATTACTCAGAAACTGTTATGGTTTGCGCATGCGCGACGAACTACACGGAACGGAACTTATAAACCCACGCGGAGCTTCAGTATACAAACGGATTCCCGGTGGAAGAAGGCGGCGTGTCCAACTATACCGGGATGCGCTGACACAAATCACCGCGCAGATGCCCACAACGCAAATCATCAATGTACACCTAGACAAACTGAACCCCGCATATGTTTCAAGCACTGCGCCGGGAGCAGACTTTGAAGAACGAGCTTGGGAATGGCTGATACAGCGTTTCAGTAATTATCTCCGTATAAGCTGCGGGGGCGAGCTGGGTATCATATTGGCTGATGAAACCAATGAAGTGAAGATTCGGCGCATCGTGCGTAAGATTAGGGTTCATAACCAAGTCGGTAGTATGTATGGTGGATCATATCCTGTATCTGTAGATAACATTGTAGAAGATCCCGTAATGCGCAGTTCCCAACATTCGTACTTTGTGCAGATTGCCGATCTTGTGTCCCATGCCCTGTACCGTAAGTTACACCGAAAGAATAGTTATCGAAAGTTCAATGTAGATAAACTGTTCGATATTGTAGACCCGATACTACTGAAAGCCGCTGCAAAAAAAGATCCTCAAGGGATAGTTCATCTGTAAGTCCGCCAAAAAGGAAAGCCCCGGCTTCAAGCCGGGGACTTTGTGGCGGCCAGATACAACCATTATGGGTTGGTCCGGTCGCTATGCCAAAACTATATCAACCGTGCGCCGCGTTGTCAATAGATGATTTGCTAAAAACTCCTGCAAATGAAATGATTGTGACCCCGATTTAGTCCTCAATCAGCTTCGCGTAGGGCAGAGTTTCCGACAAAAGCAACTTGAGCATCGCGTCCCGGAACATATACGGATTCTCGCGGTTTCTTGCAGTCAACTCGTAACGTCCACGATTCATCCTTTGATTAGGCAACAACGTAGTTGACTTACCAAAACGCATCTCGCCAACCATCGAAGTAAGAAGAAGCCGGGAGCGTTGGCTCTCTAAAGCGGTAGTCAATGAAGTTGAGCCACCCTCACGATACTCGCCTCGAAACATAGTTCTGGGACGCCACGGGATACCTCGCACGCTGTCCCATGGCGCAGAAACGCACAGGGGTCCAATACCATTGCACACCGCTATAGTACACCAATCACTACACCAACGCGCCCCGAAATCGACCACGAGCGGCCACCACCAACCACGAACAAGATGCACGCAACATAAGACGAATTCGGCTTATATATGGGGCTGCGCTCCATCAATCACGCACGTCCAAGAACCCTCGCAAACAAGTATATTCCGCGCTGGCAGCGCGGAGGTCAGGGGTTCGATCCCCCTCGGCTCCACTTTCCGCAGGTCGGGGAGGACCTGAAAGATGAAGGAAGGCTTCAACACGGCGACGAGACGGGACACGAATCCCGACAGGTCCGCCGTGGACTTTCTCCGGCACTACCGTCCGCAAATTCTTGTCTGCGTGACGGTCGTTGCACTTCTCCTGGGGGGAGCTTTATACGCCGCCCGCATCTCCGAAAGCGCCCCGAAGGTCGTCTACAGCGCCTCTCTCGATGACATCGCCACCGAGAGCCAGCAACCGCTCAAGATCAACATCAACACCGCCGATGTCGAGCGTCTGGACGAGCTTCCCGAAGTAGGCCCCGCTACCGCCCAGAGCATCGTGGAGTACCGTACGGCAAACGGCCTCTTCAAGTCCGTGGATGAGCTAGAGGAAGTTCCCGGCATTGGTCCGGCAACGATCAAGCAGATAGAGCCGTTTGCAACGATCTAGCGCGAAGGCTTCGTATGGATTGAAGCTCGATCTCAGCCCGCCTGTTCGCCTTGATCCGTGGGCTATCGCTTTCGCCGTGGGAATCGTCGTTGGGACCGTTTTGCCACTACTCGGTCCCACTTTGGTTGTTGCCAGCTTGATCGTCTGCGCGGGTTCTATCCTGTGGCGCGACCTTGTCCCTCGAAACTGGCGCCTCATGGCGATCTTGCTTCCGCTTTTCGTGGCTGGAGGAGTCGGGGTCGCTTTCTTGCATTCCGCTACGCCGGACCCGCTTGCCGACCTTGCGTCGCTAGAGCCTGGGCAAATCGTGATAGTCGGGAAGGTCGCTTCGCCACCAGTACAGAGTAGCTTCGGCTACCGGACGGACATTCGCGTGCAGCACCTCTGGTATAAGGGAAAGGAGATCCTGCGCGGAGGCGGAGTCGAAGTATTCGCGCAAGACCTGGCATTCGGTGTCGGGGATGAGGTGCGGGTAGACGGCGAGATCTCACCTCCAGAGTTCAGCGACGATGGTTTCGATTACGGTAAATATCTCGCAACCAAAGGTATATCGGCGGAGGTCAACGCCACTAACGTGTGGCCGGTAGATGACAGCCGGGGCCTTATTGGCCGTATACATCGCAGGACAAAAGTTGCGTTGGGGTACGGGCTAAGACCAAACGAGGCGGCCATCGTGCGCGGAATGGTCCTGGGAGATCGCTCCCAGATGCCGGAAGATTTGCAGACCGCTTTTCAGCGCAGCGGCATAACTCATGTGCTTGCGATATCGGGGCAGCACGTGGCGGTGTTGGCGGCTTTGATCTACTTCCTCCTTCGCGGATTTGCAGTTCCGCTAAGGTTCCGCATACCTACTACGCTCGCCCTGATCTGGCTCTACATCATCGTGGCTGGGGCTCCGCCATCGGCGATAAGAGCGGGCGTCGTCGCGACGCTGGTGCTCGTTGCCCAGTTCTTCGGACGCCAGGTCTCACCGCTGCATTTCATGACCACCATGCTCGCCGCCGTACTCGCCTACAACCCGCTGCTCGTCTACAACACCGGGTTTCAACTCTCGGTCGCGGCGGTCTTTGGAATTTTGTTGTTGAGAAAACCTCTGAAAGCCCTGGTCGAAAGCGCCTTGCTACGTCCATTCAAAAACCCACCCGAGTTACTCTCCAACCTGCTCTCGGTCTCCCTGGCAGCGCAAATAGCAACCGCCCCTATAATCGCGTCGGCCTTCGAGCAGGTGTCCGTCATCGGGGTGCTGACGAACCTCCTCGCGGTTCCGCTCTCCGGTCCCATTCTTACTCTGGGAGTGCTTGGCTCCATGGTGGGCAATATCGCGCCCGCGCTCGCCTATCCGCTGAACGCTTCGAATGGATTTC
>JBBPZZ010000004.1:0-2364 GCA_038198445.1 Rubrobacterales bacterium
GACCTCTCCGAACGGCACCTCGGCACGATCTACGAGGGCCTGCTGGAGTACCACCTGGAGGCGATGGACGAACCGAATGCGGCGGATGCGGCGGAGCCGGGCTGGGCCGTCGCCCTCCTGAACGACAGCGGCGAGCGGAAGGCGACCGGCAGCTACTACACCCCGGACTTCGTGGTGAAGTACATCGTCGAGGCCACCGTCGGACCCGTGCTGCGCGAGGCGGTGGCGGAGGCGGCGTCGGACGAGGAGAGAGTATCCGCCGTACTCTCCGTGAACGTCCTGGACCCCTCGATGGGCAGCGGACACTTCCTGGTCGAGGTGACGGAGTACATCGCCCGCTTCCTGGTGGCGCTCGGCGTTTCGCCGGAGGGCGTGGAGGCGGACGAGGCCTCGGAGCTCGCGTACTGGAAACGCCGCGTAGCCCAGAGTTGCGTCTACGGCGTGGACCTGAACCCGCTCGCCGTGGACCTCGCCAAGCTCTCGCTGTGGCTCGCAACCGTCGCCCGCGACCGTCCGCTCTCGTTCCTCGACCATCACCTGCGGACCGGCAACTCCCTCGTCGGGGCGCGCATCTCCGACCTGCAGCCCGGCGGTACTTCAGCGAAGAAGCACAAGAAGCGGGCGAAGGACGACGGCGATGCCCAGCTCTCGATGCTCGGGGACGACGCCTTCCGGCGGAGCATGAGCACGGCGGTCGGCAACATCTGGCTGATAGAAGAATCCCCCGCCGCCTCGGTGGAGGACGTGAAAGAGCAGGAGCGGCTCTACGACCGGCTGCGCGAGGACCTGACCCGCCGCTACGCCCGCCTCGCCGACCTCGCAACCGCGACCCACTTCGGCGTGGAGGTTGACCGTTCGCTGTGGAGGCCGCTCGCCGACTACGCCACGCAGGCGAACATAGCGACCCTGCCCCAGTTCCAGCGCTGGCTGGACGAGGCGGAGGCCGAGGCCGAAGAGCGCCGCTTCTTCCACTGGGAGCTTGAGTTCCCGGACGTGTTCTTCGACCGGCAGGGGCGTCCGCTCGGGGACGACGCGGGCTTCGACGCGGTGGTAGGCAACCCGCCCTACGTGCGCCAGGAGCAACTGGGGCCGTTCAAGCCGTACTTCAAGGAGGCTTACGCCGAGACCTACCACGGCGTCGCGGACCTGTACGTGTACTTCTACCAGCAAGGCTTGCGGCAGCTAAGGCGCGGCGGGCGCATGTCCTACATCGTGACGAACAAGTGGCTGCGGGCGGGCTACGGGGAGCCGCTGCGAGGGTACTTCGCGGAAGAAGGGGCGCTGGAGGAGATCGTGGACTTCGGGCACGCTCCGATCTTCGCGGACGCGGACGTTTTCCCGTGCATCATCGTCCTCGAAAAGCCGGCGCGGTCGGCCCGCGCGGAGGGCGATGTCCGGGTGGCCGAGTTCCCTCGCGAAGCCCTCAAAGGCGGCGCGGACATAGCCTCATACGTCCAGGACCACGCGCACACCGTCCCGAAAAAGCGCTTCGGCAAGAACGCCTGGAGCCTGGAGACGAGCGCCGTGGACGACCTGATGGAGAAAATCCGGGCGAACGGCGTCCCACTCGCCGAGTTCGCCGGGGTCAAGCCGCTCTACGGAATAAAGACCGGATTGAACGAGGCGTTCCTGATCGACACACAAACGAAAGACCGGCTCGTGCGCGAAGACCCGCGCTCGGCGGAGATCATAAAGCCCTACCTGCGCGGCCAGGACATAAAACGCTGGTCCCCGGAGTGGCGGGGGCTGTGGATGATCTTGTTGAAGTCCAGCGGCGACCACGATTGGCCCTGGAGTAACGTCGGGGACGACGCGGAAGAAGTATTCCGGCAAACCTACCCGGCATTGCACCAACACTTCAAGTCATTCGAGGAAAAGCTACGCAAGCGTCAGGATCATGGTCGCTACTGGTGGGAGCTTCGCTCGTGCGCTTATTACAATGTCTTCGAGAGCCCTACGACGATCCACACTGACATTACCTGGAGGCCGCAGTTTGCCTTCACCGAAGAACCTACATATCTAGTCAACACCGCTTACATGTGGCCGACCTCTGATCCGTGGGTGATGGCAGCGGTCAACTCACCTTTGCTCTGGGCTTATATGTGGCGCAACGCAACGCATGGCAAAGATGAAGCACTTCGACTAATTTACTCGTTCGTAGAAAAGCTGCCCATCGCACCGCCGACGGACGAGGCGCGGGCGGAGGGTGCGGTGGGGCGTTTAATCTCTCTGACCCGAGCGGAGCAGGCGTCGCGCCGCGACACCCTGGACTGGCTGCGCGTCGAGTTCGGCGTCGAGAAGCCGGGACAGAAGCTGGAGGACTTCGCCGCCCTCGGAGCCGACGCATTCGTGGAGGAAGTCCGC
>JBBPZZ010000005.1:0-23789 GCA_038198445.1 Rubrobacterales bacterium
CGAGCCTTGAACCCGCAGTCGTGTACGGCGAAGGTGATCGCATAGAGCATCGGACGGTACGCCGAATCGAACGGACAATTGATAAAGACGCTGTAATCGTAAGGAGGGGTCATCACGCTGTTTTGATAGACAGGCGCGACGACCTGCGGATATCGGGGTTCCTACTTACTCCTGGACACCTTGACTGTCCGCCGGCTGCTGACGGCCTTGACTGCGGAGCGCGCCTTGCCGGGCGCAAGGGTGCCTACCTTGCCCGAGGTCTTGATGGTTCTCTTGGTCTTGCCCATGAACTCCTCCGAAACGGTCTGTAATAGCGTTCCGCTGGCCGATCCTTGCTCTCTACATTATATAGCAGGCAGAGGATAGTAAAATTGTCTGGTATACGTTTGGGGCTGTAGGAGGACTATGGAACGCGACAGGTTGTTGGAGAGGATTTCTATAGATCCACAGGTGTGCTTCGGCAAACCCTGCATCAGAGGGAGCCGCATCTGGGTCGCTCTCGTGCTGGATCTGCTATCCGCCGGGGTTTCCATCGAGGAGATCCTGGAAGAGTACCCGCAACTCACGCGGGAGGACGTACTGGCCTGCGTGGCTTACGGGGCGGAGATGAGCCGGGAGCGGTTCGTGGACATACCTCTCGAACGTCTGGCTTGAAGGTAAAGCTAGACGAAAACCTGGGCAACCGGGCCATCGGGCTCTTCCGTGAGACCGGTCATGACGTGGCGACCGTCTCCGAACAGGAACTCGGCGGTACGAGCGACGACGACCTGATCGAGGTTTGCCGGACGGAAGGACGGGTGCTGGTCACGCTCGACCTGGACTTCTCCAACGTGTTGAGGTTTCCGCCGGAACGTTACGCTGGCATCGCCGTGCTCCGGGTCCCACACCCTATACAACTAGACACCATCCGGAAGCGTGTGCGGGTTCTGCTAAAGGGTTCCGAAGACAAAGAACTATCCGGCCAACTCTGGATCATAGAGCGAGATAGGATACGCGAGTACACACCGGAGTAAACGACGAAGAAGTTGAGATAGTTGACTATCACTGAGATAAAAGGATTGCGTATACCGAAGGACCGGGCTCCCACCCCACCGGGAGCGTTGCTGTTGGAGGAGTTCTTGAAGCCGCTGGGGATTACGCCGTCCGAGCTGGCGGAGAGGATACGGGTGCCCTACGTTCGGGTGAACGAGATCATCAACGGTAAGCGGCGCATCACTCCTTCGACGGCGCTGCGGTTGGCGAAGGTCTTCGGCACCGGCCCGGAGTTCTGGCTGAATGGGCAACTCGCGTCGGATCTCTACCGCACCATCAACGACGAGAAGGAGATCGGGGAGCTGGAGCAGATAGAACCGGTTTCACGCTAAACTCCTTCGCCCACGCTGTCTTCGTATCGGCTATTTGATTTCTCGATATTCTGAGTAATACTCTGTATTAACTAAACTATCGTTGAAAGAGAAAGGTAGTGCCGGATGGGTAGAAAGACCGAGATCCTTAGTTTTTCGGTACCGCCGGATACGAAGAGAGAGTTCAAGGAACTGGCGGAGGATCAAGGCATGGGGTCCAGCGAGCTCTTCCGGGAGATGGTGCGGGTCTACGAGGACTACCGGGAGGAGAAGGAGTTCCGGCGGCTCCAGCGGTACGGCGCGTTGCGGTCGCGGGACAGGTTCGGGAGTGAAGAGGAGCTGTTCGAGTCGCTCTACCAGAACAGGTAGCGGAACCCGGTGACGGAAGAGGTACCGGGTACGGCGCCAAGAGTCGTCTTCGACACGAACGTGTTGGTGGCGGCGTACAACTGGTCCGGCGGTATGGCGGACCGCGCATACTGGATCGCGAGGAGGGGTGCGGCTGAGCTACACACGAGCGCGTTCATGCTTGGCGAGGTGGACCGCATACTCCGTGA
This sequence comes from Rubrobacterales bacterium, assembly GCA_038198445.1. GTDB lineage: Bacteria > Actinomycetota > Rubrobacteria > Rubrobacterales > Rubrobacteraceae > JACDDK01. The sequence continues at coordinate 1,901 of JBBPZZ010000005.1, forward strand.
GAAGTTCGGCTGGGAAGACGACAGGGTTGGGCGGGCCGTGGCGCAGATACGCCGGATCTCCGCTGGCGTTCACGAACCGGCGGAGCCGGTAGATGTGATCGAGGAAGACCCGACGGATAATCGTATCCTCGAATGCGCCCTGGCAGCCGAGGCGGAATTTCTCGTGACCGGAGACAAGAAGCACCTGTTGCCTCTGGGTACTTTACGCGGCGTGTCTATCATCGGGCTGAGAGACTTCGTTACCGTATTGACCGAACAGGACTGAGGTCAGAAGAACATGCGAGCCTTCAAGACAAAACTCGGCAAGGGTGGCAGGATCGTTATTCCCACCGAGTACCGGCGGGAGTTGGGCGTGGAGCCTGGAGATGAGATCATCCTGCACCTGGACGCGGAGGGACTGCGACTATACACGCCGGCTCAAGCAGTGGCGCGGGCTCAGATCCTGGTGCGGCGCTACGTACCAGAGGAGCGGAGCCTGTCTGAGGAGTTGATTTCCGAGAGGCGCGAGGAAGCTGACCGTGAGTGAAGTTTCGCGCTAGACTCACTCGGGATCGGCGAAGATCTCGCGTAGCGTTCGGAGCACTTCCAGGAGCTTGTACTGCTTCACGGTGCCGTAGCGGGACGCTATGAGACTACGGTGCATGGTGAAGAGCTTGCCGGGTTTGACCACGCTCCTCTTGGGAAGCTGTTCCTCGGCCATATCCCCGGCTTCGAGTAGTACTTCTTGTTCGGGCAAGCGATGCGGAATCTGGGAGGTTATGGCGCAGAGGATCAGGTCTTCTTCGTGGAATCCTTCGGGCGAGACGACCAGGGCCGGACGCCGCTTGCTGCCCGAGAGGTTTGTGAACGGGAAAGGTACCAACACGACCATTCCCTGCTGATAAGGAGGCTCCAATGGCGTTTACTCCTTGCCCACCGTGTCCCACACTCCATCTTCCTCGTTCTCCCAGAAGTCGAAGGCGCTCTCGCTCGTCGCGAGCCAGCCCAGAGATTCTTTCTCCGCCCTCGTCGCCTCCTCGCTCAATGCACCTTCCAGGGCATCCTGGTCTATCGGTGAGATCACGGCCACAGGGTTCCCCCTCAAGGTGAGCACCACCCTCTCACCCTTCCGAACCCGCTCGATGATCTCCCCCGTATGCTGCTTGAGCTCCCTGGCCCCTACCCGATACACGACGAAACCTCCCGCGTTTGTGTAGTGTTTACAATTGTAACACCCGATGGGCCGTGTTGAACGAACGGGACCGAAGCAGGAGCTATGAGAACGAGAGCAGGGAGCTGGAGCAGATAGAGACGGTTCCGCGCTCTAGAGACCGTAGAGGCGCGCCGCGTTTCCGCGCAGCATGGCTTCTCCGGTGGCCTCGGCTTCGGCGAGGTCCAGCTCTCCGTGCGCCACCAGTTCGCCGAGCGCCTCACCGATCACGCGCCGCCCGTCAGTGGCGCCCATCCAGTGGAGCTCCGGCACGCCTATGCCGTCGGAGCTGTACATGAGCTTGGAGGTCGGGGCGACGCCGAGCGCGGCCCGTGTAAAGGAGAGCATCTCCCCGTAGCCGAGGAGCGGGATGCCGTAGGAGAGGTCGAGGTAGACGTTTTCGTAGACGGCGGCCAGATAGCCGCCCTGCCGAGTGTACGGGTAGCACTCGTGCAATAGCACCACGGACATGCCCCGGTAGTCAGGGCGCTGGAGCACGGCGCGCAGGTGCAGCGGGTTGCCGAGCAGTAGGTCGGTGTCGGCGTCGCCGTATCCTACGTGGAACTGGACCGGAATCTCCTGGCGGGTCGCCTGAGCGAACGCGACGTGGAGCAGGGTGTCGAGCAACGGCTTGTGGACGAGGCGCGCCGGGCCATCTCCGGCGTCCCGCCGGTAACCGCGCAGAGACTCCTCGGCCTCTTCGCGCGGCCACTCCCGGACGTCCAGACCCGTCCGGTAGGCGACGATGCTCTTGAGCGCCACGTAGCCCTGACTCCGCACGTCCTCCAACGCGGCGGCGAGCGCCTCTTCCGTCTCGGCGAGAGAGCCATGCCGCGCCAACAGACTCTCCATAATCGTCTCCAGGCGCAGCATCGGCTCCGCCCGGCATTCCCCGAGTTCTCCCAGCCGGGATACCGGCAGCACTTCTTCGGGAGGCGGGAAGCCCGTATCCAGCAGGAGGGTATCGACGTTCGCGGCGCGCAGGAGGTCGGCGGTGAGCTTCCGTCCGCCTATCCCGTTGCGGGCTGCGAATACGGTCTCCTCGTCGGGTTCGCAGTCGAGGAAGTTGGATAGAGTCCGGATCAGACGGCGGTAGAAAGACGTTGTGGCGACGTGGTCGCGCGGCATGCCGGGGTCCGTGGACTCTGTAAAGGCCCGCCGCCAGCCTGAGAGGTCTTTGAAGATCTGGTCGTACCTGATACCGTGGCAGTGGTTGTCCACGACAGGCACCTGCGTGAGGTCTACGGTTGGCATGCGCCTCCTCCGTTCAAAGCATCACGTCCCCGCCGTTGGGGCCGAGGGTCTGTCCCACGTAGTAGGAGGATTCGCCGGAGGCCAGAAACACGGCCGTTGGCGAGATCTCCGCTACCCCGCCGAAGCGCCGGATCGGGAGCGCGGACCTACGGGTTTCCTCCAACTCCTCGCTCTCGGGGGGCATGATCCTGGTCGAGACCGGCCCCGGTGCTATGGCGTTGACCAGCACGCCCCGCGCGGCGACCTCGCGCGCGAGCGCCTTGGTGAAGGCTATGACCCCGCCCTTGCTCGCGCTGTAGTGGGCGAGCAAGGGCGCGCCGGACTGCCCGATCTGGGACGCCACGTTGATAATTCGTCCTCCCCCACGCTCCAGCATGTGTGGCAACGCGAAGCGGCAGCACAGGAACGTGCCGCGCAAATTCACGCCCAGCACCCTGTCCCACTCCTCTACCGGCATCTCCTCCAGCGGCGACAGGCTGAGGATGCCCGCGTTGTTGACCAGGACATCGATCCTCCCGAAAGCTTCGAGGACCGTCTCGACCATGCTCCGGACCTGCTCTTCCTCCGCCACGTCGGTGCGGATGTAGATCCCACGCCGGCCCGTGCGCCGCACCTCCGCCAGCACGGACTCGGCCTCGTGTTCCGGGAGCACGTCGGCCACGGCGACGTCCGCGCCCTCGGCGGCGAACGCCTCCACGATGCTGCGTCCGATACCGCGCGCGCCTCCGGTGACGATGGCCGTCTTGTCGTCGAGTCTGCCCACCGGAGATCTAGGTCCGCTCTTCTTCGGCGGCTTCGTCCGTGAACCGCCCCCGGTTCAGGCTTGAGGGATCGTAATGGAGAGGGCCAACGGCCCCCTCACCCCGCATGATTCTCACCGCCCCTGTCGTGGTCGGGCGAACCGTTGTCCCAGTGGCGCAACTCGAAACCCATCTCTTCCAGCCGTCCGGCGAGAGCCCCGGCCGCCGGTGTCTCGCAGGCGCAGAGCACCCCGCCTTCATGCCCGTCGCCCCGTTCGAGCGCCGCCGCAACCGCCCTGGCCGGCTGCGGATGATAGCCGCCCCAGCCAAGCTGCGGGTAGGTGTCGCGGAGGGCGACGAGGGCGCCGCCCGGACCGACCACGCCCGCCGCGATCGTCAGGAAATGTCCACAATCCCAGTCCGGCGGTGGCGCCTCCACCTGACGCCCGAGCAGGTGGTCGAACAGGAGTCCCGCCGCCGGGCGCGACCCCCACAGGCATCCCGTTCGCAGGTTGGCGATAAGCACGCACTCCGGCGCCTGCGCGGCAGTGATCTCAACGAGAGATACCACCGTGTCGGCGGTCCACGGCCCCGCCACGGGGACGACGGACAGCGCGCCCCCGGAGAGCGCCTCGATGCTCCGCGCGACGCCCGTCGCGGACGTTCCCGCGGAAGCCTCGTCGGGCACGACCGGGATGGCCGCCGTGTAATCGTCGCGCGGCGCGGCGCCCGGCGGCAGCCACCCCGCGGGGTCGCCTTCGGCCAGCGTCGTCCCGGCCCTGAGCGCGACTTCCTCCTGGCTCGCCGCGTGACCGGCGGCCGAGAGGGTCAGGGCCGCCCAGAACGCGCCGCATAGCTGGTCTTTCTGCGGCATCGCCTTCTCGTGCAGCAGGGCGAAATCGCGAGGGCCGGGGAAGATGCCGACCGACCTGGTTGGCGGACCCATCACCTGGACACTCCTCCTTGTATCTTGGTTTTGGTCGTTCACAATGCGGCCAACATGGGCGCGACAGACCGATTCCTCCTTGGTCCAGGCTCTTCGCCAAGACCGTCTGAAAGCACTCGTCGTCGCGCCCCTAGTTTTGGAGGAGCCCGAACGGTTGCCGGAGCCTCTGCTCCAGTTTCGCTGGTGAGCAAGCTCGTATCCGCAAGGCCGGGCCTGAATGAAGAGCAAGGAGAAAACGAGTGAGTAGTCCATCCCAACAAGAAATCCACGTCGGCATCGACGTCTCCAAGAAAACCCTCGACGTGTACATCCTGCCCAGCGAAGGAAAAGGCGGCTCCCAAGGCGAGTCCTTCGTGGTGACCAACGATCAGGAGGGCATTGACGAACTTCTCCGCCGCCTGGCGGAGCCTGGATTGAGTCCGAAACTCGTCGTTTTGGAGGCTACCGGACGATACGAGCGTCTGGCCGCCTCCTCCATCGCCGCCAAGGAGATCCCCGTGGCTGTCGTCAATCCCCGCCAGGCGAGGGACTTCGCCAAGGCCATCGGAAAGCTCGCCAAGACCGACAAAATAGACGCCTTCGTTCTCGCCCGGTTCGCCGGGGCGGTCGAGCCCAGAGCCAGCGTCATTCCCGACGAGGAAGCTACCGCTTTGCGGGCCATCCTCGCCCGTAGGCGCCAACTCATCGAGATGCTCGTATCCGAGAATAACCGCCTCAAGATGGCGCGAGAGAAGCCTCTCCAAAAGCGCATCCGCTCGCACATCAAGTGGCTCGATCGTGAGATCGAGCGCACTGACTCCGACCTTGACCACGCCATCGAGGAGAACTCCGCCTTCAAGGCCAACGAGGCTCTGCTCCGTAGCGTCCCCGGCGTGGGGAAAGTCCTCTCCAGGACGCTCCTGGCTGAGTTGCCCGAGCTTGGAACACTCACCCACAAGCGTCTGTGCGCCCTGGTCGGTGTCGCACCCTTCAACCGCGACTCCGGGCAGGGACGTGGTAAGCGAGAGGTGTGGGGCGGCAGGGCTCCAGTGAGGGCCGCCCTCTACATGGGCGCTCTGGTCGCCACTCGACACAACCCCGTCATCAAGGAGTTCCACGAGCGCCTGCTGGCCGCCGGCAAGCCCAAGAAGGTGGCTCTGGTGGCGTGCATGAGAAAGTTGCTCTCCATCCTCAACGCCCTGATGAGAGATCGCTCTATCTGGAGGTGTCCTCATGCCCTGACTACTTGACTTTCAAGACGGTTGCTTTCAGTAGAGGACCGCGGCCGTGGCCGCCACCTCTTCCGGCGGAAGCTCTCTGGCGATACTGGCCTGCGCCCGCCCCACGGCCACGTGGGCGCGCACCAGCGGCTCGCCAAACGCCTCTATGAGTACGCTGTCTTCCTCCAGCGCGTCAAGGGCGTCGTCCAGGGAAGCGGGGAGCGGCCGGATACCCCGCGCGGCGCGCTCCTCGTCGCCCAGCGTGGCCGGGTCAACCATCGTCGGCTCCCCGGGGTCGAGGCCGCGTTCCATCCCGTCCATCCCGGCGGCCAGAACCGCGGCCAGGGCCAGGTAGGGGTTCGACGTGACGTCGACCGGCTTAAGCTCGACGTTGGCGGTCGCGGACTCCCTGCCGGCCACGGGCGAGGCGAGCCTTACGGCTGCCTCCCTGTTGTCCAGGCCGTAGGCGGCGTAGGCAGAGGCCCACATGCCGGGGGCGAGGCGTTGGTAGGAGTTGGGGCTCGGGGCGGTAAACGCCATGATGGCGGGCATATGGTCCAGTATCCCGGCCACGAATCCCGAGCCAGCCCTGCTGAGCGCCCCCGAAGAGTCGAAGAGCGCCGGAGCGTCATCTTCGTAGAGGCTCACGTGCAGGTGGTGGCCGTTGCCGGCCTGATCCAGATACGGTTTCGGGGCCATCGTGGTCTCAAGCCCCATCCGGTGGGCCACGCCCCGGATCGCCTCAAGCACCATCACGCGCTTGTCCGCCGCGGCCAGTGCCTCATCTTCCCCCACGGAGAGCTCCAGGTTCCCGTGCCCCACCTCGGCGTGGCACTGCTCCGGCCGGATGCCCATTTCCTCCAGCGACTCCGCCAGCACCGCGACGAAGTCCGCCGCCAGGGTCAGCGCGAAGCTGCCCGCGTAAGGTGTCCTATCCAGCGGTCCCTCGGGTCCGCGCACGTAAAACTCGGCTTCGTAGGAGGCGAGCGACCTGTATCCTCTCTCGGCGAACCGTCCGAGCACCCGCTTGAGGGCGCCGCGCGGGCATCCATCCCACGGCGTGGTCGCGTCCGGCTCCGTCATGTCGCAGCAGACCATCGCCTGCCCGCGGGCGAAGGGCAGGGGGGTGAGCGTCGAGAGGTCCGGGATCAGGCGGCACTCACCCACCGGGCTCAGTCCCGACTCCGGGTGCAGCGCCCCGCTCGGGTCCAGCGCCAGGACACCCTTCGCAAGTCCTACTCCGGCCCTGGCCCTCCCGGCGAAACCATCCCGGTGTACGGCCTTCGCCTTTGGGATGCCCGCGTGATCCACGAACACGAACCGGACCCACAAAGTATCTTCAGGCAGCGGCGGCATGTTCTCCCGCGCCTCGCGTTCAGTTTGCATCGCACCCCCTAGAATGTAGTTGAATACGTTTCCGTTCCGCGATGGTATGTCCAATATCTCACGCTTCGGCCTCTCGTTCCACGGCGTTCGATACCCGCGCGGCACGCATGCAGAATCGCATCAGTCGCGTTTTGCGGCACAGGTTCCGCTTGCCGCTAACTTTCCATCCGAGAGCTGGTACCCGCGGCGAGTCCCTCCTCGGCCATTAGCCTCTCGCCGGCCCGCCGCGTCGCGGCTGAGCGGACGAACGTGATGAGGACCCCGACGACGACCCAGACCGCTGCAATGATCGGGTACCACGCCGCTACATCGGTCGGATAAGGGTACACGTTGCGAAAGAGCGTGTATCCGATGACGAGCAGCGCCAGGAACGGTACGACTACCTCCCACGCGGCTACCTGCCGCTCGCCGGATAGGAACAGCAACTTCGCGGCCCCGATGGTCGCGAACGCGTACACCAGAAGCAGGATCAAGGTACCGATCGTTCCGGAGGCCACGAAAAGGTCGAAGGGCGCCACGCCGAACACGAACCAGCCGAGACCAATAATGACGTACGCGGCGATGGCGACGGCGGCCGTGGACCGGGCCGGGACGCCGCTCCGGGCGGAGACGGTGCCCAGAGAGGCCGGGCCGACCTCGTCACGCGACAGCGCGTACAGCAGTCGCGCGGCCCCTACGACGCAAGCCAGCGCGCAGCCGAAGGCGCTGACCGCGGCGCCGATGGTTATGGCCTCACCGATCCACCCGGCGACGAACTGGCTTCCGAGGTCTCCGAGCAGCGAGCCGGACGCGATGAAGTCTTTGATACCCCTGGCATCCGTGCCAAAGCCCATCACCTCTATGGCGGTAACGAAGATGAAGTACAGGCCGCCGAAGATGGCGACGCCGAGGATCGCGCGCGGTATGTCGCGACGGGGCTCTTGCGCCTCCTCGCCCAGCGTCGCGGCCGCCTCGAACCCGGCGAAAGAGAGGAATCCGAACACCACCCCGAGGAACACCGCCGAAGTGCCGGTCCCGCCAGATATCGTGAACACCGAGAAGTCCAGCGTGTTCCCGTTGGGGGCCGTACCCGTAACCAGCTTGACGAGGATGACGACGCTGACGATGAGGATGAGCGCGACCGTCGTTCCCTCGATAACCAATAGCACCCTTGTACCCTCACGAATGTTCGAGGCCGCGAGCGCCCACACGCCGGCGAGGGCTATGATACCGACGGCGAACGGCGCCCAACCCGGCTGGTTCTTCCAGATACCAAGAGCGTCGAGGAAGTCCGCGCCGAAGATACCGGCCGCCGTGGATGTCACCACGCCATAGAAGACATAAGTGCCCATCAGAGCCCATCCCGAGATGACGCCAGCCCGCGAACCGAGCGTTGCCCCGACGAAGCCATACACACTGCCGGCGTGGTTGAAGCGCTGGGTGAGCCGGACGAAAGTCCAGGCGATGAGCAAGACACCGATGGTCGCAAGCGCGAACGCGAGTGGAACGGCCCGCCCCACGGTGCCGGCGGTGCCCTGCGGGTTGATGTTGGCGGCCATCGAGGGCGCCATCAAGGCCAGCGAGATGCCAACCGCCTCCCAGAGGTGCAATTCACGCCGCAGGTGGGGGCTGTCGGCACTGCCGGTGGTCCTTACTTCAGTGGTCATGGTGACTCCTTTGTTTCGTGGTTATCACGGCCGTAGAACATTTCAAGGGAAAGCAAAGGGGCTCATCGCATGCGAGGACCAGACTGTGATGAGCCTGCCCCGCCCAGATCCTCCCGCGAGAGATCCAGACACCAGGCGACGGGCGAACATGTAGCGTCCGCCTTGTTGTGCGCGTAAAGTTCAAGGGCCTGGATGGTCGGAACATAGTCCTCGGAGATCAAACCGCCGGAGTCCTCCCCGGCGTAAATGGCGACCGTCTCACCGCTCTTCACCCGTGCCAACGGTTCTCCTTGTGGCCTCATGATGGAAAAGCGCGGCCTCTCTTGTCTTATCTCTCGTACATCCGCCACGCACTCCCCCCTCTCTGACCAGCCCCGCTCCGACCGAACTGTACCAAGCCAGGACTCTTCGCTCAACAATCTGTCAAAGTCGAAGTATACGTGTGGTCTTTCAAACCCGAAGTGTACGCATGGACAAAAAATTCCGCCTCGCTACGCGGGATATTCATGCCAATTGCCTATAGCGAAAAAGATGGAGAGTCGTTATTATTTGCTGCCATGTTCTTACTTACACTTACGTGGTTCTAGTGAGCTTTAGAACCGCCTGACGTATGGAGGAGGTCAATAATTGGAATCTAACAACGATCAAAGATTGAGGGGCGGCGCACTCTCTACTCCGGAGGCGATGATCGTTTCGATGGGCTTTATGGCGCCGTCGGTGGCGATGTTCTTCAATACGCCGTTCATCGCGGGGTTCGCCGGCGGGGCGATGCCGCTTACCATGCTTCTCTCCTTCGGGGCGGTCTTTCTTGTCGCGCTGGGTCTCGCGCAGCTCGCCCGCCGCACCGCCTCCGCCGGAAGCGTCTACTCCATCGTGGCAAACGCCATAAACCCGAAGACCGGCTTTATGGGGATGTGGTTCTTTATAGTTGGATATGGCGTTTTCGAGGCGGCGACGTATTCGATCTTCGCCTCTTTCGCCTCACAGGAATCGGAACGCATCTTCGGCTTCAGCATACCGTGGATAATCCCGTTCTTCCTCATTGCCGGGCTGGTCTACGGGCTCTCGGTGCTCGGGATAACCCAGTCCGTCCGGGGTGGTCTCATCTTCCTCGCTTACGAGATCATAGTGGTGACGATCATGCTGCTGGCGGTCGTTTTCCAGGGCGGGGCCGAGGGCAATACGCTGGCCGTCTTCAGCCCGACGGCTGGTAGCGGCATCGGGGGCGTGTTCCTCGGCATGATCTTCGGGATCATGTCCTTCGTCGGGTGGAAGGCCGCTGCCTCGCTCGGGGAAGAGACTCGAAACCCGCACACCAGCATCCCGCGCGCCTTGCTTGGCGCGGTCGCCGTGATCGGCACCTACTACGTCTTCGTGACCTACGCGGCCACGATCGGCTTCGGCCCGGACAACATGGACAAGTTCGCCGGTGATACGGCTTGGTTCGACACCCTGACCCGGAAGTATCTGGGAGCGGGTTGGGCGCCGTTCGTCGGGGTCGCGGCCCTGACCGGAGCCATAGCCTCGGCCATCGGCATCCACAACTCGACCGTGCGGCTGCTCTACGCCCTCGGCCGTGACGGGGTCCTGCCGCGGGCTCTGGCGAAGGTACATCCCACCCGCCGCTCGCCCTACGTCGCCGCCTCCGCGCAGGCCGGGTTCTCCGTTGTCCTCGGTCTCGTTTTCGGCTACCTCATCTTCGGGGATCCTTCGGTGACCTACGGTTACTTCGGCGGTCTCGGGACGCTGGCGGTGCTGATCGTCTACATCTTTATCAACGTCTCGGTCTTCCTGTACTTCCGCAACAAAGAGCGGGCCAATTTCTCGGTACTGAACCACGCCGTCATTCCACTCGTGGCGACGGCGGCGGTCGCGCTGCCGATCTATGGTCTCCTCTATCCGGTACCGGACCCGCCGTACAACCTGTGGCCGTACCTGATCGTTGCGTGGGCCATCGTCGGGTTCGTATTCCTAACCGTCATCTCCCGGCGCCGTCCGGAGATCGTGGAGGTGATGGGCCGGGCCCTGACCGAGTCCGGGGACGACGAGCCGACACCGACCCAGGAAGACGTCCATCCTACCGGACGCCGATTCGGTGACAAGCCCCAGCACGAATCGGTGGAGTAACGTTCCTGTAGCCGCGCGCAGATTCCAAGTCTTGGCAGGATGACGCTGCCGTGAGGGCCAGGAACTTCCTGGCCCTCGCGGCCTCCGGCTGTCCGATCGGTCAAGTAGAAATGGCACGGCGACCGTGAACCATCCTGTTAGCAGGGGACCTGGCGTGGTGGTTGTCCGCCGGCCGGGGTTCGCGGCTACAGCCAGCCGCGGCGTTTGAAGACAAGGTAGAGGGTGCAGGAGACTATCCCCATGAGCACCACGGCGAACGGGTAGCCGAGGAGCCAGTGAAGCTCGGGTATGTGGTCGAAGTTCATGCCGTAGACGGTGCCTATAAGGGTTGGGGCGAAGAGGATGGCGGCCCAGGAGGAGATCTTCTTTACCTCGTTGTTCTGTTCGATGCTTGCCTCGGAGAGCACCTTGACTTCTTCGTTCTGGGAGAGGCCGACCAGGGTGAGGTTTACGCTCAGGATATTCTGCAACAGCTCGCGGAAGCCCGCCACCTGCTCCTCGACCCGTATGGCGTGGTCCTGCACGTCGCGCAGGTACCGCCTGACTTCCGGGTCCATGTCGTCATCATCCTCCTTGATCAAGCTTCCCAGGATGTCGGCCAGGGGTCGCGTGGCCCGCTGGAACTCGATGACCTCGCGCGAGAGTTGGTAGATACGCCTGGATACGCTGGGGCTGCCGCCGAAGACCTCGGTCTCTATCTCGTCTATGTCGTTCTCAAGACCCTCTACCACGGGACCGTAATCGTCCACCACCTGATCCAGGATAGCGTGCAGGATCGCCTCGGACCCGCGTCTGAGGAGGTCGGGCTCCTCTTCCATCCTGCTCCTCACGCGCTTGAGGTCCGGAGCCTCGCCATGACGAACCGTCACCACGAACTCCTCTCCTACGAAGACGTGGACCTCGCCGAACTCAACCGTCTCGGTCTCGTCGATGTAGCGGGCCGGACGCAAGACCAGGAATATGGTCCCATCATAGCGTTCCAGCTTCGGACGCTGGTGGGCCTTGATGGCGTCCTCCACCGCCAGCCGGTGCAACTCGAACTCCTCGGTAACCGAGGAGAATTCTTCTTCGGTGGGCTTGTAGAGACCGATCCAGGCCACGCCGTGCTGCTTCCGGCAGGCCTCATAAGTCTCGTGCAGAGAGTCCGGTTCGGCGGCCCTATGACCGTCCACGTAGATGGCGTTGTCCACGATCATGTCCGCATTATACGCCGGTGCCGGGCTACCCGGTTCCGGGCGTCGTGGCAACGTATCTGGCATAACCGGGAGAGCATAGTTTGATGCGTCAGCGGCGCCTACGCCTCCCGCGGAGGGGTTGCCTGCGGCCCCCGCGCACACTTCGTCCTGCTCTGGCACGATACCGTCACATAACCATGAGCGACAAGAAACATCGGTAGCTGGACGTTCCACCCGCGAAAGCGCCAGGCGCTATCCTGGAGATCTCCCGCGTAACTTCGGAAGGTAGTCGCTCACCGCATCAGCGGCGCGAGGAGGCGGTAGTGCTCGACAAGCTCGTCGAAGCGCATCCGGTTCAACCCCGAAGGTGACGGCACGACTACGTCCGTTACGCCCGGTACAGCGGATTCATCCTGCACGCCCCAGCCAGCCTTCGAGGTAGCGCGGAACCACCTATAGACGCCGATCCCGGTGTAGGCGACGGTGCACGGCTCGAAGCGTTCGAGCTTCCGGCGAAGCGCTTCGGCTCCGGCCCGTATCTCCTCGCGGGTCAACTCGTCGGCTCTGCGCATGGGCCGGGAAACGAGGTTGGTGAAGCCGATGCCGAGGTCGAGCAGGCGGGCATCCTCCTCCGGCGCGTAGAGGCGTCCGGTGATCCCGGCGTCATGCAAGACGCGCCAGAAGCGGTTGCCGGGGTGGGCGTAATAGTATCCCGTGTCCCCCGACCGGAGCGACGGGTTGTAGCCGCAGAAGAGTAGCTTCAGGCCGGGTCTTAGCAGGTCGGCAGCCATCGGGGGAGCTTACTACTGGCCGCTCCGGTGTTCGGAGGAGGCTCTAACTCTCCTCGCGGCGTCTACTCCGCCGGCTCTCACCTTCCTCGGAGGTACTCCGCTCGACCTCCGTTGTCTCGTCTTCTTCGATCCTTAATCTCGCGGTCTCGTCTTCGTCCAACGGCTCGTCTTCCACGCGCACCTCAGCCGGAGCGGGTCTACCCTCCGCATCTGTGTGTTCGCGGGAGGTTGGCTCCGCCTCCGTGACGTCGCGTTCATGGGCGCCGGGACGGAGCTCACTACGGGGCATGGTGCGCGGCTCGGGTGAGATCTCTCGCCCGGCGCTCGCGCCGCCTCGGGTCTCGCCCTGGTCCTCTTCCTGGTCGGGAAAGACGATGTCGTTTATGGTGACGTTCATCTCCGTTACCCGAAGCCCGGTTATGCTCTGGACGCGCTCGGAGATCCTACGCCGCACCTCCTCTACGGTCTCCAGGATGTTCCTGCCGTAGTCGATCCCCATCGTGAGGTCTATGGCGGCCTCGGTGGCGCCGACCTCCACGGAGACCCCGCGCGTCTGGTTCTCTGAACCGGTTATGCTGCCCATGATTCCGCCCGCCGTCCGGGCCGCGCCGCCGCCCATGTGTACGCCGTCCACCTCCCGCGCCGCCATGCCCGCTATCTTGGATACGACTCTACCGTGTATGGTCGTGTTGCCACGCTCCGTGACGAGCATGCTGTCGGAGTTTTGTCTCTCCGGTTCACTCATGTTTACGCTCTCCTCTATTGGACTGGGCTTCCCTTATCCTCGATGATTCCCCTGATGCCTCTCGCGTAACCCTGATAGAAGTAAACCATACACACTGGCATCCAGGATTATAGAAGGACTTGCCTAACGTCCATCGAGGAACTCGAACAGGAGCCTCCTGAACTCCTCGGGCTTCTCGACGTGCGGGGTGTGGCCGCAATCCGGGATAACCTCCTCGCCGTAGCGTCCGCCGCCGGATGCGTAGGCGTCGAGCGCGCTTCGGACTTGGGAGATCATCGGCTGCGGCGGATAACCTTCTTCACCGGGCCAGCCGGGAACCACCCCGAGTTGGCCGAGGTATCCGAAGTCCAGCAGCGAAGTGTCGGAGACTATGACGTCGTCCGCGCCCCGGACCCAGAGTACGTCCGGCTTCGGGTCTATCCGCGCGAACGCCTCCAGGTTGCAATATTTGGGTGAGATGGCGTTATTCATGCCTCTCGCGCCGGGCGCCACGCCCGGCCAGTTCTCCGAACCCGCCATGTCGCCAGGGTAGTTATCCTCTCCGGTCTTCGTGCTGAGGACCGACGAGAGGAAGACTTCTTCTCGTCCGGCCGCGGCCATGAAGGAGGGCTTGAAGTAGAAGTTGTTCATCACGTTGCGGGGAGAGTTGGCGTCCTCGTCGCTCCTGTCTCCTTCGGCGAGACGTCTGGTGAACTCCGGGTTGGCCGTGCCGCCGCCGGAGCCCGCGAAGTCCGGCCAGCAGGGAGTGCCCGCCGCGCTCTTCGTGCCGCCGAAACCGTAAGGAGACATAGGGGAGATCAGGGCGATGGAAGCAACATCTTGCGGATGGTCCATCGCGTACTGCATCACGACGCCACCGCCCACCGACCACCCGACGAGATGAAGCTCGCCGCTCACTTCCAACTCCTCCACCAGAGAGCGCAGGTCGTCAGAGAAGTCCCTGAGCCCGCGGGTCGCGTCCAGAGGCCTCGTCTCGGAGCCGCCGAAGCCCCGGAGATCCGGCGCGAGGCCGCGGTAACGGGACGGCATCGCGGCAAGGGTCTCCTCGAAGAATCGGGAGTCCGAGGCGTTTCCATGAACGAAAAGCACCGGCGCGCCGTTCCCGGAGCCGGCCTCCAGCAGGCCCGTCTTCAAGCGTGGCGTGGAAACTTCTCTCCGGTTCACGCCCTCCAGCAATGGTGAATCCTCCAACCCGACCGCCTCCGATCCATCGCGTTTGGCTTTGCAAATAGGATAACCGCCACAAGACTACCATCAAGCATGGTCAACGGCCGCCGGACTGTATTCAGAGGCTTCCAACATTGCGTCGCCCTACCGTGGATATTGCCCGCTGGATACGAATTAGCCGGTTCCGGGCCTGGGAAGTTTATCCATCGGGCCAGTTGCATCGCGTTGCCGTAACGCATAATGTTGTAAATTGCGGTCGAGATCTATCCGGGACCTGATGCCTGATGACGAGTTTCGAGGAACGCTGCATAGGACTGGAGCAGGAGTTCTTTCTGGTGGATGACGCTGGCGCTCTCTCCGACCGGGCGGACGAGTATCTGGAACGATGCCGGGAGCTTTTAGAGAAAGCGGGCCGGGACCCTGAGAGCTTCGCCCCGGAGTGCGCGAGGAGCATGGTGGAGATCAACGCGCCGCCGGTCCATTCCATCTCGGAGTTGTCGCGGGAGTACCTGGCCGGGGCGGGGCTGGCGCTAGAGGCGGCGCGGGACCTGGGCCTCAGGGTCTATCCGCTGGCTACTTATCCGCTCGCGGCGGAAGACACCCTGCGAGACGAACCTCGCTACGAGCTTCAGGCCCGCGCCGTCGGACGGGAGAGGTTTCAGATCGCCGGCCGTTGTGCGGGGGTGCATATTCACCTGGAAGCGAAAGCCGGGACGATAGACTCCAGGGTCGGCGTATCCTACGACTCCGCGAAACCCGCGCGGGATGGACTCCTCAACCTCTACAACCTGGCGACGGCCCTGGACCCCGCAATGGTCTCCCTGAGCCGGTCCTGTCCCTTCTACGCGGGCAAGGCCACCGGCGTCGCCAACCGGACCGCCTGCTACCGGGGAGACCCGGAACTATTTCCGGGTGGCCTGTACTCGAAGCTGCCCCTGGTGGGAGGTCTTCCACCGTATGCCGCGACCGTCGAGGAACTGGTCGAGCATCAGTTCGCCCGTCACAATTCCTGGCTGGATGCGATAGACCGGGCGAGCATGGACCTCCAACTCTTTATAGAGACGGGAGACGGCTTGCTTCAGACGTCCTGGAACCCCGTGCGGCTGAACGCCGTCGGCACGGTAGAGCTACGAGGGATAGACAGCAACTACCCGGAAGTGGTGCTGGCGATAGCGGCGCTGGTAAAAGGCGCGGCAGATCGCGTGCGCCGCGAAGACCTGCGCGTCGTGCCGCGAGAAAGTATCCGCGCCTTCGAGGCCGCTGGGGACACGCTCTACGTGCCGGACTTCGAATATCTGAGCGGAGACCTCTTCCGAGAGGCGGCGACCGGTGGGATCCAAAGTCCCGCCATCGTTACCTACCTCGACTCCGTCCTGGAATTCGCCCGCTCCGACGAAGATACCGGCGGCTTCGAGGCGCTCAAGGCTCCCGACGGAAGCTACAAGACCACGGAGAACAAGATCCTGCAAAGGTTCCCCACGGCCTCTGTTCTGTCGGAGGAGGAGGGGCTGGATCTGGTACGCGAGGCTTGCGATGAATTCGAGGAGCAGGTGGCGGCACTCAAACGTCGGGAGACGACAGGCATGACGAAAGCGGGCGCTAATGGTGACTAAGCCGTCGCGATTGAACGAAGTCTACGAGCCCGGAGGCGAAGCCCGCGACTTCTACAGGCCGCTTCTGGAAGTCCTGGAGCGCATGGGGCCAGACGACTTCGCCAAAAAGCGGGCGCGCGCCAGAGAGATGCTGCGCGACCTGGGGGCGACCTTCCCGCTGCCGGAATCTTCCGACGAAGAAGATAGAGTATTGCCTGCGGACTGGATGCCCAGGATCATCCCACGGGACCACTGGGAGATGATCTCCACCGGACTGCTCCAGCGTGGCCGGGCGATCAACGCGTGGCTCGCCGACCTCTACAACGGAGACCAGGACGTGGTGCCGGATGAAGTAATAGAGAGCAGCGTCTTCTACCGCAAGGACCCGCTCCCCGACTGCTCCTTGTCCGCTCCCATCCACGTCTACGGTCCGGACCTCGTCCACCTCGACTCCGGCGAGTACGTGGTGCTCGAAGACAACGTAAGGGTCCCGAGCGGCGTCGCCTACGCGGAGGCCGTCCGGCGCACCGGTATAGCGACGTATGGAGAGACGTTCGAGTCCTGCTGGATCTCAGGGATTCATGCCTATTACGCGATGCTGCGCGCTACCCTAGAATCCGCCGCTCCTCCGGGGATAGAAGATCCCTCCATCGCCATCGTGACCGGCGGTCCCGGCGACTCCGCCTTTTTCGAGCACAGCCGTATAGCCGAGGCCTGCGGCATCCGGCTGCTAACGCTGAAAGACTGCCGCATCAGCGGCGGAAAGGTCCTGGCAAAGTCGGACGACTGTCAGATAGACGTCATCTACCGCCGGGTGGAGGGAGGATACGTCGTCGCCGACCTGCCGGAGCTGGAGAGCGTGTACCGCTCGGGTGGCGTGAACTTCGCCAACGCCCTCGGGGTTGGGGTGGCCGACGACAAAGGAGTCTTCCCGTACGTCCCGGCGATGATAGAGCGCTACATCGGGGAGGTGCCGATCCTGCGGAACGCGCCGACCATCTCCCTCGCGGAGCCGGAGCAGCGGGCGGAGGCGCTGGAGCGGCTGCCGGAGCTGGTCATCAAGCCCAGGGAGGGTTACGGGGGCGCGGGGGTCGTGATCGGTCCGGAGGCGAGCCGGGAGAAGTTGGATCAGGTCCGGCGAGACGTGCTGGAGAATCCGGAGGGCTTTATCGCCCAGGAATGCCTGGACTTTTCGACGCACGTCCTGGACGATGGCGACGGCTCAGATCCAACGGAGGCGTACATAGACCTGCGGGCGTTCGTGCTGCCGGCAGTCGGCTACGTCATGCCCGGCGGCCTGACGCGCGTGGCGAAGCCCGGCACCCGCGTCGTAAACTCATCGGCCGGAGGCAGTTTCAAGGACACCTGGGTACTGGAGGACTGACATGTGCGGCATCTGCGGTGAGATAAGGTTTGGGAGCGCCGCCAACGTAAGCGCGGTCGCCCGGATGAACGATACGATGGGAGACCGTGGCCCGGACGGCGGCGGCGTCTGGGCGCAGGGTCCGGTCGCGCTCGGCCACCGGCGGCTCAAGATCATCGACCTCTCCGAGTGCGCCGCCCAACCCATGACCGACCCGGACCTCGGTCTGACCATCGTCTTCAACGGCTGCATCTACAACTATCCTGAGCTTCGTAAGGAACTGTCCGCCGAGGGCTATCGCTTCTTCTCCACCAGCGACACCGAGGTGCTCCTGAAAGCGTACCATCGCTGGGGCGAGGACTTCGTGGACCACCTGCGCGGCATGTTCGCCTTCTGTATCGTCGAACGCGACTCGGGACGGGCAATACTCGGCCGCGACCGGCTCGGCATCAAGCCAATGTACCTGGCCGAGACGCCGGGCGCTTTGCGCTTTGCATCCACTCTTCCGGCACTGCTCGCCGGGGGTAGTGTGGATACGTCGATAGATCCCATCGCCCTGCATCACTACATGATGTTCCACGCCGTCGTACCCGCGCCGAACACGATCCTGAAAGGTGTCAGGAGGCTGGCTCCGGCTACCCTGCTCGTGATCGAACCGGACGGTAAGCGCCGGGAGCGGGAATACTGGACCCCCAACTTCTCCCGCGACACCGCCCACGAAGGCATGAATGTGCAAGACTGGGAGGAAGCCGTCCTGGAGTCGCTGCGCGTGGCCGTCGAGCGGAGGATGGTAGCCGACGTGCCGGTTGGGGTGCTGCTCTCGGGCGGTCTCGATTCGAGCATCATCGTCAGGCTGCTCGCGGAGCTTGGGCAGAAGGATATCCAGACCTTCAGCGTCGGGTTCGAGTCGGTTGGGGGCATCGAGGGCGACGAGTTCAAGTATTCGGACCTGATCGCGGAGCACTACGGGACGGACCACCACCAGCTCCGCATCTCCAGCGAGCGGATGTTGCCCGCCCTGGAAGGCGCAATCTCCGCGATGAGCGAGCCGATGGTAAGCCACGACGTTGTCGGCTTCTACCTACTCTCCCAGGAGGTCGCAAAGCACGTCAAGGTCGTGCAGTCCGGCCAGGGCGCGGACGAGGTCTTCGCGGGCTACGACTGGTACCCGCCGATGGAGGACGCCGAGGGCCTCGGTCTCGATACCTACGAGGGCGAGTTCTTCGACCGGCCCCGCTCCGAGATGTCCGAGGCCATAAGCCCCGAGTACCTGGCCGAAAAAGACGTCAGCCGGGCGTTCGTCGCGGACCACTTCGCCCAGCCCGAGGCGGATGATCCCCTCGACCGCGCGCTCAGGCTGGACAGCAGGATCATGCTCGTCGACGATCCCGTCAAGCGCGTGGACAACATGACGATGGCCTGGGGCCTCGAAGCCCGCGTCCCCTTCCTCGACCACGAGCTGATAGAGCTGGCCGCCGCCTGCCCGCCGGAGTTAAAGCTCGCCCAGGAAGGCAAAGGCGTCCTGAAAGAAGCCTCCCGGCGCGTCATCCCAAACGAGGTCATAGATCGCGAGAAGGGCTACTTCCCGGTCCCGGCGCTCAAGCACCTGGAAGGCCGCTACCTGGACATGGTGCGAGAGGCGCTGCAGGCGCCGGAGGCTCGGGAGCGAGGCATCTTCCGCGAGGATTACGTCCAGCGCCTGCTCGACGCGCCGAACGACGAGAAGACACGCCTCGGGAGCAACAAGCTCTGGCAGGTCGGCCTCCTCGAACTCTGGTTGCAGTCAAGAGGGATCTAGGCTCTCGCATAGGCGGCGGACCTTCCGCTAAGATGCGGGGACTCAATCTACCAACGAGGGGGTCTCCGCTGAACCTGAACACGTTCTCCATCGCCGCCCACGACCCCGCTTCCGGCATGTTCGGCATCTGCGTGAGCACCAGGGTCCCGGCCGTGGGAGCTATCTGCCCGTATGCTCGCGCCGGCGTCGGGGCGGTCGTCACGCAGGCCAGGGCCAACCCGCTATTCGGGATAGACGGTCTGGACCTGCTGGAGAAGAGTTACGGCGCCGAAGTGACGCTGGAGATGTTGTTGCATCTGGACCAGGAGCCAGAGAGGCGCCAGCTAATAGTCAGCGACTCGCAGGGCCATCCCGCCGCCTATACGGGAGCCGGGACGGACCCCTGGCGTGGGGATTTGACAGGAGAAAATTACGCCGTCGCCGGAAACCTGCTGGTCGGCGAGGAGACGATTACGAGCATGGCGGAGGCGTTCGAAACTTCCGAGGGTGAGTGGTTCACCGAGCGTCTCGTGCGAGCTTTAGAGGCGGGACAGGCGGCGGGCGGAGACCGCAGGGGGAAGCAGAGCGCGGCGATCTACGTGGTCCATACGGAGCCTTACCCGTATCTGGACCTGCGCGTGGACGAGCATCTGGACCCCGTCGCCGAGCTACGGCGCATCTACGAGATCGTCAAGGTGGACCTCATGCCTCTGGTCGAACGGCTGCCCACCCGCGCCAACCCCGAGGGAGACTTGGGGGGCGAGATCCTGGGCACCGCCCTTCGAGAAGAATAGTTCGATCGGAATTGATCCAAAAGATGCAGAAAAATATGGCGCGGAGTTTGTGAAGAGTGATACGATGTTAGTAAGTTGTTGTACCTCGACTAGGAGGAAAGGGTCCGATGGATCATTAAGTCGACAACCATCCACGGACTGGTTCCGTGGACCGGGCCGGTAGCCGCTCGCCAGAAGAACGGCTCTCCGGCTCGGATATTTTTTATCTCCATATCTTTGCGGGCTTTGTTTCACGTTGGCTGACGAGTTGGCTGTCAGTATGATTATCTGATGAAGACTTACGTCGCGCTCTTTAGAGGAATAAACGTCGGCGGAAACAACGTTCTGCCGATGAAGGAACTCGTAGACGCACTCGAAAGTATCGGCTCGCGGAACGTCAAGACGTATATCCAGAGCGGCAACGCGGTCTTTGAGAGCCAGGAGACGGACGCCTCGCTGCTCTCGAACCGGATTAGCGCCGCGATCGAGGAGAGCCACGGCTTTGAACCCCGAGTGCTTCTGCTGGAGTTAAGCGAAATAGAGAAGGCGGTTGAAGCGAACCCTTTCCCAGAAGCAGAGTCCGAACCCAAGACTCTGCACCTATGCTTTTTGGCTTCGGCGCCGGAGAATCCGGATCTCCGCTCCCTCGAAGACCTCAAGAGCGGTAGTGAGCGATTTGCGCTCGCGGACAGTGTTTTCTATCTACACGCGCCTGACGGTATAGGCAGGTCCAGGCTCGCCGCGAACGCCGAGAAATTGGTAGGCGTTCCGATGACCGCTCGAAACTGGCGAACCGTGTGCAAGGTTATGGAGATGGCAAAGCGGGGCGCCTGACGGCGCGAGCCCTTACTTGAAACGGTATTGCCGGTACATACCGGCGCTCTCGTCCACGTCTGCTTCGGTGACGTGGTTGCGGCCCCGGCTCGCCACGCGGTCCTCTATGCGTTTGCGGATAAAGCGGCGCATCAAGAAGGGGCTGCGCTTTATGCGGCGGTCGGCCTCGGGGTCCCAGGTAATCTGCTGTTTCTCCTGCACTTTATACCTCTCTCCGGTGAACGACTGGCTCCGTAATTCTACCCGACTCCCGGCCTCAGCCGGGTCTGGCCGACTCATAGATGGCGGCCATGTCTTCCTCCCCGTATCCCGCCTCTATCGCCTCGTCGAAGCGGGCGGCCACGGCCTCGGCTATCGCCAGGTGGAGGTCCTGGGCTTCGGCGGCAGCGAGGACGAGGCCCGCGTCCTTACGCGCCAGCCTGGCGGAGAAGCTCGTCGGGAAGTCCTCCTCTATCATCATCTTCCCCTTCAACTGGGCGTAGGGAAGGCCGAGCGGACCGCCTTCGATGGCTTCCAAGAACTGCCTGGGGTCCACGCCGGTAGCCTTCGCCAGGGCTATGGTCTCGGCCAGTACCCCGAGGAGGCCGACGATCCAGTTATTGATCACGAGCTTCAAACGGCTACCGGAACCCGCTTCCCCGAGCCAGATAGTCTTGCTTCCAACAGCCTCGAAGACAGGCTGGCGGCGTTCTCCGAGCCACTCTGGACCGGACGCGAGCACTATTAACTGGCCCTGTTCGGCGGGCTGTTTCGTCCCGAGTACCGGGGCGTCAACGTATGCGACGCCGTTCTCCTCCGCCAGACGCGCGAGCCGCTCGTTGCCCTCGATCCCGACCGTGCTCATCTGGAGCCACACGCCGCCATCGGCCAGCGCGGAGAGCGTCTCGCCACGGACGACTTCCTCTATGGAGCCAGCGTTCGCGAGCATGGTGATGAGAAAATCCGCGCCGTCCGCCGCTTCGGCGGGAGTATCTGCTACCTTCGCGCCGTCTTCCGCGAGCGGCTCGGCTTTTTCGTGTGAGCGGTTCCAGACACGCACTTTCATACCATCCGAGATAATATTGCGCGCCATCGCGGCGCCCATGATCCCGGTTCCAAGCACAGTTACAACATTACCGTTCGCCATCTGCTACGCGCTCCTTCCAACTCGTCGTTAGACCTACTAGACTCTAGCATCATCTTTAA
>JBBPZZ010000006.1:0-4357 GCA_038198445.1 Rubrobacterales bacterium
CGACGCGCTGGCCGGAACCGGTACGGGCGGCGAAAGTGAGTTGCCGCGCGGCTCCGGGATGAGTGAGAGGATGAGCGCGTTCGGAGGGGCGGATGAGATCCAGGGGCTCGCGGGGAACGATTACCTTTCGGGCGGCGGCAGCGGGGACGATCTCTATGGCGGTCCTGGGCAAGACTTGATGCTCGGCGGTGCTGGAGATGATTTCATAGAGGCGAAAGACGGAAACCTGGACTATATAGACTGCGGTCCCGGCAATGATACGGCCAGCGTGGACGATAAAGACCGCGTGTCAGTCAATTGCGAGACGATATACTACGGTTAGCCTCAGGGTTATCCAAAGATCAGGTGGCACAAAACCCGCGTGTCGGGTATGATCTCTCGGTGCTTGTGGCGGAGTAGGCGCCGAGACCAAGTGTCTCAGCCTCTTTACTTTGGCGTAAGCTCCCTTTAACATTTGCGCTTTTGTAAGATACGGTTATTATTTGGTTTAGTTTTTTGAAACAAAATGAATATTGATGAAGTTTACGTAACTGTAAGGAAAGGAACGCAATAGATGAAGGTACTCGTTCTAGGCGGCGACGGCTTCTGCGGCTGGCCCACCTCGCTGCACCTCTCGGCGCAAGGATATGAGGTGGCCATAGTCGACAACCTCTCCCGGCGCAAGATAGACATCGAGTTGGAATGCGAGTCCCTCACCCCGATCCGCCCTATGGGCGAGCGCCTTGGCGTCTGGGAGGAGCTAACCGGCAACCGGATAGACTTCCACAACATCAACGTCGCCGAGAACTACCGCCAGCTTCTGGACCTGCTCCTCGAGTGGCAGCCAGACGCTGTCATCCACTTCGCCGAGCAACGGGCCGCGCCCTACTCGATGAAGTCCAGCTACCACAAGCGCTACACCGTGAACAACAACCTCAACGCGACCAACAACCTGTTGGCGGCGATCACCGAGAGCGGGCTCGACACCCACGTGGTGCATCTGGGGACCATGGGCGTATACGGTTACGGCACGGCCGGGATGCAGATCCCCGAGGGGTATCTGACGGTCAAGATCGAGACCGAAGGGGGCGAGCTCGTAGAGCAGGAGATCCTCTACCCGCCGAACCCTGGCAGCATCTACCACATGACCAAGACCCAGGATCAGCTCCTGTTCGCCTACTACAACAAGAACGACCTGATGCGCGTCACAGATCTCCACCAGGGCATCGTGTGGGGGACCCAGACCGCGGAGACCAGGCTGGACGAGCGTCTCATAAACCGCTTTGACTACGACGGCGACTACGGCACCGTCCTCAACCGCTTCCTGATGCAGGCCGCCGTGGGCTACCCGCTCACCGTCCACGGCACGGGCGGCCAGACCCGCGCTTTCATCCACATCCAGGACACCGTGCGCTGCATACAGCTCGCCCTGGAGAACCCGCCCGAGAGGGGCGACCGCGTCAACGTCTACAACCAGATGACCGAGACGCACCGTTTGCGCGACCTTGCCACGATGGTCTCCGAGCGCACGGGCGCGGAGGTAGACTACGTGCAGAACCCGCGCAACGAAGCCGCCGAGAACGATCTGCACGTCCGCAACGATCGCTTCCTGGACCTGGGCCTGCAACCGACAACCCTGAGCGAAGGGCTGCTAGAAGAGGTCACCGAGATAGCCCGTAAGTACGCCCACCGCTGCGACACCTCGAAGATTCCCGCCACCTCGCAGTGGAGGCCGCAGGACAAGGCGCCCGCGGAGCCCTCTACCCTGTGAGCTTCTCGGCCGGACACGTAAGCATCGCGGGCGTCGTCATCGCCGCGCTCTTCGCGGCTTACGGTGCCTACAGGTATCGCGGAGGGGGGAGCAGGCTCGACCTGCTCCTTTCCCTCGTCATCGCCCTGGGCGTCGTACTGGTCTCAGTCGTCCCGCAGATCTTCGAGCCGGTCAGCCGCCTGCTCGGCCTGAAGAATCGCGCCTTCGCCTTGCTCGGGCTCGCCAACCTCCTGCTATTCGCGCTCTTTTTGAACATGCTCGGACGCGTACGGGAGACCGGGCGCCGCAGCGGTGAGATCGTCACCGGCCTCGCCGTACGAGAGTACTCCGAAAAGTACCTCTCGCCCGAGGAAAGAGTAGAGGGACATCCTGGCGAGGTGCTGATAGTAGTGCCCGCCTACGATGAAGAGGGTGGCATCCGGGAGGTGCTGCGCCGTATCCCCGATGAGGTCCTGGGCCACGAGGTGAAGACGGTGGTCGTGGACGACGGCTCGACCGACGCGACGGCCGCCATCGCCAGGGCCGAGGGCGTACCCGTGGTGACCCACGTGGTCAACCGGGGCCAGGGCGACGCCTTGAGGACGGGCTTCGCGATAGCGCAGGCCGAAAAGTCCCAGGTCGTTGTCAACCTCGATGCGGACGGACAGTACAAGCCGGAGGAGCTCGACCGCCTCGTGAAGCCCATAGTAGAGGGGGAGGCGGATTTCGTGCTCGGCTCCCGTTTCATGGGCTACTATCAGGAGGCCGGTAGCGTCCGCCACGTGGGGGTGGTGTTCTTTTCGCGTATGATCTCGCTGCTCACCGGCGTGAAGGTCTCCGATTGCACCAACGGCTACCGTGCGATACGGGTATCGGAGCTCTACAAGATGGACCTTCGGGAGGACCGCTTCAACGCGAACGAGATCACCCTCGAAGCCCTCAGAAACAAGCTGCGCTTCCACCAGGTCCCCGTCTCCATGATGACCCGCGCCGCCGGCGAGACCAAGAAGCCTCCGAAGCTGGCCTATCCGCTCGGGGTCTTCAGGGTCATAATCTCGACCTGGCTCCGCTAAAGAGCAAAACCTCGACGTCCCGCCTCGGGTTTTGCACTCCCGGCGCGGTTAAGATAGGACCATGAAGAACTTCCTCGGCGCGGGTGCGCGGCAGCAGGGCGCGGGAGCGGGTAGCGCCTATATCATCGTATCTTTCGGGGTTTCGGGCGTCCTCACCTATGCTTTCCAGAGTCTTTTCCTGCACGCGCTCACGAAGGCCGAGGGCGGAGGTCTGCTGCTGCTTTGGTCGGCTACCTTCAGCATCGTGCAGGTGCTGTGGGTCGGCGGCACCCAGACTCTCGGACGCTACATCGCCGAGAGGGAATCGCGGGGGATGGATTGGCAGCCGGTGGTCTCCTCGGTCAGGCGCTGGCAGGGAGGATTGCTTGTCCTGTTTGTACTCTGCGCTCTCCTCGCGAGTCCTCTCTTGACGAGCAGCATCTTCAGGGGCCATGCCTGGCTTACGGCGGCGTTCATTATAGCCGTGGCCGCTTACGCGCCAGAGTATTTCAGGCGCGGCATCTTCAACGGACACCGGCAGTCTTCGCGTCTTGGCGCGCAGATCCTGGCCGAGGCGGCTGGCCGGCTGGTTATCTCGGCCGCTCTTCTAGCCGCGGGGGTGGGCGTGGCCGGTCCGGCCATCGCCATCGTGCTCGCGCCGATTATCGGGGTCCTCGCCATACGGCCCGCGCCCGTGGAGCCGCCTAAATACCAGGGCGAGCCTTTCAGCGCGGGCAAGGCTTTCCAGTTCGCGGGGCCGGTGCTTACGTGCATGGCTTGCGCCCAGGCGTTCGCAAACGGCGGTCCTATTATTGTGAAACTCCTGGGCGGCACGTACGCTCAGGTGGCGGTGTTCGGGGCGGCCTTGATCCTCATGCGCGTGCCGCAATACGTACTTAGTCCCGCCATCGGCGCCTTGCTGCCCCACGCGAGCCGCGTCCTCGCCAACGAGGGGACCAGGGCGTTCGAGCGTTTCGTGGTCCGGGCCATCGGGGCGGTAGGAGGTGTCGGCGTTCTGATGGTGGGTGGAGCCTGGCTGTTCGGAGGATGGGCCTTGAAGCTGTTCGGCGGTTCGAAGTACGATGTTGGTCCGAATGTTCTGGTGGCGCTGGCGCTGCTTGCGGCCCTTTATCTCTTGTGCGATCTTCTGAACCAGATCCTGTTTGCCTGCGGCCTGGAGCGGCCCGCTTCGATGGCGTGGCTCGCGGGTGTCCCGGTCGCGGTGGTGTGCGCGGTGCTGCTCCGGGCGGACGTTGTTTTTGGTATCTCCGCTTCGCTGGTGGCCGGTATTTTCGTGGTGGCGGTCGTCCAGGCGGCAGTTTACATGGTGGCCCGAGGCCGGCCGGGGAAGCCAGTTGACGGTTGATCTCCACGGGACGGTGGAGAGCTGGGTTGGTTACAGCAATTTGCAGAAGAACTGAACGTCAGAGAAGCTGAGCGATTCCGTGTCCTGTATCGGCAGCCCAGTGCCGGGTTCATGAGGCTCAACGAAGCGACAGATCAGTTGTTTCGAGAAATGCTCTAGGAAGGACTCCCATAAGGACCCCGCACACTGTCCACGGGAGGCTGCTTTACC
>JBBPZZ010000007.1:0-20525 GCA_038198445.1 Rubrobacterales bacterium
CTCAAGTTCCAGTCCTGGGACATCCGGTAGCAGAGTGCGCGGGAAAGACGGTTGTGTAGAGTTCATTCAAGCAGGATAACCTCGCCGATGCTCAGGCTATTCTGATTCACCAGAAGCTGGGGAGAGCCCGTGACAGCCATGTGTCGCGGACTCTATGAGTCGGTCTCCTCCTGGGCTGATCACCAGGTAGTAGCTGCACTCCTCGCTGCCCGCATTCTCGAAACGATGCGTAACGTCCGCCTCGAAGTAGACGGCGTCACCCTCTTCTAACACGTGCGCCTCCCCTGCAAGGACCGCCCGCAGGCGGCCCTTCTCGACCACTATGTACTCCTCGACCCCGCGCCGGTGAGGCGGGAACTCCCCGGAGGCGGCTCCCTCCGGAATGACGTTGCGAACGAACTCCAGGCCGCGGTTCCCGAAACTCGGCGAGAGGAGTTGCCGCTCGAAACCGGTCTCCGGGTCGCGCATGACCATCCGGCGTCCGCAGGCTACCAGCACCACCTCCCGGCGCTCTTCTATTCCGACTAGCTGAGAGAGCGTCACCCCGAGACCTTCCGCCACCTTCGCCGCGACCACGAGCGTCGGGTTCTTCTCGCCGCGCTCCAGCTTGGAGATCATCGCCCGGCTCACCCCCGAGCGCTCCGCCAACCTATCCAACGTCAGCTCACGCTCCCGCCGCAGACTCTGCACCCTGGACCCCAACCGCTCCGACTGCACGCCTTCCATCATCCCGCTTGCTTGATCCCTCTCTCTGATTTTGGTAGAACTAATTCTATCATGGTAGAAATTTTCAGTTACGTCGTGGCTGGGTCTCCGTTCTTGGCGGCGGGCATACTGTTGCTGGGGTTTCGATGGTCGGTGGTCTGGTCCGGGGTGGCTACCCTGGCGGTAGCGTTGGTGGGTGCGGTGTTTTGGCCGGGCTTGGATCCCACGTCCTTACCACAGGCGTTTGTGGCGGGGTTGGCGACCACGGCTAAGGTTCTGTACGTGCTGTTCGGCGGGTTGTTGCTTTACAACGTGCTTTCGACGGGTGGCGCGGTGGACTTGGTGTCGCGTTTCCTCGGAGAGCTCGAACCGGAGAAAGAGTCTCTGGCGATCGGGGTGGTGGTCGGGGTAGCGCCGTTCTTCGAGTCGGTAACGGGGTTTGGGGTGGCGGTGGTGATCAGTGCCCCCATTCTGCTCGCGGCGGGCTTTTCTCCTCTGCGTGCAGCGGTGCTGGCGAGTTGGGGCCAGTGCGCGGTGCCGTGGGGGGCACTCGGGGTCGGGACCGTGATCGGCGCGGACCTCTCAGGTTTGAGCTTCGGTCAGCTCTCGAACACTAGCGCCCTGCTCAACCTCCCTCTGTACCCGGTCTACGGGCTCGCCGCGGTCTTCCTGGCGGGTGGATGGGGCGGGGTGCGCCGGAGAGCGCCCGAAGCGCTCCTTCTGGGTCTGGCCGCCGGGCTCGGGACCCTTTTCACGAGCCTGCATCTGGTCCCGGAGCTATCCGGGGCCGTCGGCGGGCTCGTAGCCTCGGCGCTTTTCCTCGCGGCCCGCTGGCGGCGCGTGAGAGGTCTCAGGATACCAGCACGGGCGTTATTGCCCTACGGCTTCCTTCTGGCGCTGCTCGCGCTGGCGAACGGTGTCGCGCCCATCCGGTCGCTGCTCGAGAGGCTTGGTCCGGCCTTCACCGGGCCGGGTTTACCGTTATTGGTCTCCTGCGTCTTCGCCTCGGCGTTGCTCGGATTCAAGGCTGCCACCTTCGGTTCCGCCGGCCGGAAGACGCTGCTCCAGTGGCTCCCGACGGCGGGAGCCGTGTTGACGTTCGTAGCCGCGGGTCAGGTTGTCTCGGCGTCCGGGGCGGCGGCAATTTTGGCTTCGGGGGCAGCGGCGGTCGGCGGTTACTATCCGCTGGCCGCGCCTTTAGTAGGCGCTCTTGGCGGCATTCTAACCGGCTCCAACGCGGCATCGAACGCGCTGTTCATGCCGCTTCAAATAGAAGCGGCCCGCGGAGTCGGCGCCTCTCATACGTTGATCGCGGCCATACAGAACGTTTCGGGAAGCCATGCGAGCCTGTTGGCGCCGCAACGCGCGATCCTTGCCGCCACGGCTACCGGTTTGCTCGGACGCGAGGGCGAAGTTGTACGGAAGGCCATCCTTCCGGTTGCCATCTCCGTGGCGATACTGGCCCTTGTGGGGTTCGTACTGTAAAAGACCACGGCTTCACCACCGCCACCGTCGTTTCAGGCGTTGGCCCGCAGGTAGCGTGACGCCTCCTCGGCAACCAGTGGTCCCGAGAAATAATAGCCCTGTGCCAGGTCGCAGCCGAGCTTCCGCAAGCGCGCCGCCTGCCTGGCGGTCTCGATCCCCTCGGCGCATACGCTAAGGCCCAGGCCATGTGCGATGCCGATCACCCCGGAGAGGAGCACTTCATCCTCATCGTGTCTTCCTATACCCTCCACGAACGAGCCGTCTAGTTTCACCATGCCCGCCGGCAAACGCCTGAGGTAGGACAGTGAAGAGTAACCCGTACCGAAATCGTCGATGGCGAAGCGTACCCCAAGGTCCTGGAGCTCTCGTAAGGCGCCGAGGTTGTGCTCGGCATCCTCCACCAGCGCGCTCTCCGTAAGCTCCAGCGTCAGCCGGTCGGGGGAAAGACCGCACTCTCGTAATACCATCTCTATATTGGCGGCCAGTCCTGATTGCCGGAGTTGTCTGGCGGACAGGTTCACTCCGATGGACAAGGACTGGGCGTCGGGATACAGGTCGCGCCACCTGCGCGTCTGGATACAGGCTTCGCGCAACACCCGCTCGCCGATGGGAACTATCAAGCCGGTCTCCTCCGCGAGGTAAATGAACTCCTCGGGGGCGATCAGCCCGCGTTCCGGGTGTTCCCAGCGCACGAGCGCCTCAAAGCCGGTGACGCGCCCCGATTCTCGGCGCGCTCGAGCGCCCTTCGCAGGCGCTCCATGAACATGACCCGGTTGGGCAAGCCCGTTAATGGGTCGTGCAGAGCCTGGTGTTCGAGACGTCCTTCGAGGGACTTGCGGTCCGTCACGTCCTGGTAGTGTCCTACGAAGTGACCAGGCTCACCCTGCGAGCCCTGCACCAGCGAGACATGCGAGAGCACCCATACCACCCCGCCGTCCTTGCGAACATACCGTTTCTCCAAGTCCTCCCTGTCGAGCCCGCCCACTTTCACCATCCGTGAGGTGCGACGCTTACTCTCGGCAACGTCTTCCTGGTGAGTTAACTCCCAGGAGGTCTTGCCAATGATCTCTCCTTCTTCGTAACCCAGCATTTCCAGGAATACGCGGTTGACCTTGAAGTAGCGGTTGTCGAGATCGACCAGAGCCATGCCAATGGGAGCGTACTCGAAAGCGCCGCGGAACTGCTCCTCGCTTTCCGCTAGCGCCTCCTCAGCCTCCTTGCGCTCGGTAATGTCCCGCCCCACGGACTGGAATTCCATGAAGTTCCCCTCCTTATCGTAAATGGCTCTGTTAGTCCACTGCTGCCAGCGCACCTCGCCGTCGTGACGCCAAACCCTATGCTCGAACGTATCAATCGGGTTCTCGGGGGTGAGCGAAGCCAGGTGTTCCTTCAAGGGTACGTGGTCCTCTTCCGGCAAGAGATCGAGAAAGCTGCGGCCGATCAGCTCCTCCCGGCTCTTTCCGAAGTAGCGGCAGTAGCCCTCGTTGACGTAGGTACGCGTGAGATCCGGCAGAGAACGGCAGATTAACTCCGGAAGGTCGTCGATGAGCGCGACGTAGTTAGCCTCGCTCTCTTTCAGCGCCCCTTCGGCAGTTTCATACCTGGTTCTCCGGTCTTGCTCGCCCATCTTTCTTATCTCCGCCTCCAGGAGATGCTTTCCCGTGGTTCTACGGAACACGGGTAGACTTCGATTACCTTAAGCTCTTTCAACAACCACGATTATACGAGTCGCTTCGTGATGTCCTACGTTGGCGATGCTCCGCGGCCCCCGCACGCTCGTGTTCCGTCCCTTGTGTCAGCGACGCCTGTTTCCAATATTTACACTGTACACGTTTACCGGTCGTAAGTCTCGGGGCGGCGGTTGGCGAGCGCGGGAAACTCAGTCCGGAACCTGTCCAGGTAGTCGAGGTCCAGGAGGGCCATCGCGTAGCCATCGCGGTCTGGACAGGTGGCAAGCACGGTTCCCCAGGGGTCCACGATCATGCTACGCCCGTAAGTCCAACGCCCATCGGCCTTCTGCCCCCACTGCGCCGGAGCTACCACGTATGCCTGGTTCTCGACCGCCCGCGCCCGCAGCAGCAACTCCCAGTGGTCTTTCCCCGTTTGCAACGTGAAGGCCGCGGGAACCGCCAGCACCTCCGCCCCGCGCAGCGCCAGAAGCCTGTAAAGCTCTGGGAAACGGAGGTCGTAGCAAACCGTAAGCCCCACCGCTGTCACGCCCGCCTTCGCTACAACAATCTCTTCGCCCGGCTCTATAGTCTTGCTCTCAAGGTACTCCCGATCGGGGGCCATTACGTCGAAGAGATGGATCTTTCGGTAAACAGCCGTCAACTCCCCGTCCGGCGTAAAGAATGTTGAAGTATTATGCAATTTTGTTTGTTGAGAACTTTTTTCGAGTATCGAGCCGCCGAGGATGTAGATCCCGCAATCGCGCGCCAGGTTGCCGAGGAAATCGGTGGTTTCTCCGGGTATGGGTTCGGCGTTCTCGCGATAGACTTTTTCCAGGCCGTGGCAGTTCCAAAGCTCCGGGAGCGCGACGAGTTCCGCCCCGGCGGCCGCAGCCTCCAGGATAATAGCCTCCGCGGTTTGTAAGTTTTCACGCTTATCCGGTGTGGAGGACATCTGTATCGCCGCTGCGGTTAGTATTCGTCCGGTCATCGTATACCTTCCTCGTCGGTCGTTGTTGTATTCGCGGGTTCAGCGCGAAGCCGGATGCCGGGGGCTATGCGGCCGCCTCCGGTGATGCGTGAGATCCCTTGCGAGCCGCCCTCGCCGGAGTTCGGTACGGTTTCTGGAAATGGTGAGCCGTGAGGCATCTAGTGGCGGCTCAATGCCCGGTCCAGGTGTACGGTGGCACTTAGGAGAGAGAGGTGGGTAAAGGCTTGAGGGAAGTTGCCAAGCGCCTCGCCGGAGTGACCTATCTCTTCGGCGTAGAGCCCGAGGTGGTTGGCGTAAGAGAACATCTTCTCCAGGGCAAGACGGGCGTCATCGAGGCGTCCGGCCTGAGTCAGGCACTCCACGAGCCAGAAAGAGCAGATACTGAAACTGCCCTCCGAACCTTCGAGTCCGTCCGCGGCGGCTTCGTCCGTCTTGTATCGGTCCACGAGGGTATCGTATGTTAGCTCCTTCTCGATCCGGTCGAGCGTGGCGAGCCAGCGCGGGTCGGTAGGCCCGACGAACTTCATCAGTGGCATCAGGAGAAGCGAGGCGTCGAGGGCATCGGAGCCGTAGTACTGGACGAAGCTCTGTTTCCTGGGGTTCCAGCCCTTCTCCATGACCTCTTCATAGATGGCGTCCCGCTCGGCGACCCACCCTCCATCACCGGCCGGAAGACCCCGCTGGCGGGATATGCGTCCGGCGCGTTCGAGCGCAACCCAACTCATAAGTTTCGAGGAGACGAACTGACGCTTACCGCCTCGTACCTCCCACATCCCCTCGTCCGGTTGTCGCCAGTTCTCGCTGAGCCAGTCGATGATCTTTCGGATGTTCTGCCAGAGGTCGTAGTCGAGCGGCATAGCGTGTTTGTTGTACAGGTAGGCGGCGTCGAGGACGGCGCCATACAAATCTAGTTGCGTCTGGCGGAAGGCGTCGTTGCCGAGACGTACCGGGCTGGAGTTCATGTACCCGGAGAGGTGCGTAAGCTCCTCCTCGACTATCTCCGTGCGCCCGTCTATGCCGTAGAGTGGTTGCAAGAGGCCATCATTGTCCTGACTGCACCGCTCGCGGAGCCATCCCATGAAGCTGTGCGCTTCTTCCTCGAAACCGATGGACATAAGGGCGTAGAGCGTGAAGCCCGCGTCGCGCAGCCAGGTGTAGCGGTAGTCCCAGTTGCGCTGGCCGCCGATCCTCTCCGGCAGGCCCATCGTGGGGGCGGCGACGAGCGCCCCGGTTGGATCGTAGACCATGAGCTTCAGGATCAGGGCGGAGCGATGGACCTCCTCCCTCCACTGACCATGATAGGTGCTCTTCGAGATCCAACGCCGCCAATACCCGACCGTGTGGCCCAGTGATTCTTCGAATTTTAGCCCGGCGAGAGCCTCTTTGGGGCCTTCGTTTTGCTCCAGCACGGCAAGGCGGAACGTCGCGCGCTCCCCCTCTCCGAGCGTGAATCGCGCCCGCGCACCGCTCCTCTCGATTTCTTTGAGAGCAACCTCGCTCTCCAAACCCAGGCGGTACTCGCCGGAGTCGAAGACGGCGCCGTCTTTGACTATAGAGACCGAGTGTTCCGCACGCGCATAGTCGAAGCCTGGTCGGCACTCTAACTCGAAGTCCATCTTTCCCCGCACGACGCGCGCGTTCCGCACCAGCCTGGGACGGTCGTTGGAACGCGTAAGTATCGGCATAAAGTCGAGAACCTCGGCCATTCCGTTTGAGGTAAAGAACCGGGTAAGCAGGACGTTCGTATCCGGGAGGTACAGTTGCTGGCTGCGGATGTAGTCGACCGGACGTAGCGTAAAGTGGCCGCCCTTCTCGTCGTCCAGGATAGAGGCGAAGACGCTCGGGGAGTCGAAGGCGGGCAAGCACAGCCAGTCAATGGTCCCGTCCGTGCCGACGAGCGCCGCCGTATGAAGGTTTCCTATTACGCCGTGATCCTCTATCGGCAGGTATCCCACGCTACTCCCCTATCTCCCCATCAAACCACCAGCTTAACGCTTATCGGCGCCATCCGCCGGCCGTTGCATCACCGTTTCGAGGCTAGACCCGGACCAGCAGGATGCCGCCGATAAGGATCAAAGCGACCCCCGCGACCTTCTGACCGCTGAGAACAGCCCCTACCCCGAGCAACCCGAGGCTGTCGAGGAGCAGGCCGGCGAGGAGTTGGGTGCCGATGACGAGCGAGAGTGCCCGCGCCACCCCGCCCTGACTCGCCGCGAAAGCGATAGAGCCCACGATGAACGCCCCCAGAATCCCGGAGCCTATCGCGTACGCCACGGCCTGGCCGGTGAACTCCGGCCTCGCGAGGACCAGGGAGACAGCGAGGCCTAGCGTGCCCGTGGTGAGCCCCGATACAGCCACGAGCATGGGCAACCCCAAAGTGCGCTGTCCCGCCACGTTGAAGACGGTCTGCAGAGCAATGGACATCCCCGCCAGCATCGCCAGGATAATCGCCAGTCTCAAAAATGCCTCCCAGGGTCGCGGTCAAGCCGGGTCCCCGCCAGGTAGCCGGACCCGCCGCATTATAGTCACCAGTTGGGCCGAATTTCGCAGCATATAGCAAGGGTATACGGTAAGCTATTCGGGTTCACGAGATTAAACCCAACTTGATGGAGGACCACAATGGAAGAGATGTTAGGCGGGACCAGGATCACCTACCTCGGGCACTCGACGTTCCGGTTCACGACGGCGGGCGACGAGCAGATCATTATAGATCCCTTCCTCACGGACAACCCTCAAACGCCGGAGGACTTGAAGCAGGTCGGCGAGCTGGACACCATCCTGATAACGCACGGCCATTTCGACCACTTCGCGGACGCCATACCCCTCGCGCGGCAGACTGGGGCGACGACGCTCTCGAACTTCGAGATATACAGCTACCTCCAGAGCCAGGGCGTCGAGAGTTCTCAACCGATCCAAAAAGGCGGCACCGCGCAGATAGGCGGAATAAAAGTTACGGCGGTCAACGCGTTCCACTCGTCGAGCATTCAGACCGAAGACGGCAGCACCATCTACGGCGGCGAGCCGATGGGATACGTCGTAGAGTTTGAGAGCGGCTTCAAGCTCTATCATGCGGGAGACACTTCTATCTTCGGCGACATGAGCCTTATCGGGGAGTTGTACCGCCCGGACCTGGCCCTGCTCCCTATCGGCGACAGGCTGGTCATGGGTCCGTATGAGGCGGCGCACGCCGTCCGGCTCCTGGGCGTCCGGCACGTCGTCCCGATCCACTACAGTAACGAGGTCCTGCCGCTGTTTACCGGCACCCCGGAAGAGTTCAAAAAGCACGTAGACGAGGTGGCCTCCGGCGTGACCGTCCACGTAATGCAGCCCGGCGACGACCTGGCCTCCTGATCTCGACAATCACGACGGTAAACGATACAGCCTCCCGGACCTGATGTACCGGGAGGCTATATCGTCGCGGAGAGCGCCACGAGTAGCGCCGTTCGCGCCAACTCGCCCGTCGCCCCGGTCACGTCTCCCCCGATGCCGCCGAACGCTCCATTCGCCGTCCTCAGCGCCAGCAGCACGACGAGCGGCACGACCAGCGCCGAGACAACAGCGAAACCTCCGAGCGGCAATGTAAGCAAGAACGGAGCGGCCACAGCCAGAAAGATACCGGCCCGTTTCCGCGTGCCGTTGAGCGCCTGCGCGAAGGCGACGGAAGACGAGATCTTCTCCGCGGGCTCGCCGAAGGAGAGCATCAGAAGCATCGCGGAGCGCGCCGCCACCTCACCCGCGACGAGAACAAGGGCCGCCCGCCCAGGAGATGCGGCGGTCAGGGCGCCCAGGGCGGCGAACGCCGGAGCGTAGACGACAAAGAGCGCCCCGATCCCGCCGATCCCGACCCGGCTGTCCTTTAGCACCTCGCGGCGCCGCTTCCGGGAGCCGCGGACCATCAAGGCGTCACCCACGTCGAGCACGCCGTCACTGTGGTGAAACCCGGCCGCGAGCAACACGGCCACGAGCGCCAACGCGGCGGCGACGACACCCGGTAGGAAGTAGGCCAGTAGCAAAACGGCCGCGCCCGGCAGGCCGGTCACCAGACCTATCAAGGGAAGCAGGTATACGCTCCGCGAGGCCTGTCGAAGCGAGGATGGTCCTACTGGCAATATCGTGAAAAAAGCCAGTAGCGAGCGCATTCTATTTGATCCTCTGTTGCAACCCGGCGACGCAGAAGTAAACTTCCTCCGCCGCGTCTGCCACCCGCTGGTTGACGAGTCCTAGAAGGTCCTGAAACCTCCTGCCCGCCGGACTCTCCGGCACGACACCGAGGCCCACCTCGTCGCTAACCAGGATCACCGGCGTACGCAAGGACGCCGCCACGGCGAGGAAAGCCTCCAACTCCCGAAGGGCCGCCTCCTCGCCCCCCTCGCCGAACATCCTGGACGACACCCAGAGCGTGACCGAGTCGAGAAGTACCGTCTCCCATTGCTCGGCCGCCTCGATCACCGCTTCGAGTCGCCCGCCTCCGATCTCCAGTGTTCCCCACGCCTGCGGCCTGCGTTCACGATGGGCGGATACACGACGCTGTAGCTCTGGATCCCCCGCCAACACCGCCGTCGCGACGTACAAAACGGTCTCGCCGCCGAGCGCGGTCGCCATCCGCTCGGCGAGGGCGCTCTTGCCGCTGCGGGCGCCGCCAATGATAAACGCCCGGACGGTTATAACTCTTCCTTTATCGCGGCGACAAGTTGCTCGTTCGCCCCGGCGCTCCTCACCGCGACCCTGAAATACTCGGCCCCGAGCCCCAAAAACGGCTCGCACCCCCGCACCAGTACCCGGCGACGCGCCAGCTTCTCGACGAGCCCCTCAGGCCCCCGGACAAGCAGGAAATTCGCCGCGCCGGGAAACACGGTAAGCCCCGGCAATGCTCCGAGCGAAGCCCTGAGCTTCCCACGCAGCCGCGGCGTGTCAGATAGCGAAGCGCGGATGAAATCGGCATCTCCAGCGGCGGCGATACCGGCGGCGGCCGCCACCGCGTTGACGGCCCACGACGGCTGGAAAGACCTCGCGCGCTCTACATCGCTTGTCACCAGACACCCCAGCCTCAGCCCCGGTATCCCGAAGAACTTGGTAAAGGACCGGGCGACTACAAGACTTTCATTCACCTTCTCGGCCACGCTGACTTCCGGGACGAAGTCCGCGAACGCCTCGTCCACGATGAGGGTTGCTCCCGCCTCGCGCGCAATGCCGGCTATCGTCGTCACCTCTTCGCTGGACAGCGCCTCGCCCGTCGGGTTATTCGGGTTGCAGAGAAAGAACGCCGCCACGTCTTTCAGGTCCTCGAAAACGGCGAAGTCAAGCCGGAAGCCGTTCTCTGGACGCCGGGCTATTCCGTGGTCGGGTTCCAAACCCGCCGTCCGGCCTGCGGTGGCGTACTCGCTGAAGGTAGGGTGAAGAATGAGCGCCTTCTTCTTTGCTCCTCCGCCAGCGGCCACGCGGGCCGCGAGGAACAGGGCTTCGGCGCCGCCGTTCGTCGGGAGAATATTTTCTGGTGAGACCTCCAGATATCGGGCCAGGGACTCTCGAAGCTCGGGATACGTGAGATCCGGGTATCGCCCGGAATCCAGGTCTAGGGCATCGCGCGCGGCTTCGAGGGCCGCAGCGGGAGTTCCGAGGGGATTGATGTTCTGACTGAAGTCCAGGAAGTCGCTCTCCTGTACTCCTTCCAACCGTGCGAGAGCGCCGCCGTGCGCCCCATGATGACGACCACCGGAGTTCCCGGCCCAGCCGCTAACCACGTCCGGCTCTCCCCGCCAGAAAAGCAACCGCGGCGAGCGATATGCAGCACCGGCGCATAAGCGTGACGGCGCGCGGGATGTCGCCGGCCGCAGGCTGACGACCGTCACCCAGTATGGGGCCATTGCGCGGCACACCGCCGTAGTAGTTCGCGCCGCCGAGTCTCACGCCCAGCGCGCCGGCGAATGCCGCCTCGGCCCAGCCGGCGTTCGGACTCTCGGTCAGCGCCCCGAAGCGGAGCGCGGCGCGAAACGCGGCGGGTCCGCCGAAGACCGCCGTGGCGACAGCAGTCATCCGCGAAGGAGCGAAGTTCGCCAAGTCGTCGAGGCGGGCCGAGGCCCAGCCGAATTGCTCGTATTTGGAGTTCCTATACCCGACCATCGAGTCGAGGGTGTTCAGAGCCTTGTAGGCCAGCGCCCCCGGCGCTCCGAACAGCGAACCGTAAAGCATCGGGGCGACCACGCCGTCGCTGGTGTTCTCGGCTACGGACTCGACAGCGGCACGCGCAACCTCGGACTCGGAGAGACCTTCGGTGTCGCGTCCGACAAACTCTCCCACGCGCTTTCGGGCATTGTTGAGGCGGCCGTTTTTCAACTCGCGTTCGGCCGCGGCGGCGGCTTCGGCGAGGCCGCGCATCGAGAGGGTGGTAAAGATCAGGGCGGCCTCCAGCGGCCGTCGGAGGCCGCGAGGCATAGTTCTCAACAAGGCTCGCGTGCAGAGATAGACTAGCGCGGGCAGAGCGAGGACCAGGGCCAGGCCGGATAGCCGTGCGGGTATGGGATTCTTCGGAGAGAGCGCCACTTGCTCGAACGCAGAGATCGCGCGTCCCATCATCACGGTTGGATGGACGGACGCGGGAGGCTCTCCGAACGCGGCGTCGAGGAGCAACGCCGCGGCGACCGCGTCGCCCCGGAGAGCGTTCACGAGTCCCGCGTTCCGCCCGCCCTGGAGACGTCCGATGATGCAGCAGAGGGTTCGGCGTGTACCCCCTCCCTCCGCTGCCAGGACCAGCCCCGGATCAGCCCGACCACGGCGCCCAGAACGCCGATAAACAAGGCCCGCAGGACGAAGTTCGAGATGGAGCGCCCGAGATACTGGAGCGTGGGCGGCTGGAGGTTCTTTTCGATCTCCGACGCGCTCGTTTCCGGGGGCGGGTTGCGAAGCTCCTTGCCGTAATCGTTGACGTAAGTGGCTATTTTCGGAGACACTTCGCTGGCGTATCCGCGCATACTGTCCGCCAGGACCGTGGCCTGCAGCGCCGTCGTGAGGAAAAGCGTAATCCCCACCATCACCGCTACGATCGTGGCGGCCATCGCGCAGTCACGCAACAGGATCGAGCGGTACGGCACATCCGGGTCAAGACGGTTCGGGCGCACCCGGATCGCCGCGAGAATACCGAGGAAAATCTGCACCGCCGCCCCCAACAGCGGGAGGAAAGTCTCGCAGACCGACAATATCCAGGCCGGAGTCGCAGCCGGGTCCACGTAGAGGAAGCGGAGGTCGATCGCAACGGTCGCCAACACGGCCAGGATGCCATAAAAAAAGCCGGTTCTAAGCGGTCCCAAAAGCCTCTCCAATAAACTAAAGTCGCCTGCGGAATGCAGCATACAACATCCTGTCCAGACAGTTTGTAAGAGATTTTTGCTGCCGGAGAGAATCAATCCACGGGCTTGACCGGGACACGTCGTCCGCGCAGGAGCAGGTAGAGACCCGTAAGCACAATAGAGCCGCCGAATACAGTCGCCAGCCCAGGTTTCTCGGCCAGGATCAGCCACGCCAGGAAAGATGCGGCAACCGGCTCGACGAGGACGGAAGCGGAGATCAGCGAGGCTTCCACGTAGCGGAGCGCCCAGTTGAAGACCGTGTGGCCCAGGATCTGCGGTCCCAGCGTGATCGCGCAGAGCCAGAACCACGTCTCTCCGGAATACCCCCAGAGACGGTCGCCGGAGATTAGCACCCCCGGCAGCAGCGTGAGCGCGGCGGCGGAGTAGACGATTATCGAGTACGGAAGGACGCCGAGACCCCCGGTGCGCGTCCGCCGTCCGATGAGCAGATGGACCGCTATCGTCACCGCCCCGATGAGCGCCAGCACGTTTCCGTACAGGGCGGCGGAGCCCACCGAACGGTCACCGGCTATAAGGACCGCCCCAAGCATGGCGACCAGGATGCCCCCGAACGATACCAGCGACGTCTTCTCGCCAAGCGTCAGGTAAGCCAGGATCGCGACGAAGACCGGCGCCGTACAGACCAGTACCACGCTCGCCGCGACGCTCGTGTAGT
The DNA here is from genome assembly GCA_038198445.1 of Rubrobacterales bacterium. Lineage (GTDB taxonomy): Bacteria > Actinomycetota > Rubrobacteria > Rubrobacterales > Rubrobacteraceae > JACDDK01. The sequence continues at coordinate 12,868 of JBBPZZ010000007.1, forward strand.
CGAGGGATGAGATCCAGAACCCGAAATGCGCGCCCAGCAGCACCCCGGATAGCGCGAGCCATCCCATGACGCGAGGTTCCGGCAGCTTCTCCCGCCGCAGCGCCGCGATAGGAAGCAGGAGCAGAACCGCCAGGACGCAGCGCCAGAAAGACACCGCGAGCGCGGGAGCGTCAGCGAGCCGTATAAAGATCGCCGCCGCCGAGACCGCCAGCACCCCGACGGCTACCGCCGGGAGCGCGATCCTATCCTGTACCTTACTCTGTACCAAACCGACGCCACCATCTCTCTAGCAAGTTGCCCCCGGCGCATCCACGGCACACGCCACATCGGGCTACTATACACCGGCTCCGCCCACGTCTTGAGCCCCGCCTCCCGGAAAGCACTCACCGTCCTGAGGCAGTGCAGCGGGTCCGTTACGGCCCGTACCTCTTCTATCCCCTTCTCCCGCGCGATATCGGCGAGCCGCATGGCTGAATCCCAGGTGTTTACCGCTTGATCTTCTAGAAGCATCGCTTCGTCCGGGACGCCCTCGGAGCGCAGTATCTCCGCCATGATCTCCGCCTCTCTTGGAGGATATTCCCCAAGACCGCCGGTTGGGATCAGGAGATCCAAGCCACCAGCCGCGTAGAGCCCGGCCGCGTGTCTCACCCGCGCCTCCAGAGTCTTGCTCGCTCTCCCTCCCGCAAGAACCTGCGCTCCCAGAATGGCCGCAACGCGTATGTTCTTGGATCTCACATCGTAGCGCCCCAGAACCTCCCCACCCCGGTACACCGCGAGAAGCGCCCGAAAATCCTCGAAGATCCCTTTGAGAGAAAGGATTCTCAACGGCCTTCGTGGATAGCTACGGCCCGCTCCAGGTCTTCGGGCGAATTTACGTTCATCAATAGGGTTTCCGGGTCTCCGAACCCCTCCAACTCCTCTGCTTCCAGGTAACGCACGCCTTCGAAAAGCTCGACGAAACGGCGCGCTGCGCGGACTCCGCCATCAAGCGCCGCGGTTAGCTCGGGCAGTACCCGCCGGTCGTAGGCCGCGCACAGTGGATGCGTGCCGCGGTGGCGCGGCACAGCGGCCCGCGCGACGCCATCGCCAACGAGGTCCAGCATGTACCCTACCATTTCCGCTTTCAGGAACGGCATATCTCCAGCGGCCACGAAGATACACGTGTTGACGGAAGCCGCGAGCCCCGCCTCAATACCCGCCAGAGGCCCCTCACGCCCTGGACGCAGGTCTTCGATGAATCGCGCCTCCAGCGGAGGCAACCCCTCACGTTCGTGGCCGACTATCATGACTTCCGAACACTCCGCGGCCAGGATCTCGTGGACGCGATGTATGAGCGGTACGCCACCGACTTCCAGCGGCAGCTTGTCCCGTCCCATCCGCGCGCTCCGGCCGCCAGCCAGGATTACGCCCGAGGCTTTGACCAACGCGGTTAGCTCCTCAGGGGAGCGGCGGCTCTTCTGGCGGCCCCGATCCTCCGGCGCAGGAGGTCCACGTGGTCCGGCCGCAGACCCCCATGCCTGTGACGGGCGAGACGCTTGGTAAATGCGAGGTCCACGGACATTCCGTGGACTTTGCGGGCTTTCCGCCAGGCACCGAGCTGCCCCGAGATTATGAGGCCCAGGTAGTAAGCCGTGCGGCGGAAATACGTCGGCAATATAGAGTATTCCTGCGCGCTTATGGTGCCGAGGTTCATCTCCTCCTGTAACTCGTCCCGGATCGTACGCCGCTCAACGTGAAGCCACACGGCTATAAGGACGATGTAGGCCAGGATTACGATAAACAACACCGCGTAGGCTACGGGGCCGAATACGCTCGCCGTGAAGTTGAACGTCGCGTGCAGCAGCATCGCGCATCCAAGTCCCAGGAACGGCAACAAGACCTTGAGAAAATTAGAGCGGACCCACGGGATCAGCCCGATGCCAACTCCGGTCAGAGACGTAAAAGAAGCGTGCGCGAATCCCCCGAAGATCCTTCGCATCAGGAACGCCTCGCTCCCAAACTGCGCGTAGTAAAGCAAATCTTCCGCGATTGCGAACCCGAACCCTACGGCGGACCCGTAGACGATCCCATCCATGACTCCCGAAAACTCCATCGAGCCGGTTCTGTACCTCATCAGGAAAGCGACCAGGAACACCAGTAGCAGCGCGAGCCCCTTCGAGCTCTCCTCCACCACCGGGGCCACGAACACCGCCGTAATAAAGCTCGTCACGTTCGCGCTCGCCACGGTGCTGATAGTTATCTCGGCGAGCGTATTGAAGACGAGGGCGCCGATCACGGCCACCGTAAAACCCCAGATGAAGACGGGGACGACGTAGCGTAGCGGCTCCCTCTCATAGAGGTCCATCATCCTTATAAACAGCAAATAGACCACGGCCTGCAAGATTCCCGCCGCGACCAACTCCGCGTTCATTCGGCGAAAATCCGCTCACAAGACATAGACCGCAGTATACTCGCTGCTTGCTGGTAAAATACTTGTATACATAGCAACCCGAGTCCCCGACGAAATGGAGGACGGTGGAGAGAGACCTACACGAACACGGCGCTATCCTCGGGGCGATGAAGTACCTTACCCACGGCGTCTACGTCCTTGGTACTCGCCGGGGCCGTCAATCCACGGCCATGACCGCCTCCTGGGTAATGCGTACCTCCGAGCGTCCGCCCTGCGTGGCCGTTGCCGTGCGCGACGACCGGTACACCCACGATCTGATCCTCGAAAGTTCTACTTTCGCCTTGAGCATTTTGCGCGACGATCAGGTAGATATAGCCACGCACTTCAGCGAGACCAGCGGTGAATACCACGACAAGCTGCTGGGAATCCCCTACGGCCTGACGCCGGGGGGATCTCCGTTCCTCCTCGACTGCCTGGCCTACCTCGACTGCAAAGTCCTCGACACCGTCCGGGCGGGGGACCATACGGTCATCGTTGGCGAGGTAATCGCCGCCGACACTCTCCAAGACAGCTACCCGCTCATCTACGACCCGAGCGAGTACGAAGAGGCTCTGAGATAGATGCCAGCTCCAAGCGACCGCCTCCACGAACTAGGCTACGAGCTACCCCAGGGTCCCGCGCCCGCGGGCTCCTACGTGCCAGCGATACGCGCGCGGGATTTGATCTTTACTGCTGGACAACTCCCGTTTAAGGACGGCGACTTGTTCATGAGGGGCAAGGTAGGCGAAGCAGTCGCCGTTGAAGAAGCCCAGGAAGCCGCCAGGCTCTGCGCCCTGAACGCCCTCGCGGCGGCATCGGCGGAGGCCGGCAGCCTGGATGAAATAAGCCGCATTGTGAAGGTTACCGGCTTCGTCGCTTCGGCCGCGGGCTTCAACGGACAGCCACAAGTCTTGAATGGAGCCTCGGATTTTCTGGGAGAAGTCTTCGGAGAGAAAGGGCTGCACGCCCGCTCGGCCGTGGGCGTAGCGGAACTGCCGCTCGACTCCCCAGTCGAGGTCGAGATAATCGTCGAGGTGGGCGGCTCCTAGATCCAGCCTAGTTCGGCGGCCGGGCGTCCGTGGAAGCTGAGTCCTCAGCGGGCTTGAGATACTTGTAGGTATCCGTGTGGAGGGTGCCGTCGAAGGTAACCTTGCCGTTCTGGGTGACTTTCTTATACGTAACCCACTTCGTTACCGGTTTGCCTTCGCTGTCCTGTGACGTGGAGACTTTCTTGGAGCTCATGTCCACGTGAACATCGCTGGGCTTACCGTAGATCGCCGCGTTGACCCACCCGTCCGCGTCCACCCACTCCTGGATGAGCACGTACCCAGGCGATGTATTCTTGAATTTCATGTCTAACGCCCCGAACCAGACCGTGGCGTCGAAGCCCGGCCTGATGTAGGGAAGCTCCGCGTAGTGCGGGTGGCGCTCGACGGGTTCGAGGCCCGCTTCGTTCGCGGCCATGTAAAGCGTGGAGGATACCTGGCACAAGCCGCCACCTTCCGCCTCATCTACCTTACCCTTGATTATGACTTTGGTCTTTTTGTACTGCTGCGGCTCCGCGAGAGCGTTGAAAGAGAAGATGTCGCCAGGAGCCAATATCGTGCCGTTGACCGCGCCCGAGGCTATATCCAGGTTCGTTACCCGGCCAGGACTATCGTCGTAGGTATTGTAGTTCGTCCGGTAAGAACTCAAGAGGGTCGTCGGTTTCAGCTTCTCGGCCTCGGCGGTCGTGAGTTTAGGCTCGTCCTTTGCAACCGGCACCGCATAATCGCGCTTGCCCTGGAAGATCCCCGACTCGATGGAATCCAAAAACTTCTTGTCTTCGACGCTCACCCCCGTCTGTCCGGGGGTTACCGAGACATTTGAACCGTTCACCAGGTAGTTAGCTTCCACCGGCTGAACCGTAAGGTCCGCGTAGACATTTGCCAGAGCATTCTTGAGACGGTCCCGGTTCACCTCGACCTGGACGGCCCCGCCTTCTTTCTTGATATCCAGCGTAGACCCTATTTCCTCTGGAGAGAGCGTCCACTTCTGATTGCCGGAGGTCACAGCGATCTCTCCGTTCATCGCTTTTTTGGCTTTCGCCGCGGCTTCCCTGGCCGCGTCCGTCTTGGTCTCCGGCTGGAGCACCTTGCCGATTATCCTGGCATTACCGCTCATGTTTTGAACTGCTTTGTTAACACTTTGCATGGTGGCCTCGACATCAGTCCGATATCCTTCTTTGGATTCCCCGACCTGAACGTTGGAGCCGTAGATACTCATAGAGGCTTCTTTCGGCTTCTCATCGAGCCGCGAGGCGAGGTTCTCCACCTGGACTCGCGCCTTCTTGGATTGGTAATCGACCTCGGGCGCTATGACTATCGTGCCGTAGGCGACCTTGAACCTCTGCTTGAGGCGGTCGAGCAGACTGCCTTCGCGCCCTACCGCGTATGCCTTTGCGACAGTGTCATTTACTCTAAAGTCGACACCCATGTCATCGGCGGTGCGGGTAAACTGCTCGGGGCCGCTGAAACGGACTTCCTTTAGCGCTCCAGAGGTGCGTTCCTTGACGATCTTCTCGGCCTGCCGCGGAGTCTTTCCGCCGAGCGCGATGTTCCCTACCTTCACGCCGTGGTAGATCTTGCCAGAATTCATCCAGTAGTCCGCGCCCACCAACATGGCGATAACCGCGCAGGCTATGATCAAGGGTCCGGCAAATCCCAGCCCCCGGCGCCTACTTTTCCTGGAACGACGAGACTCTCCGAGAAAACCTGTCAAAGCGTTCTCCTCGGCACCGGACCTAGATCTATTACCCTCCGGATTCTTGAGGTCCAACCATCCTACCCTTCGTGGATAGATACAACAGTATCCAAATCGAGGCTACGCCCGTCAAAGAGAGCCCCCTCTCTTGCAGACCAAACCCTAGCACGCCGTTGAGGGTTTCGCCAGACTCTCTACATCAAATATCTCAAGTCTATACTTCCAGCTAACGGTTACTATGAACCACTGGTGAAGCCTTACCCTTTTGGCATACTTTGTGTAGACGTTGACCAGCGCCTTTTGAATACATTCGGCAACGAGTATAATATCGTTTGCTTAGAGGTACCATTTAATAGCGACCATTGAGAGGCATAGCTTGAGTGTAACGCGAGAAAGCGCTGAGAGCATAAGGCTGTACACGGGCGATTATTGCCCGTACTGCAGGAGGGTGAAGAAGGAGTTGGATCGGCTCCAGCTCGATTATGAGCCCGTAAACGCCGATGCCGATGGCCGGTCGGAGGTCATACAGCTCTCCGGGCAGCGCGCAATCCCGATCTTGACTATCGGCGGTGAGGTACTCGTCGACTCCAACCTCATTATCCGCGAGTTGCGTAAGCGCTACGACTCTTAGGAACCAGCTTCTTCCTTTGATGCGCTAGCATCGCCCAACTCTCGCAGGACATAGTCGGCGTAGAAGGCTACGGAGTCATCCGGCCCTTCGTGTAAAAAAGAGCGGGCCTTGCCGATCGGGTCCAGGACGACCTCGTCAAACTCCAGTACCATTCCGTCGCCCCATTCGGTCGCGGTGTTCCAGGAGCTAGGGTTTTGCGCGTCGCGCCGGATGACCTCCCCTAAGAAGCACCCGAGCCCATCCACGAGCGCAGTAAGGATCGGCGGAAGGTCGCCCTGCTCATTGCGCGCGTTCAGGGCGGAGGTGAGAAGCTCCTCGACGAGCGGTAGCCCCTCTCTCTCATATGCGAGGTCTATATCCCAGTGACGTCCGGCCGTTTCTCTAAAGAGCTCGGCGAACTCCTCTGGATGCTCCAGGCTGCCGCGCAAGAGGTCTAACTGAAAGAGCGCCGCGGGCGAGCGCCCAAAAAAGAACTCCACCTCTCCGGGAACCGGATAGGCGCTGAGGATCTCAAGTCCTTTGTCCGCATACTCGGAACCTCGCACGACCGCGGCCATGTAAAGGGCAGCCTGGATCCCTTCTTCGTTCCAGGAGCGGGTGGATACCTCCACAAGAAATTCTTCGCCGTTTTGAGACAGATGTATTGGGATAACGGTCTGGTCATGAGGCGTCTGTATCTCCTTGAAAAGCTCAAGAATCGTGGCGCCGCGTTCCTCGAATTCTCCAGCTACACGTAGGATAGTCGCCGGGCGTTGGGCGTCGCGTTCGATCTGGATAGGTCCCGAAGGTTCTTGCCGAGCCTCTTCCACGGGCCGTTCTTCGGACGGTTCTCCGTCGTTGCGTCTCCAGAACATCCGGTGCCCCCCTCGGCTTACTCGATACCTACTTTAACGCAGCCGATTCTAGCATCAGGGCATGGTTGCCGAAAGCCGCCTCCATGCACTACCCTTAACGTCATGCCCAATACACAAGAGATGTTACTCATACGGCACGGACAATCTATCGCGAACGCGAGCGGCGTCTGGCAAGGTCAGATGGAATTCCCTCTCTCTGAAAAGGGTCGCTCACAGGCCACGCTTGCAGGCCAGGCTCTTGCCGACAAGAGGCTAGATGCGATCTACTCGAGCCCCCTGAGCCGGGCGTTCGAGACCGCTGAGATAATCGGGCGCGAAGCAGGGTTTCGCGGCGAGGTAACCCCGGTTACGGAACTGATGGAGCGGCGCGGCGGACTACTGGAGGGTACGACCCGAGAAGACCGAGAAGCTTGGGACCCGGAACTGATGAAGAAGTTCCTGAGCATCCCGGAGGAAGAACGCTGGACGCTGGTGGGCGCGGAGACTGACGAAGAGGTGCTGGCCCGCTTCGAGGTCGGTATCGCAAAGATCAGAGAGCGTCACGAAACTGGAGACCGCATAGTCGTTGTCTCTCACGGAGGTGCGATGCGGGCCTTTCTCAGAGACCTTTTCGGGCCGGAGATGCTCTCCGGCGATCAGCGCGTCCCCAACACCTCCGTCACGAGCATCGAATGGAGCCTGAACGGCTCAAATCCCCGGCTGCTTACTCTCGCCTCAACAGCGCACCTTGTTCAATAAAAAGAGGATCAGGCCACTCTCTTCCCGCCAGTATCTTCCGACGAATTGGCGGCAACCGTTGGCTCCGGAGTCTTCAGCCAGACAGAGCGTCCCGAACCTTCGCCGGGGGTCGGGGCGTCTTGGTACTAAAAAGCCTAGAGCGATTTTCATTACGACTGCAAGGATACGCGGTATCCGCAGTCGTTGTAGAAGCCGCGGATGTCTTCGGGGGTGATCGCATCAAGCGCCTGACCCGTCGCTTCTACGAGAGCTTCCTTGCTCCGAG
>JBBPZZ010000008.1:0-11756 GCA_038198445.1 Rubrobacterales bacterium
CGGCCATGTACTGACCGAGGCCCCGGCCGCCACCTGTCACGATAGCGGTCTTTCCATCGAGGCGGAAGAGATCCAGAGTGTTCAATTAAAGGTCCTTTCTAACTCGGGGAAGGAGGCATGGTCTCCGTCCCGGACGGCGCGGCGGCTCCGACCTTTCCGCGCTCTTCGTCGGCGAGTACGCGCCTGAGGAGCTTGCCGACGGTACTTTTCGGCAACTCGTCGCGGAACTCTAGCGATTTCGGAGTCTTATAGGGGGCGAGACGCTCCTTGCAGAAGGCGATTATTTCGTCTTCGGTCACGCTGCCGCCGGCCTTCCTGACGACGAAGGCCTTGACGGTTTCGCCCCGGTACTCGTCCGGGACGCCGACGGCGACGGCCTCGGATACGTCGGGGTGCTCGAAGAGGACTTCTTCGATCTCACGCGGGTACACGTTGTAGCCGCTGGCGACGATCATGTCTTTCTTCCGGTCCACTATGTAGAAGTAGCCGTCCTCGTCCATCCGGGCCATGTCGCCCGTGTAGAGCCAGCCGTCGCGAAGCGTCTTCGCCGTCTCGTCCGGCATGTTCCAATAGCCCTTCATGACCTGCGGTCCCTTGATAATTAGCTCCCCAGGCTCATTGGTCGGCATCTCGTTCTCGCCCGTCTCGCCGTCCACTATCCTCGCGTCGGTGCTCGGCAGGGGGACGCCCATGCTCCCTTCACGCCCCGCCCCGGTGAACGGCGGGTTAAAGTGCGTGACCGGCGAGGCTTCCGAGAGCCCGTAACCCTCGAAGAGCGGACATCCGGTCTTGTCCTCGAAGGACCGCTTGAGGTTTATTGGAAGGGCCGCGCCGCCGGAATTGTAGATACGGACCTCGTGGAAATGATGCTTCCTCAAGTCCGCGCCGCTGCTGTTAAGCGCCATGAACATCGTCGGGACGCCGGAGAACATGACCGGCTTGTTTTCCTTGACGAGGTTCAGGACTTCGTCTGGATCGAACCGTGGCACGAGGAGCTGGTTTAAACCCTGGCGGATGCCGAAGAGCATTACGCACGTCAACCCGAAGATGTGGAACATCGGCAACATACCCATTATCTTCTGGTTGTTCGAGAACGCGCCGGGGTCGTCTATGAACAGGTCGAGTGATTGCTGGACGTTGGCGACTAGGTTCCGGTGGGTCAGCATCGCGCCCTTGGATACGCCGGTCGTGCCGCCCGTGTACTGGAGCGCGGCCACGTCCTCCGCCGGGTCTATCTCCGCCTCCGGCGCGGGACCGGCGTCCATACCCAGGAAATCGCCGAAGCTGTGATGTCCGGCCTCCAACCCCTCGGGCTCACCCTGCAGGCTCACGACGATAACGTTCTTGAGTTTCGACACCGGCAAGACGGACTTTACCCTCGGGTACATGTCCTCGTAGACGACGATTGTCTCGGCGCCGGAGTCGGTGAGGATGTGTTCGATCTCGCGCTCGACGTACATCGGGTTTAGCTGCGTAACTATTGCCCCGAGCTTGAGGACGCCGAAGAATCCGATGACGTACTGCGGACAGTTTGGAAGCATTAGCGCGACCCGGTCGCCCTTCTTCACGCCGCTCGCGGCGAGAGAGGCGGCCATTTTCTCGGCAAGCGCCTGTAGACGCTCGAACTCGAACCCCGTCCCGTAGAACGTCAGTGCGGTCTTGCCCCGATGTCGCTCGACAGAGTCGCGGAAAAAATTCGTAGACAGAACCATCGAAGATTTCGGCCTCCGGTTCGGCGTATCCCTCGTAGACCTTCAGCCACGGCTTCTCCGTGCGGAACATATCTCCTCCTTGTAAGTAAGGGCTCCCACTACGGCGGATTCCCCGTTTCCGCCTATCTAACCGTAAATGATACAGGCAAAACCCTGGGAGGGATCACACGATAGGATCTCCACTCTTCTCGAAGATCCTGAACGTCCCCGTACCGAGCGCCACGAGGTTCCCCTCGCTGTCGTGGACCTTCGCCTCGACCGTCGCGATCCGTCGCGTCCGATGGACGACCTGGCTCTCGCACACGATGCGCCCCTCCCGCACAGCCCCCAGGAAGCTGACGTTCAGCGCGATGGTCGCCGTCCTGAGCCCCACCATCGCCGCCACCGAGAGCCCCATCGCGTTGTCTATGAGCGAGGCGTAGACCCCGCCGTGCAGGGTCCCATTGCCGTTGAGATGGATGTCTTCGACGTCTATATGACAGACCGCCCGGCCCTTCTCGACCTCTTCCACACGGGACTTGATGTGTCTCGAAAACGTGACCTTCTCGTCGAAATATTGCGCCAGGCGGGTCAACTGCTCCTTGTCCAGAGTTCTCTCTTTACTCTCCACACCATCTCCCATCTCGAAAATCAATCACCGTATACCAGGAAGCCGACGCTGCCAGAGGCCACGGTATCCTCGCCCCTGCGCGCGTACACCTCGAAGGTGTGCAGCCGTCCCTCTTCAAGCTCCTCGGCCCCGCTCACCTGTCCCCCTACGCGCAGCACGTCGCCGAGGAAGACCATCCCGGAGAACCGGCTCTGGAACGTCTTGACGTAGCCATGCCGCAGGTAGGGTGAGAAGAGCAGGCCCATCGTGGCGACGGTCAGCATCCCGTGGGCGATGGTACCGGGGAGCCCGGCCTCGTCAGCGGCTTCGTCAACCAGGTGGATCGGGTTGAAGTCCCCAGAGGCTCCCGCGTACTTGATGAGTTGGACGCGCTTGATCGGCGGCAGGGTCCGCTCCTCGACCTCCTCGCCGACGCTCCAGTCTGGCACACTGCTCACGCTTTGATCACCTTTCTCACCATCTCCGTCACGACGACGATATCGTTCGTGGTGAAGATAAGTTCACCTTCCGGGCTCTCGCCGGTACGCTCGAAGATCAAAAACCCAAGCAACCCCCGACGGCTCTGCTTGTCGTAGGAGTCCTTCAGTTCCATGCAGCACAGGACCTCCTCCCCGACGAACAGCGTACGCTCATAACCAATTCGGAACTCGCCGTGGATCATCCCGGCCACCGGCAACTCCAGCCCCTCTATCGCCCCGTAGTCGAACGTTCGCGGGAAGGTCGGCGGCGCGAGCAGGCGCCCGTAGCGGCTATTCTTCGCTGCATTCTCGTCCACGTAGAGCGGGTTCGGGTCGGCGATCGCCTCGGCGAACTTTCGAACCGCCCCGCGCTCGACGAAGTTTCTTACCGGCTCGGAGCGCTGGCCGAGGAACTCTTCGTACAGCACTAGGCCCTCGGTCCGCCTGCGACGTAAAGGACCTGGCCGTTGACGAAACCGGCTTCCTCGGAGGCGAAATACAGGATGGCCGAGGCCACGTCCTCCGGCCTGCCGCCGCGGCGGACGGGGATGTCCTGGACGCGGGCCGCGACGAAGTCCGCCCAGTCGACGCCCATCCTCTCGGCGGTGGCGCGGGTCATCTCCGTCTCGATAAATCCGGGGGCTACGGCGTTGACCGTGACGCCGTAGCGGCCAAGCTCCATGGCGAGGGTCTTGGTGAAGCCCTGGAGCCCCGCCTTCGCCGCCGAGTAGTTGGACTGGCCCCGGTTACCGAGCGCCGAAGTCGAGGAGAGGTTGACGATCCTGCCGTAGTTGTTCTGGACCATGTGCTTCTGGGCGGCCCGGGTGCACAGAAACGCGCCGGTCAGGTGGACGTTAAGCACCGTCCGCCACTCGTCGTCGACCATCTTGTAGATCAAATTGTCCCGAGTTACTCCCGCGTTGTTGACCAGGATGTCGAGACGCCCGTAGCGGTCCATGACCCTGTCCATCGCGCTCTCGACCTCCGTGCGGCTGGTCACGTCCACCCGCGCGGCGATGGCGTCCATGCCCCCATCCACGAGTTCCTTGGCGGCTATGGACGCGCCGTCCGGGCTCACGTCCGTAAGACACACGCGCGCGCCCTCGCGGGCGAAACGCTCCGCCGTGGCCCGCCCGATACCGCGGGCCGCACCCGTAACCATCGCCACCCTGCCTTCGAGTCTTCCCATCTGGCTCCCTTCGGTCGTAGCCCGTCAGCTTTCAGTTATTTATTTTTGGTTGTCTGCTGACCTCTAGTATTTGTAGAAACCTTCGCCTGTTTTCTGGCCGAGCTTGCCCGCCCGCACCATCTCCTTCAAGATGCGCGGCGGGGTATAGTAGGGTTCTCCAAGCTCTTCGTGGACGTAGGTCGTTACGTCGAGGGCCACGTCCAGGCCGATGAAGTCCCCGAGTTCGAATGGACCTATCGGGAACCCTATCCCCTTCTTCACCAGCAGGTCTATGTCTTCCTTGCTGGCTACGCCCTCTTCCAGGAGCCGGGCCGCCTCGATGATTAGCGGCATCAAGAAACGGTTCGCCACGAAACCCGGAACGTCTTTCTGGACTACTATCGGGAGCTTGCCGAAGGAGGTTATGAGCGCCTTCGCCCGCTCGACCGTCTCGTCGCTCGTCAGGAGGCCGCGCGGTATCTCCACCGCCTCGCGGACCGGCGGCGGGGTGAAGAAGTGCGTCCCGCAGACCTTCTCCGGGCGATTCGTGGCCGAGGCGAGATCCGTTATGGAGATGGAGGATGTGTTGGTGAAGATGTACGACTCGGGCGGGAGCAGCGCGTCGAGGGCGGCGAAGGCCTCCTTCTTCGGGCCAACCTTCTCCACGATCACCTCTATGACGACCTCCGCGTCGCGGAAGTCGTCCATGCTCGTCGTCCAGTGAATGCGTTCGTAGTGCGCTTTCGCGTCCTCTTCCGAGAACGCGCCACGGCCGGCGAAGCGCGAGAGGCCCTGGCGGACGTAGAGTTGGGCGCGTTCGAGAGCTTCGACACCGAGGTCGCAAGCCACGACCTCGTAGCCGGATTGGGCGGCAAGCTGGACTATCCCCGCGCCCATCGTGCCGGCGCCGAGAACGCCGATCTTGTTCGAGGCCATCAGACTTCTCCCGTCCGGGAGAGGTCGTGGGCGTGGAGGATCAAGGTCCGCACCCGCTCGTCGAAGTCGGCGAAGCGGTCGTCCTTCGTCTGGCCGTTGTGCCAGCGGGCATAGATCTGCTGGAGGATTCCGGCAAGCTTGAAGTAGCCGAAGACGAGATACCAGTGCATGTCCGAGAGGTCGCGCCCGCTCTGTTCGGCATAGTAGTCAACGAGCTCCTTGCGCGTCATGAAGCCGGGAGCATCCGTCACGGTCGGCAGGACCTGCTTGAGGTCCTCGGAGTCGTCCGGTTCGATCCAGTACGTCAGAGACACGGCGAGGTCGAAGAGCGGGTCTCCGACGGTCGTCATCTCCCAGTCGAGTACGGCCCGCACGTCGGTCAGGTCCTCGGGATCGAGGATGAAGTTGTTGAGTTTGTAGTCGTTGTGGATGATGGTCGGGGGCGGGCTTTCTGGTATGTCTTTAGCGAGCCACTCGGTGAGCGGCCCGACTTCGTCTATCTCGTCGGTCTTCGCCTTGTCGTAGCGCGAGATCCAACCGTGCGTCTGCCGTTCCAGGAAACCGTCCGGCCTGCCGAGGTCTCCAAGTCCCGCCTGCCAGGGGTCCACGGCGTGAAGCTCCACCAGAGTATCGGCGACCATGCGCGAGATGCCGCGGCACAGTTCTTCGGTAACCTCCGTTCCCTCGGGGAAAGTCTCGTTTATGACCACACCCTCGCGCCGCTCCATCACGTAGAACGGCGCCCCTATGACCGACTCGTCGTCGCAGAAGAAGTAGGGCTTCGGGGCCAGCGGGAAAGCGGCGTTTAGCTTCGCCAGGATGCCGGACTCGCGGCCCATATCGTGGGCCTTCGGCGGTATCGGCCCAAGCGGCGGGCGGCGGAGGACGCCTTCCCACTCCCCGACCTTCAACAGATACGTCAGGTTCGAGGCGCCGGACGGGAACTGCCGGACTTCGAGGTCTCCTTCGGGCAAACCTTCTATGCGCCCGCGCAAGTATTTTTCGACGGTAGCGAGGTCGAAGTCTTCTCCCTCGCGCACTCTTATGGTCTCTGTCATACCGCTATTCCTCTCTAGTTGGCATCGGAGACCTCTCGCCGCGCCGACTCGTGGGCGCGGCGGAGCTTTCCTTCAACTACTTCCGGGACGATCTCACTCGCCCCCACGTCCGCGACGAAATGGAGGTCGTCCATCCGGTCATTGTCCACAAACCAGCGTCCGGCCCGGCTCTGCTTTAGCGGCTCCTCGGTCTTACCCGCGTGGCGTTCCATGAAGTCAAGCGCGAGCCACGCCGCGTCGTTTAGCCTCCAGCCGCCGGCATCCATATGAGAGACGATCGTGGCCGCCCCGAGGAAGTCCTCCACGGTGAAGCGACCGGCGGAACCCGCGCAGACGAGGTAGATGGACTCCGCGCCGGAGTCTTCGAGACAGCGGGCTACGGCCGGCGCGTTACGGAGGTTGCCCAACAGAACCCGGTCGGCGCCGGCCACGTCGGCGATGGCGCGGGTTCCGTTGGTGGTGACGAAGATGACGTCCTTGTCCCTGACGACTTCCGGGACGTACTCATACGGGAACGGCCCGTGATCGTAGCCGTCTATCCGGGCGGCGTCCTGTTCGCCGCCGCGCAGGAGCGACCCTCTGTCCAGCTTCTCCCTGACGCGGTCGGCTTCTTCCAGGCTCTCGACCGGATACACGCCTCGGGCGCCGTTCTCCAGGATGGTGAGGAGGGTCGTCGTAGCCATGAACACGTCCAGGATGACGACGGTCGCACCGGGTAGCCTCTCCGGCGCGATCTCTTGCCGGGTCATCAGCACGCGCAGACGCTTCAAACGAACACCCTTCGCGAATACGTGTTCCTCCACCACAAAACGGCTCTTATCTTACAGAACCCGGATGCACACCACACGAGATACCAAGCTCTCGCCCGCGAAATGCTCTAGGCTCCCCAGACATTGGTTTTGTACCGCTCGCGCTCTCCAGGGTCCGGGATAGCCCGCGTGCCGTTGCCGAAACGGCCGTAGAAGACGGTCTTCTTGACGTGCTGTCCGTTCCTGTCCACCTCTGTCACCTCCGCCTCGACCGGAAAGGATGATGGCTTTACGTGTACCCGGCAGAGGTCCCGACCTCCAACCTCCAGGATCTCCCCTCCCACGTTCACCGCCGCAGCGAGCCCGACGGCGTTGATCACGGCCTGCCTCAAATGCAATAGGAACACATCTCGATCATCCTTGCCCTCTTTGCGAAGCGTGGCGTAGTCGGATTCGAGGCCGAAGACCGTTCCATCATCGGCCACCCCGATGAGCAACGTCCCTCCTTCCCGACTGTTTAGGAAAGCAGCGATGGTTTTGAGGCTGGCCGTCTGGAGTGGTTTGAACAGCTCACCGGTCTCGGCGTGGGTACGGAACGTGGACTTGTATTCGAGGTGCTCGCCTTCTTTCGGCGGCGGGCCGAGCAGCTCACCGATGGGACAGTGCTCTTGCCAGGCGACCTTCGCCCGACCGTACACGAGCGGCAGGTAGACCCGCCGGACCTGCTCGGCCACGTCTTCGTCCCCGAGTAGCTTGTAGGAGAAGTCCTCGGCGCTGGTGAGGCGGTCCACGACGGCTCTCTGGAAGTGCTGGGGGAACTGCACCCCGAAGTTGCCCAGTGTGTTGGCGGCGGCCTGGCGCTGCACGATCTCGTCGTCTGCCAGCTCCTGGGCGATGCTGTCAAGGTGGAGCCGGTCGGCCTCGGTGAGCTTGAGGCCGAAACGCTCGTTTAGCTTTGAGATGATCCGAGAGAGTGGCGAGGATTCGGGCTCCTGTTGCGGTCCCGTACCGTCACCGTAGATCGCGGTGACGACCCCCTGCTCCGACTCCAAAGCCACGGACCCCTCGAAAGTCTGCTCGAAATGCAGGTGCGTCAGCTCGACCTCGGAGCCGAGATCCAGGCTCGCCCCAACGTCGCGCCGCACGAACGCCGATAACGCCCGGCAGAACCGATAATCGCGCTCCAACCCAACGTCCGCGAACCTGACGACCTGCGAGAGAAACGAATAGGTCCGCACGAACCGATCCAGCACGTCCCGGAAAGCATCCTGCTCGTCTTCTTCGAGAGCCTGGAAGCGGTCGATGGCCGGGTCGAGCGCCGCGTGGATTCGGGCGTGGGTCGAAGCTCCATCCGTAGTAACGAGCAGCGCGGCGACCTTTTCTATCTCCTCGGGGCGGAGCACGCCGTACTCGTCGAGGGCGCGGCGGGTGTCGTGGAGCAGGTTCGGGTCGGTGGGCGGTGCGACCGTCTCGCCGTAGTAGGGCTCGAACTCGGCCCGGATGGCCTCGGCGTCGTTGCGGAAGTCGAGGACGAACGTGCCGTCCTTGCCCTCGGCGCGGCGGTTGAGGCGCGAGAGCGTCTGCACGGCGGCGAGCCCCGTGAGCACCTTGTCCACATACATCGCATACAGGAGCGGCTGGTCGAAGCCGGTCTGGTACTTGTCCGCGACTACGAGGAAGCGCCACTCGTCCTCCTCGAACTCGCGCGGGGTCTGGCCTTCGGGGAAGCCGTTCATCCGCGGCTCGGTATAGAAGACGCCGTCGTCCTCGACCGTGCCGGAGAACGCGACGAGGATGCCCATGCTGTCGTAGCCGTGCTCGTCGGCGTACCGGCGCAGGGCGAGCGTCATGCGGACGGCGTGCTTGCGCGAGGAGGTGACGACCATCGCCTTGGCCTTGCCCCCGATCTTGCGGGCAACGTGCTCTCGAAAATGCTCGACGATGATCCCGGCCTTCTGGGAGAGGTTGTAGTCGTGGAGGGTTATGAAGCGGGCGATGGCCGCACCGGCCTTACCGGGGTCGTAGTCCGGGTCTTCCTCCACGGCTTTCTCGATCTTCCAGTAAGTCGCGTACGTGAGGTAGCTGGCTAACACGTCGTGGATAAAGCCCTCTTCTATTGCCTGGCGCATGGAGTAGAGGTGGAACGGGACGTTGTGGTCCACCTCCTCGTCGTAGTTCCCGAACATCTCCAGGGTGCGGCCCTTGGGCGTGGCGGTGAACGCGAAGAAGCTGATGTTCTCCTGCTGGCCGCGGGCCTCGACCTCGCGGGTAAGCGCCTCCTCCGCCGGGTCCGCGACGGTTTCGCCGGTCTCGTAGTCTTCCGGCCCTTCGGCGGCGAGGTCTCCAACTCCTACCGGGCCGGAACCGAGGACTTTTCGCAGGTCTTTGGCCGTCTCGCCGGTCTGGGAGGAGTGGGCCTCGTCCACGAGTATGGCGTAGGAGCGGGAGGAGAGGTCCGAGACTTTGTCCAGGATGAACGGAAACTTCTGGAGCGTGGTGATGATGATGCGGGCGGATTCTCCGGCGAGGGTCTCGGCGAGTTGGGTGGAGGACTCGTCTATCTTCTGGACGACGCCGTGGGCGTGCTCGAACTGGTAGATGGTGTCCTGTAGCTGTTTGTCCAGCACGACCCGGTCGGTTATGACGACGACTTTGTCGAAGACCTTCGCGTTCTCCGCGTTGTGGAGGCTTGAGAGGCGGTGGGCGAGCCAGGCGATGGTATTGGACTTGCCCGAGCCCGCGGAGTGCTGGACGAGGTGGTGCTCACCCGCTCCGTGGCGGCGGGCGTGGCCGGAGATCGAGAGTACCGCGTCCCACTGATGGTAGCGGGGGAAGATCACGGCCCCGGCGGACTTCGCTCCCTTGCCCGGCTTCTCGACGTGAACGAACCGCCCCAGAAGATCCAGCCAGGCATCCCGCTCCCACACCCGCTCCCACAGATACGCCGTGCGATGCCCCTGCGGGTTTGGCGGATTGCCCTTGCCGAGCCCATGCCCCCGGTTGAACGGCAGGAAGCGCGTCGAGCCGTCCGCGAGCCGGGTGGTCATGGCGGCCTGCTCGGTATCCACCGCGAAGTGTACGACCGCCCGGCGACCGAGGGTGACGTTCTTCGGGTCGCGGTCCTTACGGTACTGCGCCTTCGCCTTCTCGACATCCTGCCCGGTGAGCGCGTTCTTCAACTCCGCCGTGGCTACGGGGAGGCCGTTGACGAAGAGCGCGAGGTCGAGGGTCTTGTTGGACTCTGTCTCGTAGGGCAGTTGCCGGGTTACGGTGAGCCGGTTGGCCTCGTAGCGTCCGACGAGCTGCGGCGTCAGGCCGTGCGCGGGCTTGAAGAAAGCGAGCCGCAGCGTAACGCCGAGGTCAACGACCCCGTGCCGCAACACGTCCACCGTCCCACGGCTGTCCAGCTCCTTCACGAGCCGGTTTGCGAACTGTTCCCGCGCCTTCGCTTCCCCGCCGTGCAGTTTCGCGAGCCGGTCCCACGCTTGGGGCTGAGTCTCTTCGATAAACGCAAAGAGCTCCGTGAGATCCAGGCCGCGCGCCGCGTCGAAGTCCCCGGAGGCGTTGCCGGTCTTTACCTCGCGGTATCCGCCGCGCCGCAGGAGCGAGTCCGCGATGTGATCTTCGAACGCCCGCTCGTCAGGCTTCATCTACGACACCGACATCTATTCATCCTGTTCGTTCCTCCGCCTCTCTCCGTATACGGGCAGTTCGGCGCTCCTGGCAGCCTCGTTGAGGCGATCATCGAAAGCTAGAAAGCGCACGACATCGAACCTCTCCGAAAGTTGGACGGCGCTCGCCAGATGTACGGCGTCGTAGCCCCTCAGAGAGTAGCGTTCGGCCAGATCACCGGCCTGGCGGGAGAGCTTATCCGACACGTCTAATCGGGCATAGGTTCGCCAGTCTTCGTCCAGTTCCGCGACCGTCCGTCTCAGCTCGCCCGCGGTAAAAAGTTCTTCTCGCTGCTTTCGGGCAAGCCCGGCGCGGGCCTCCGCGTAAGCGACGGTCGAGACCGCGATAGACTCGGACTCCTCGACTCCCTGGCGGACCAACTCACCGCCCACCTCCTCATCGACGTAGAGCTTCACCAACGCGCTAGTGTCGAGGTACAGGATCAAACGCCTAGCGGCGGTCCTCGATTACGGCCTCCGATACCGGATTGCCCCCGCCCCTGGGCCGCACCGGATTTCGGCTTCCTCGGGGTTTTGTTCCCGCCGCCGGAAGTTCCAGGTCTCCGTAGGTCTCGCCATTCCCAGAGCCCTCCGCTTCCAGTTCGTGCAAGACCGCCCGCTGCACCCACTCCCGCAAGCTCTCATCCCTGGCCGTGGCGGACATCTTGATCCGACGCCGCAACTCCGGCTCCACCTCCAATGTCAACTTCACTTTCGCCACTCCGCACCTCCGGCAATGCGTAAATACTCGCTTACGTATTCTATCAAAGCGCTGGAACCTCCGACTGCCCCGTAACGGCGGCGGTGATGAGCGCCTGACGGTGTTCGGTGAGGAGTTCGATTAGAAACCGTAGCTGAGTCGTTATTGATCGGGGAGCGGAAGGACCGAGAAGCCTTCCAGGGCAGCGGCGGTACGGAGTCTGTTATCGAGGCAAACGAATTGCTTGTTCTCCGGGTTCCATGCACACCATTGGAAGGCCGCGGCCAGTTGTAGCGCGTCTGCTGTTTTCAAGCGATGCAATCCGAGGAAATGCTCCGCCAACATCTTCATATCCGAAGAGGGCTGCACTTCGGTCCACTTGTCGAGAAGTGCCGCCAACCTGTCTACTGACTGATCGAAGAGCCACAGATCGAAGGTCCCATCCGTCAGCCTGCGAGTGAGGGACGAGGCACACTCGATCTCCGTAGCCCACCAGACCGCCATGCCTTCGTCCTCGCGGAGTAGCGTCAGGATCTCCTCCGTCTTCGGCTCCCTTACGAGAGCCGGAACCACTGCGGAGGCGTCCCAGAAGCGCAAAAGGTTAAGGCTGGCTCTCGCGCTCTTCGATCAGAGCCGCCCTGACGGATGCCGCCGGGTCGTCGGGCATCGGCATGTCCCAGAAATCTTCGGGAAG
>JBBPZZ010000009.1:0-21597 GCA_038198445.1 Rubrobacterales bacterium
CAACACTTTAAGGCAGCGGCTTTCTCGCTTCGTCAGGAAGAGTCTCTCATTTTCCAAATCGGATCGGATGCACGAGATTTGCTTGCGGCTCTTTCTGCACCGCTACAACCTCTCTCATCTACCATGATTGAGCCACTACCGTTACGCATAGGTTCAGCGGAGCGTCCAGAATACCTTCCAGCTTCATTGAGAGGTACTTCGAGCGGCGCGGCTCGTCGAAGAAGCAGGCCGCCGCCTGACGCTCCCGGTCGGAGAGATCCTTGATGCGTTGCCTTGTCTGTGCCTCCTGGATAAGGATAAAGTCCCACGGCTGCATGAATCCTACCGAGGGTGCGTGGTGAGCGGCGTTCAGGATGCGAGCGAGTACGTCGTCGGGGATCGCGTCGGGCTGGAACGCCCGGATATCCCGGCGGCCGAGGATCGCCGCGTAGAGACCGCTCTTCTCTTCCGGCGAGAACTCACCGGCGCCTCTGGCTTTGCCGTGCTCGATCATGTCGCATCTCCTTGGCCTGGATCCAGCATCTTGAGCAGAGAGCGCCCGGAGCAGAATCTTCGAGCACGTTCGCGACGTATAATTTTACACTCTTTCTTCGTGGGCATTGCCCGGATGAGTTTCTTCGGGTAGCGCCGGCTTCGACGTCCTCTCAGCCCAATTGCCGGACCTCATGGGTTGTGTAGCCGGGGGCAAATCTACACGTGATGGACCATCAAGGCAACTGAGACCTTCTGACTCTAGATCGTCTCCCGGCGACGCCTCAACTGTCCGTACGGATGTCCGGTGTGCAGACGTTCCATCGAGCTTATGGCGGCTATGCGTTCCAAGGCCAGGGTGTCGGCGGCCACGTTGGTCGGAACGCCGTCGCGTTTGGAGATGGCGATGATCCTTCGTATGCGGTCCTCTATCCGCATGACGCGCCGGGTAGCCCGCCGCTCACTATACCCTTCGAGCTCGTCGGCAACGTTGATGAGCCCACCGGCGTTTATAACGTAGTCGGGGGCGTATAGGATGTCGCGTTCGGCCAGCGCCTCGCCGTGGCGCGCTTCGAGCAGCACGTTGTTGGCACTCCCGGCGACTATCCGGCAGCGTAGGTTGGGTATGGAAGCGTCGTCGATCACGGCGCCGAGGGCGCACGGCGCGAAGATGTCGCAGGGGATGGTCAGGATCTCATCCGGAGCCACCGCCTTCGCCCCGAACTCCCGCACGACCCGCTCCACGGCATCGGAATCCACGTCCGTGACGGTGAGCCGGGCGTTTTCTTCGTGCAGCAGGCGGCACAGGTGATAGCCAACGTGCCCGAGACCCTGGACCGCGACCGTCCGGCCTTCGAGGGAGGTGGCGCCGAAAACTTCCTCGGCGCAGGCTCGCATACCCTGCAATACCCCGAGCGCGGTGAAGGGTGATGGGTCGCCGGAGCCGCCGTAGGTTACGTCCATGCCGACTACGTGAGAAGTTTCGACGTGGACGTAAGAGATGTCGGACGTCGAGATCCCAACGTCCTCCGCGACGATGTAGCGGCCGCCGAGCGTCTCGACGTAACGTCCCAGCGACCGGAACAGCGCCTCGGACTTGTCCGTGTGCGGGTCGCCGATCACGACGGACTTGCCACCCCCGAGGTTTAGGCCGCTCGCGGCGGCCTTGTAGGTCATCCCGCGCGCCAGACGCAGCGCATCCACCACCGCCTCATCCTCGGTGGCGTAAGGGTACATCCGGCAACCGCCCAGTGCCGGTCCCAGCGTGGTGTCGTGGATCGCGATGATCGCACGCAGTCCTGTAGCCTTGTCGTGACAGAACACGAGTTGCTCGTAGCGGTACTCCGAAAGCTTCTCGAAGACTTGCATAAGCCGTTCTCCTTTCCCGCTCCGGTCATGATCCCGGAACCTCATTCTACTACCAGACCCCGCATCCGCCGTGAAAATGCGGCTTTCGAGCGTGCTGGAGAGCACTTTGTAGAGCCGTTTGTCTACTGTGTGGTAGATTGTCTGGTATGAGTACTACTATTAGGGTCGAAGATGCGACGAAGCGCAGGGTCCGGGCGTTGGCGGAGGCCACGGGCATGAGGATGCAGGCCGTGGTGGAGGAGGCGGTTGCTGAGTACGAGCGTAAAGTGTTCTGGGAGCGTACCAACGCGCGTTTCGCTGAGTTGCGCGATGACCGGGAGGAGTGGGACGGAATCTCGGGCGAGCGTGAGGGTGAGTCGGGTGCGTTGCGAGACGGCTCGGGTTGACGGACGCCAGGCGTGGTGAAGTCTGGCTTGTGGACTTCGGCGTTCCCGTGGGGCGCGAGGGCGGTTACGTGCGTCCGGCTATCGTAGTATCTTCCGATATGTTGAATGCCGGGCCGGGAGGCGTGGTTGTGGTGGTACCCACGACGACCTCGCGCCGGGACCTTCCGGTCCATATCGAGATCGAACCGGGAGAGAGCGGTCTGGATGAGATCAGCTACGCGAAATGCGAAGACGTCAAGTCGGTCGCCACCGATCGTCTGATGCGCCGCTTCGGCGTCGCGTCACCGGAGACTGTCCGCCGGATAAGCCAGACGCTCCGCTATGTATTGGAGTTGTAGATAGAAGGCCGGTCTGAAAACACTCTGCTATCATCCGGGGCTATGCAGGGAGAGAGGCTCGGCGAGGACACCACCGCCGGAAAGATAGAAGGTCTGAAAAAGCTTCGCGAGGCCGCGGCGCATCCCGCACCCGAAAAAGCCGTCGAGCGGCAGCGCGAGAAGGGCAAGCTGACCGCCCGTGAACGCATCGAACTGCTGCTAGATGAGGGTACTTTCGTGGAGCTGGACCGCTACCGGGTGCATCGTTCGTACAACTTCGGGCTGGAGGAGAACAAGCCGCTGGGTGACGGGGTCATCACAGGCTACGGTGAGGTCTCCGGCAGGAAAATCTGCGTCTTCTCGCAGGACTTTACGGTGTTCGGCGGGTCGCTCGGGGAGGTGTACGCGCAGAAGATCTGCAAGGTGATGGACCTTGCGCTGAACACCGGATGTCCCATCGTCGGGATCAACGACTCCGGTGGCGCGCGTATCCAGGAAGGTGTCGTCTCCCTAGCCGGCTACGCGGATATCTTCCACAGGAATGTGCTCGCATCCGGTGTGATTCCGCAGATAAGTATCGTGATGGGTCCGTGCGCGGGCGGGGCGGTCTACTCCCCGGCGATCACGGACTTCATCTTCATGGTCGAGGGGACCAGCCACATGTTCATCACCGGCCCGGATGTCATAAAGAGCGTTACCGGCGAGGACGTTACCCAGGAAGACCTCGGGGGCGCGGCAACCCACAACACCAGGAGCGGCGTGGCCCACTTCTCCGCCCCAGATGAGGAGAGTTGCCTGGAGGACGCGCGCTACCTGCTCTCGTTCCTGCCGGAGAACAACCTGGAGAGCGCCCCATACTTCAAGCCGACCGATGATCCGACCCGGATGGAAGAGGGTCTTGCGACCCTGATCCCGGACTCGAACAACCGTCCCTACGATATCCGCGCGGCAATCGAGGGCATTATGGACGACGGCGAGTTCTTCGAGGTGCAGGAGGGCTGGGCGCAGAACCTCGTCGTCGGGTTCGCGCGGCTGGACGGGCGGGCCGTCGGGGTAGTCGGGAACCAACCGGCGGTGCTCGCCGGTACGCTGGATATAGACGCGAGCACCAAGGGGGCGCGGTTCGTCAGGTTCTGCGACGCCTTCAATATTCCGCTGGTCACGTTCGTGGATGTGCCGGGGTTCATGCCGGGGACGGACCAGGAATGGGGCGGCATCATCCGTCATGGGGCGAAGTTGCTCTACGCGTTCTCCGAGGCGACCGTGCCGAAGATGACGGTCATAACCAGGAAAGCTTATGGCGGGGCCTACGACGTTATGAACTCTAAGCACATCGGGGCGGACGTAAACGTGTCGTGGCCGACGGGAGAGATCGCCGTGATGGGAGCGAGCGCCGCCGTGGGCATAATCTTCCGCCGCCAGATAGCCGACGCCGACGACCCTGAAGCCAAGCGGGCCGAGTTGATCTCCGACTACGAGGAACAGTTCAACAACCCGATGGTCGCCGCCGAGATGGGCTTCGTAGACGACGTGATAGATCCCCGCGAGACACGTCCCTACCTAATAAAAGCCCTCCAGATGATAAGGACCAAGCGTCCCGAGCGTCCTCCACGCAAGCACGGGAACATCCCGCTTTGAGGATAGACCCCGAACCTGGTTCCGAGGAAGCGGCGGCGATCATGGCCGCGCTCGAAGTGTTGCGTGAAGCAGAGCTGGAGAGTACGCCCTCGCTAAAGCGGAGCCGCTGGCGGCTCGCTGGGCTGCTCGGACATCCACCTCCGCCGGAGATGAAGCTGGAGGGTTCGCTGTGGTCTTACTCTAGTTGGGAGGACATGGTCTAGGTGTTCGAGAAGGTCTTGATCGCGAACCGCGGCGAGATAGCCGTCCGTATCGCCCGCGCCCTGCGGGAGATGGACATAACTGGCGTGGCTGTTTACTCGGACGCGGACCGCGAGTCCTTGCACGCTCGGATCGCCGATGAGGCGTACCACATAGGCCCGGCTTCGGCGACGGAGAGCTACCTGAACGTCGAGAAATTGATCGAGGTGGCGAAGCGGGCGGGTGCTGAGGCGGTCCATCCGGGATACGGTTTCCTGGCCGAGAGCGCGGCGTTCGCCCGGGCGGTGACGGAGGCCGGGCTCGTCTGGATCGGGCCTCACCCGAAAGCGATTGAGGCGATGGGGAGCAAGGTGGAGTCCCGGCGCATCATGAAGAAGGCCGGCGTCCCGATGGTGCCCGGAACCGCTGATCCCATAAGCTCCGCGAAGGAGGTCCGCGCCTTCGGCGAGGAATACGGCTACCCCGTGGCGGTGAAGGCGTCCTCGGGCGGCGGTGGCAAGGGCTTCGCGGTCGCCCAGGACGCTGATGGCGCGGAGGACGCGTTCGAGCGGGCGGGCCGCGAGGGGGAGGCTTACTTCGGTGACGGTTCGGTCTACGTCGAAAAATACCTGCCGGGGCCGCGCCACATAGAGATACAGGTAGTGAGAGACAAGCAAGGGAACGCCGCCCACCTGGGCGAGCGGGACTGTTCGATCCAACGCAGACACCAGAAGCTCCTCGAAGAATGTCCGAGCCCCGCGATGGATCCCAGGATGCGTGACGCGATGGGGCAGGCCGCGATCGAGGCCGCTGAGGCAGTCGGCTACGATAACGTCGGCACCGTGGAGTTCCTGGTGCAGGACGACGAGTTCTACTTCCTGGAGATGAATACCCGTGTCCAGGTCGAGCATCCCGTTACGGAAGAGGTTACGGGCGTAGATGTAGTCAAGACCGGCATACTCATTGCCGCCGGAGAGCCGCTGCCTTTCGCGCAGCATGATGTCTCCTGGAGAGGCCACGCCATAGAAGTGCGCCTGAACGCCGAGGACGCCGCCAACAACTTCTCCCCAAGCCCCGGTGTCGTTACGGTCTATGAGGAGCCGGGCGGGCCGGGTGTACGGGTGGACTCTTCGCTCTCGGGGCCGGGCGTCGTGCCCGAGTCCTATGATCCATTGTTCGCAAAGCTGATCGTGCGCGGCCCGGACAGAGAGGGCGCTATCTCGCGTTTGCGCCGGGCGCTCTCGGAGTTCAGGGTGGAGGGTATAGCGACGACGCTGCCGTTTTTCCGGGCCATCCTGGACGACGAGACGTTCGCCTCCGGCGACTACACGACGGGCTTCGTCGCGGAGCGGATGGAAGGGTTGGAGATGGTGGCCGCTACAGCCGGGGGGACGGGGGAGGCTCCGGAGAAGAGCGTCCGGGAGGTCGAGGTCGAGGTCAACGGCAGGCTGTTCCGGGTGAAGGTCTTCTCGGATGAGATGGCGGGTGGCGGGGGAGCGCCGCGCCGGGGTAAGGGGGGGACCAGGCGGGCGTCGGTCAGCGAAGGCACGATCTCCGCTCCCATGCAGGGGACCATCGTGAAGGTCCTGGTCGAGGAGGGGCAGGAGGTTGCGGCGGACGAGCCGGTTTGTATCCTGGAGGCGATGAAGATGGAGAGTGAGATCCGGGCTTCCAAAGACGGCACGGTCTCCGAGGTCCTCGTCGAAGTCGGCCAGACCGTGCGCGCTAGCGAATCCCTGATCGTCATCGAGTAGACCGGGGACTTTGGTGGCCGAACACGCGGGAGACTACGAGTGGCGCGGCGAGGGCGAAAACGCCGAGATAGTCCTCTACGCCCCCGACGACGCAGCCTTCGAGAGTATCCTGCCCGCCGCCCGGCTACCGGGGGTAGAGAGCCCTGTACACGCCGCCGCCTCGGATAGAAATTTCGGATGGGCAGCGGTTTCCTCGTCGCACGTTGCCCCGGATCTCATTTCTCGGCCCGTCCGGTGTTTGCTCGTTGGCTCCGATGTACCGGTTGAGAGCCTCGGGATGGCGCGGAGCGAGATTCCGCGCCTGATCTCCCGCAACATCCAGGAGGTGAAGTTGCCGGGTCTCGGTGGCGCCGGTGTCAGGCGAACCTGTGAGTCTGGAGCTTCAAGCGCGGCCGAGGATGGTCTGATCGAGGAGGAAGACTTATCGTTTTTCAAGGGTCGGGAAGGAGACCCCGACGCTCTGGGACGTCAGACGCTCATAACCGGGGGCCGCGATTGGGACCGGCTCGGCGAGGTCGAGGCATACGCGGTGCGTGAGATACACGATACCGATAGAGCCGGAGAAGCGGGTATCGAGGAAGGTGCTCTGACCTTCGTGTTGCTGGCCGGGGCGGGAGACCTCGGCCGGCTCGCGCTCGCCGGTCATCGGGAGCGCATCCTGGGCCGGGTGTGGAGCAGGGACTTCGGTTCGGAGCCGGACTTACCCGCGGCGCCCGCGGACGACGAGGCGGCTGTGGACCTCCTGGCGGCGATGGACGCGGCGGCGAACTTCGCGGATGGACGCGCCGCCCTGAGTCTCTACGCCCTGCGGCGCTCTCTGGAAAGTGTC
Organism: Rubrobacterales bacterium; assembly: GCA_038198445.1. Lineage (GTDB taxonomy): Bacteria > Actinomycetota > Rubrobacteria > Rubrobacterales > Rubrobacteraceae > JACDDK01. The sequence goes on from JBBPZZ010000009.1 coordinate 6,944, forward strand.
GCCGGAGAGCTAAATCTTCGCGCATCCTGGACATTAGGTGGTATAGAAGCTCGCGGGGGATCTCTGGTGCATCGCAGAGGGCTCGCGGCGGCTGGCGAGCGGGATTTATTAGTAGCGGGTAGCGACCTTGCGGTTGGAACGGGTAAGATGTGGGGGAGCGCGCCGCCATTTGGAGTAGAAGAGCACGAGGAGCGGTGGCCGTGGGAAGTGGCGGGGTTGTTGGAGCGGCTGGCGAGGTTGGATCTCCTGGGGGGCTGACCGTGGACTTGTTGATGGTTAGAGACCGGAGCACGGGCCGGTTCGTATACACCGAGCGGCTGGAGCGCCGTATCGGGGAGACCTCCTGGGCCTACATCCGTCGCAGCGTGCGCCGGGAGGGCCAGATCCGCTCTCGCTTCAACCAGGATGCCCTGGAAGTGATCGTCGGCTGGGGCACGGGCTCCATCGAAGATTTCCTGAAAGCCTACCCTGAGTACGAACCCGACGATTCAACCGATGGCGCTACCAATGGAGAAGAACTAGAAGGAGATAGAGTTGACCGGTGAAGTCCTGGATAAGTTCGCCCAGCTAATAACAACCGCGCTGGGCCTCGTGGCCGCCCTCGCCTGGAATACCGCCATTCAGAGCCTTTTCAACCAGCTATTTGGCGAGGCGGGAGGCAAGCTGGTGGGACAGTTTATCTACGCGGCCCTCATAACCTTCATAGTGATCTTCGCGACCATCGCGGTGAGCCGCGCGGCCGAGCGGACGAAGAAGGCTGAAGAGGAGCGGAAAAGCGGACTTTTCGGACGCTCGAAGGAGTAGCCAGGCCACTATTTGCCGAGGTCCGGGCGCGGCTACCGGAGGAAGTCTTCCGGGGAGACCCGGTTCATCCAGTCCTTGAACTTATCCACGACCTCTTCCTCGGGGGCCTCTTCCATCGCCTCCTCGAAGACGACCGCGGCTTCCTCGATCACCTCGTCGGCGGCGAATATCTGCGCTCCGGCCCGGACCGCGAGGGCTATGGCGTCCGAGGGGCGGGAGTCGATCTCGACTGTATGGCCGCCGATCTCCACGCTTATGACGGCGAAGAACGTAGAGTCTTGAAGCCGGGTCACCGTCACCCGCTCCATCGAGCCGCCGAGCTCGTTGACGAGGTTGACGGCAAGGTCGTGGGTCAGGGGCCGGCTAAACTCCTGACTCTGGAGCTTCATAAGGATCGACCGCGCCTCGGCCTGACCGATCCAGATAGGAAGATAGCGGTTCTCATCCTCGACCTTGAGGATGACTATGGGACTCGAATTGAAGAGGTCGAGGTTTATGCCGTAGATCGACATGCGGGTGAAGCCGTTGGCGCTCACTTGCTATATGCTCCTCTCACACCGCGAGGCTGTGATGTCACGTTGGTCACCAGCTTGATTTTACTTCCCGCCCTGCCGGTCTTCAATCAAGTTGCCAGCGGAGCTTTCGTGTTGTACATTATCCCGGCTGGCAACGCCTCCAGCATTCGTGGGCCTGTAGCTCAGCCGGTTAGAGCGCTTCTCTGATAAGGAAGAGGTCCCTGGTTCGAGTCCAGGCAGGCCCACATCGAAAATATCTTGTTTTTCAGGTAAATCGTTGTGAATTGAATAGATCTACGAATGGTCTCTGGAAGCTTTGTGCAGCAACGCAGCACAGCTATTTGCCAATCTGGTGCGTATAGCAGTACTCTTTGAGAGGCTTTAGCTGGGGAACGTAGATCAGATAGGAGCAACAGGGATATGATGATCCAACCCAAATACCTGAAATTGAACGAACTCCTTAATGGACGTCTTTTCCGGATTCCTCCATATCAGCGCGCCTACAGCTGGGAGAGAAAACAACGAAGGGACCTCTTCTCCGATATCACCCGGTCGCGTCACTCCGACAACGATGCTGTGCATTTCATGGCGACAATGGTTGGACTCAATCGGGGCAAGAAGACCATTGCGACCAACGAGTTCCAAGAAATCGAGGTTGTTGATGGCCAACAGCGTCTCACCACCCTCATCATCTTGTACAAGAGTCTGTCGCTGGCGCTAGACGAGAAAGATAAAGACGAATGTTCGTTCGCCGAAGAAATAAGTACCCTCCTTGTCAAGGGCGACGACGTCAACTTATTGCTCTTACAAACCAATCACGACACATCCCACTACTTCGTCAACTTCCTTCGGGATGGAACGTCGTATCCGTCGGCAAAAGAGGCGAAAACTCTAGCGGATCGTCTCCTACTCGAAGCGATGAAGGACTGCTCGGATTTTGTTGCTCAGTGGGAGGGAAGCAAACTACAGTTGGGTATCATACTCAAGAACAGACTGGCACTCATTTTTCATGAAGTCGACGATGAAGCCACAGTTTATTCAGTATTCGAAGTTCTGAACAGTCGTGGACTCCCGGTTGCATGGCTAGATCGGCTCAAGAGTGCCCTCATGGGGACGGTATTTGAGTACAGCGAAGGTGACAAGAAAGAGACGATTCGGGAACTACACCAGGTGTGGGGCGAGGTATATCGCTGGGTCGGTCTCAACCAGGGACGGAGCTCTGAATCGCTTCGATTTGCCGCAACACTCAGGAGCCCAGAGAGACTTAGTAGAGTTCAGAGCGAAGAGGCGGCGGTAGAGACACTACGAGAGCTTGCTGGCAATTCCGCGAAGGAAACGATTGAGGTTTCGAACTGGGTTCTAAAAGTTGTCAAGGCGGTCGATAAACTAGTGGCAGATAAACGGCGTACCGCAGTCACCAAGATTGCGCACGCAAGGCTACTGGCTGTGGCTATTGAGCTCAGCGACATGTCTGATTCACAACGTAATGAACTACTCGATACTTGGGAGAAGGTCACATTCAGGATCTTTGGCATGTGTCGAAGAGATGCGAGGACAGGCGTTGGAGACTATGTTCGGCTAGCCCGCAAGCTGTTCATAGAAGGCATGGAGTACAAAGATGCCTTGAATGCAGTTCGCGCGCTAGGCACTGGAGAATTTGCAGTCAAGCCTGCGGTCGAGCAGTTGCGGGAAAAGAACTCCTACGAGGGCTGGGAAGAGGAACTGCGGTACTTCATGTACCGTTACGAAGAGCACCTAGCCGCTAAACAGGGCCAGACATTCCGTAGCGAACAATGGAGGCGCATCTGGGAGGATGCATCCGCTCAGAGTATTGAGCATATTTCTCCGCAGAGCAAAGGGAGAAGCTACGTTCATCATCTTGGTAACCTCGTGCTGCTTCCTCCACAGTTGAACTCTAAACTAGGCGATATGAACCCATCTAAGAAGGCGACAGAATACGAGAAAACGGGCCTTCTGATCGCGGCTGAACTGAAACCAGCCTTGCAGGGATGGAAACTCGCCTCTGTCAAGAAACGGGAAGAAGATCTCCTGAAGTGGGCTCGGCAGGAATGGGCAGATTGAGAAAACCCATGGGGTGCAGCGTAGGATTTTAAGACAGCGCAGATTCCATCGCCTTAACGGTCTGATCCCCCATGCTCGGCAGAAAGTGTGAATAGGTGTCCAACGTCATCGCTATAGTGGCGTGTCCCAGGAGCTCCTGAACGAGCTTGGGATGCGTCCCTTGCGAAAGCAGCAGTGTAGCGCATGTGTGGCGAAGGTCATGGAAGGAGATATCCGGCAGCCTTGCCATCTTCAGAAGTGGTTTGATGGAGGAAGATGCGGAGAGGATCGCGATGCGGCCGTTGCAAGGGATGCCAGGGGCTTCTCCGGTTATTGTGGCCGTCAGAGCCGGACCAGCCGGCGGGAGGTGTGTCTCGTGGGTAGCGATAGGGTGCTGGTCGTTGGCGGGGGAGGCTTCTACGGCCGCTATCTCGTCGAGGATCTGGCCCAGTTTACGTCTGCGAGCATCGTCGTCGCCAGCCGAAACCCGCCCCCTGTTAGCCGGGGGTGACCGGAGCGCATACGATCCGTGGTCTGCGACATGCGGGACCGGGAGTTGCTGGAACGGTTGGCCGCGGGTTGCAGGGTAATTGTGCATTGCGCGGGTCCGTTTATCGGATCGTCGCCCGCTCCCCTCCGCGCGGCCATCCGCACCGGGGCCGACTACGTGGACATCGCCGAAGACCGGGAGCACATGAGAGAAGTGAGGACGCTGGAGGAGCAGATCCGGGGCGCCGGCATCGCCGCGTTGGCCGGGATGTCGGTCGCGCCGGCGATGGAGGCGCTCTTCACCGAAGCGTTGCGCGAAGACTTCGGCTCTCTGCACTCGGTGAGGACCTTCGCCGCCCCCGACACCCGCAAACACCGTGGTCCCGCAATGTTCCGCACGATGCTCACCGGCGTGGGGTGGCCGTTCATTCAGCCCGGAGAGGCCGGCCCGCGACGGGTACGGGGTTGGACGGAGCCGGAATGGGTCGAGTTCCCTCCTCCGCTGGGCAGTCGGCTGACCTACCTGGTCCTGGAGATGTCGGACCTGGATCTCCTACCGGAGCTGTTCGGTGTCGGGACGGTCGAGTTCAAGGTGGGTACGGAGTGGCCTTTCCTCAACCGTTCGCTCGGGTTGGCGGCCCGCACCCGCGCCGCTACGGGCTGGCCGAATTGGGAGAAGTTCACGCCGCTCGTGCGCGCGGCATCCTGGCTGATCGGGCAGTTCGGGAAAGACGAGGGCGGTGTGATCTTCGAGGTTCGGGGTAGCATCGGAAGCTCGGTCGTTACGCGCCGGATCTCCGTCGTCGCGCGGAGGGACGGCGGATTGATCCCCTCGGTCCTGGCCGGTATAGCCGTGGACAGGCTGCTCTCCGGCCGCCTGGATACAAAGGGCATCGTTCCCGTCAACCGCTGGATCCCACCGGAAGAGTTGATCTGGGAGCTCGAAAACAGGGGACTGGAAGTCTGGTGGGAGCCTCACCAGGGGGCCGGGTGGCAAGCGTTCGATCTCCCCGCCTACCGGAAGCGCCGGAACGCATGACGGCCTGACTCCCGCAGCCTGCGGAAACTCTCCCAGGACCGCCTGCTAGACCACGTCCCGGTCTTCTACGCCGTCCGCGTCTGGGACGCCTACGTCCGGGAGCGAAGCGGTCTCCGGAAAGGATGACCCGAAAACCGTGTACTCCACCCTACCGCGAGAACCGGACCGTCGGTACCGAAGAGAGGTCGAAAGCCCCCATCCTCTCCCGTCCGAGCTTTTCGAGCTCTTCAAGGCAGCGTTCCGACTCCCTGACGAGCCTCGCCACGTCTATACCGAGAGTTTCGGGCTCGAATTCCTTGAGACGGATGGTCCCGTTCCGCAGTAGGCCGGTCGCGCCGCGCCAGTTGCCGTTCTTGAGATGATAGAAACCAACCCCGACTTGCAGGATGCCCTGGTAGAGAAATCGGACACGTCGCGATTCCTGCATCCAGGCTTCTTCGAGGTATTCGTGGCACTCGAAGAACTCGCCGCGGTTGAACTCCTCTATGCCTCTCAGGACTAGTTCCGGAACCTGCCCCGGTTCGGCTGACAAACCTCTAGTGGCAGCCGCAGCCTCCGCCGCAGCATCCACCGGCGGCGTTGCCGCTGGCGATGCGGGCGTCCATCATCGGGTTCGTGTTCATGGCGGAAGCGCCGGGAGTGATCGAGGCGAAGCTCGAAATGAGACGCCGGGACTCCAAAGATCCACACTCCGGACACTCGGCCGGTTCGTCAGCGGCGCTCATCGAGCGCATCGCGTCGAAGCGCTCCTCACAATCGGCGCACTTGTATTCGTAGAGAGCCATCTATCCCACCTCTCAGTAAAGAACCATCTCGTATCTCTATTGTACCGCTTGCGTCCAACCTCGCGCGTTGAAGAATAGATGTCTGGCGCGTAAACTCAACTGCGCTCCACACGGGGCCGTAGCTCAGTTGGGAGAGCGCTGCCTTTGCACGGCGGAGGTCAGGGGTTCGAATCCCCTCGGCTCCACTTCTAGAAGTTTTCGTTTTGCAGGCGAAACGTGGGAGGCGAGAAAGGTCGCGATTTATCCTGTCCTTTTGGCTCCAGTTAGATACAAGCGTGTTCGCAAATGAATGAGTGGTTGCTGAGTCGGATTTTCTTGCGGCTTTTCGTCGGGCTGCTGATGCGCCTCGGTCAGTGTGCTCTTCTAACGTAGTTGGTACATACGATCATCGCTCGTCTGCGGTGGTTTGATCTTGAGTTTCGTAGTTGCCGCGGCAGATTTCGTTGACGACCTCGAGAAAGGAACGCACGACAGGGTTACGCTCGTCGCGCCGCCACACGACGCCCATCTCCACCGTGGGCGAGAGACCGCGCACCGGCCGGTAGACGACCCCGGCCCTGGTGAGGTTTCGCAACGAGGCGGGGACGAGCGCGACGCCCATACCGCCGGCCACGAGCGCGACGATAGTCTGCATTAGCCAGACCTCTTTCTGCACCGCCTCCGGCTCGAAGCCCGCGTCGCGGCACGTCGACACGACCTGTCCGTAGAGCCCCGGCATCCGGTAACGGGCGGGCAGCACGAATGGCTGGTCCGCGAGGTCGCTCAAGTCTACTTCGTCCTCCGACGCCAGATCGTGCGTCTCTGGTAGGGCGACTACCAGCGGTTCGCGGGAGACGGGCTCGTGCGCGAGCGCCCGGTCCTGGAACGGCAGGTAGAAGAAGCTCACGTCAATCCGGCCCTCGTGCAACCCTGCGACCAGCCAGTCCGGGTTCATCTCCTGCAGGTAGAGCTGCACGTCGGGGTAGCGCTCCCGAAACTTGCTCAAGACCGGCGGAAGCACGCTGTTGGAGGCCGAAGGGACAAACCCCAGCGTAAGCCGCCCCACCTCGCCTTCGCCCACCCGCCGCACCATCTCGGCCGTCTGGTCCGCCTGCACCAGAAGCCGCCGCGCCTCCGTCAAGAGCAACTCGCCCGCCTGCGTTAGACGCGCCCCGCGACTCGAACGGTCGAACAGGACGACCCCGAGTGCCTGCTCCAGGCGTTTGATCTGGTCCGACAGCGGCGGCTGCGCCATGTGCAACCTCTCCGCCGCCCGGCTGAAGTTCTGCTCCTCCGCGACCACCACGAAGTAACGCAACCGCCGCATGTCCATCGACGACCCATACACAATAACCGCATTATACAAAAAACATATACAACGGTCGGTAAATTAGTATTGGATATATTGGCCGAATCACGGCACAATTACAGATGCAGCAAAGTTAAGGGTGAGGAAAGGAGCAAGACGCATGGCACAGCAGGCGAGAGGAGGCGCCGTCGGGCCTCCGCGCGACGTAAACGATGTCCATCCGCCATACCTGTATCCTGATTACAAGGCGACACGACTCAGGGCGCCGAAAGAGCCGCTCATTATTCTCCCGAAGACTCTCTCGGATACTACGGGGCCGGCTTACGGGCGAGACCCGATAGGAGAGCTGGACAACGACCTCACGCGCCAGCATGGAGGCGAGCCCCTCGGGGAACGCATCATCGTTACGGGGCGGGTCCTTGATGGTGACGGGCGGCCGGTCAGGAACAGCCTGATCGAGGTCTGGCAGGCAAACGCCGCCGGACGTTACATCCACAAACTGGACCGGCACCCGGCGCCGCTCGACCCGAACTTCTCCGGCGCGGGGCGGTGTCTCACCGACAACGATGGTCGATACAGGTTCGTCACGGTCAAGCCGGGGGCGTATCCGTGGAAGAACCACGACAACGCCTGGCGGCCGGCGCACATACACTTCTCGCTCTTCGGGGAGGCCTTCAGGAGCCGGCTCATCACCCAGATGTATTTCCCCGGAGACCCCCTGTTCGAGTTCGATCCCATCTTCCAGTCGGTGCGCCCCCCGAAAGCCCAACAGCGCATGATCTCCTCCTTCGACCTCGAAACGACGGAGCCCGAATGGGCGCTCGGATACAGGTTCGACATCGTGCTCGAAGGCCGGAACGCGACCCCGATGGAGGACCACTAATGAGCCCGGAACTTACTCCCTCTCAGACAGTAGGACCCTTTTTCCACGACGCGCTCCTGGACGAGGACCGTTCGGAGCTCGTCCCGCCGGATCATCCCGGAGCGATAAAGATCGAAGGTGCGGTCTACGACGGCGCGGGCGACGTAGTGCCCGATGCGATGGTCGAGATCTGGCAGGCCAACCAGGCGGGCCGGTATAACCACCCCGCGGACGACCGGGAAGACATGCCGCCGGGCAGTGAAACCTTCTCCGGTTTCGGGCGCTCCGGGACGGCGGACGGTGGCAAATTCTCCTTCGTGACGGTCAAGCCCGGGCCAGTCCCCGGTCCGGACGGACGGCCCCAGGCGCCGCACATCATGGTCTCGGTCTTCACCCGCGGCCTGCTCAAGCGCGTCGTCACCCGCATCTACTTCCCGGACGAGGCAGAGCTGAACGCCTCGGACCACGCCCTATCTTCCATCGAGAACCCGGAGGTGCGTAAGACGCTCATGGCCCGCGACGAGGGCGGCGTCCTGCGCTTCGATATCCGGCTCCAGGGCGAGGGGCAGACCGCGTTCTTCGAGTTCCAGGGATGACCGGGGAGCTTTTCAGGCCGATCTTCGTCCCGGACGAGTTCCTGGAAGCCGTCTCGGGACGCGCCTGGCTGCAGGCGATGCTCGACGCTGAGGGCGCTCTGGCCGTCGCCGAGGCGCGGGTTGGTGCGATTTCGCCGGAGGCCGCCGAGGCCATCATCTCCCGCTGCGACGCGAGCCGCGAAGCGGGCCTGTTCGACCCCGAGGAGATCGGACGCAAGGCACGAGCGGCGGGCAACCCCGTCCCGCCGCTCGTGCGAGAACTAACCGCTGTGGTCTCCGAAGTGTCGGAGGAAGCGTCACGATACGTACACAAGGGAGCGACGAGCCAGGACATCACGGACACCGCCGCGATGCTCGTATCCCGGCGCGTACTCGGCTTGATCCTGGCCGAGCTGGAAGGCGTGGCGGCGGCGTGCGCCCGGCTCGCCGACACCCACCGCGGCACCGTGTTGCCCGGACGTACCATTCTCCAGCAGGCGCTACCGACCACCTTCGGTCTCAAGGCCGCCGGCTGGCTCGTCTCGGTCCTGGAAGCCCAGCGTCGACTCCTCGCCGTGCGCGAGTCGGGACTGGCCGCGCAGTTGGGGGGAGCGGCCGGGACGCTAGCCTCTCTGGGGCGTGACGGCACGCGAGTCCTCGAAGAGTTCGCGCTGGAACTTGGCCTCCCAGAGCCCGTCGTGCCGTGGCACACCAACCGGACGAGGATCGCGGAGATTGGAGGCACGCTCTCGCTAGTCGCGGGCGTTCTCGGGAAGATATCGCAGGACGTAATCCTGATGTCTCAGACCGAGGTTGGAGAGGTCGCGGAGCCCGCCGGAGAGGGACGCGGCGGCTCCTCGACGCTGCCGCACAAGCGCAACCCCATCCTCTCCGTGACCGCCGCCGCGAACGTGCACCGGGTGCAGGATCTCTCCCACACTTTGCGGGCGGCGATGGTTCAGGAACACGAACGGGCCGCCGGGGCGTGGCATGTCGAGTGGGAAACGCTCTCTGACACGCTCGCCCTGACCGGCGGGGCCGCGGCCGCGATGCGCGAGGTGACGGAAGGTCTGCAGGTCCATCCCGGCCGCATGCGGGAGAACCTGGAGATCACCCGCGGATTGCTCCTCTCCGAGAACGTGATGACCGTCGCGGCGGAGAAGCTCGGACGTCTGAAGGCCCACGACCTCGTCGAGGCTGCCTCTCACCGGGCGTTGGACGAGGATAAGCCCCTGCGCGAGGTGCTTCTGGAGGATGCCGCATTGAGTGAAGTCCTCTCGGAGGGGGAGATCGACGCCGCTCTCGACCCGGCGCATTACCTCGGATCGGCCGGCGAGCTCGTGGACCGGGCTCTGAAACTCTATCGTGAGGAGGTACGTGCGTGAGTGGCGTTGCCGTCGAGATCGACTACCGGCTGGAAGGTCCGGAGGACGCCCCCGTCCTCATCATGGCGAACTCTCTGGGCACCACGTATCGGATGTGGGACGAGCAGGCGCCCGCGCTGAGTGAGCGCTTCCGACTGCTGCGTTACGACCACCGCGGGCACGGAGGTTCGCCCGTCCCGCCAGGTCCCTACGGGATGGAGGATCTCGGGCGAGACGTACTCGCGTTGCTGGACCGGCTGGGAGTCGAGCGCTTTTCTTTCTGCGGCCTCTCCATCGGCGGAATGGTCGGAATGTGGCTGGCGAGCGAGGCCCCGGAGCGCATCGAGCGTCTGGTTCTGTGTTGCACCTCGGCCCGGTTCGATTCCGACGCGTACAGCTCTCGTGCCCGGACGGTCCGGGAAGACAGTGTCGCGAAGATCGCCGACGCTGTCCTGGAGCGCTGGTTTACGGCTCCGTTCCGCCAGAACCGCCCGGACCTCGTCGAGTGGGCCGGACAGATGCTGCGCGGTACTCCGGTTGAGGGATACGCTGGTTGCTGTGAGGCAATCTCGGTAGCGGACTTGCCGAAGAGATTGGGTGGGATTCAGGCTCCCACGCTCGTGATAGCCGGGGCCGACGACCCGGCCGCGCCGGTGGAGAAGGCCGAGTTTATCCGCGACTCGATCCCAGATGCCCGCCTCGCGGTCATGGAGCAGGCGGCGCATCTGGCGAACGTGGAGCAGCCCGAAGCCGTGACGCGGGAGATCCTGGCCCATCTCACCCCGGTTCTCGAACGGTGGAGCGAGCGATGAGCGACCCGTACGATAACGGTATGCGGGTTCGGCGCGAGGTACTGGGCGACGAGCATGTAGACCGGGCCAACGCTCGCATGACCGGCTTCACGGGGGACTTCCAGGACCTCATCACCCGCTACGCCTGGGGCGAGATCTGGACCCGCCCCGGACTGGACCGCAAGACGCGAAGCTGCATCACCCTGACCGCTCTCGTGGCGCTGGGCCACCTCGACGAGCTGGCGATGCACGTCCGCGCCGCCCTCCGCAACGGCCTTACGGAAGGCGAGATCAAAGAGGTCCTGCTTCAGAGCGCCATCTACTGCGGGGTGCCTGCCGCCAACTCGGCCTTCGCCGTAGCCCAGCGAGTCCTCGCCGAAGTGCGAGAGAGCCCCTGAACGGGAGAAGGAGGAGGCTATGAGCCAGACCATCGAACCGCAAAACGCCGATTATCCGGTTGACCCGGACTTCGACCCGCTCGATGCGGACTACCTCGCGGACCCATACCCTTACTACGCCAGGTTCCGCAGGGAAGCCCCGATCTTCTACGCGCCGAAGATCGACTTCTGGGTCGTCAGCCGTTACGAGGACATACAGAGGATCGTCAAGGACCCCGAGACCTTCTCGAACGTGCGGGTCCAGGAGCCGCTCTACCCCCTGACCCCCGAAGCGCTTGAGAAGCTCAAGGCGGGTGTCCGCGTCAGGCCAACCACATCGACCGCCGATCCGCCGCTGCACAAACGCACGCGCAAGCACGCCGCCAGGGCGTTCTCCGCCCGGCGCGTCGCCGGGTTGGAGGGGCGCATCCGCGAGATAGCCAATGGTCTGATCGACGGCATGAAGGCCGACGGACGCGCCGACCTGGTGGACCGCTTCGCGTTCCCGCTGCCGGCGTCGGTGGTCTTCAGCCTCATCGGCTACCCCGAGAGAGATACCGAGATGCTAAAGAGCTGGTGCTCCGACCGGCTGAAGATCACCTGGGGACGTCCCCTACCGGAAGAACAACTCGAAACGGTCGAGAAGATGGCCTCTTTCTTCGACTACATAGAGAACTTCGTCCACGGACGGGCCGAAGACCTCCGCGACGACTACACCAGCGACCTCTTGAGGATTCGTGCCGAAGACGAGAGCAACCTGAGCTTAGATGAGGTCGTCAGCATCGACTACAGTCTCTCCTTCGCGGGCCACGAGACCACTACTAACCTGATCCTCAACGGCATGCGCCAACTGCTCGCACGCTCCGAGCTGTGGGAGGAACTGCGCGAGACCCCAACCCTCATCGAGAACGCCGTCGATGAAACCCTGCGGCGCGATACCTCCGTAATCTCCTGGCGTCGCTCCACGACCCGGCCCGTGGAGATAGCCGGCGTCGAAGTTCCCGAGAACGCGAGGTTCATGCTGCTCCTCGCCTCGGCAAACCGCGACGAGAGCGTCTTCGAGGACCCGGACGAGTTCGATATCCACCGCGAGAACGCGAACAAACATCTCGCCTTCTCCCACGGCATCCACTTCTGTCTGGGTGCGCCGCTGGCGCGGCTGGAGGCCCGCGTCGCCTTCGAGCTACTTACGCAGCGGCTACCTGACCTGCGGCTCTCTCCGCCCGACCAGACCTTCGAGTTCGACCCGAACATGTCTTTTCGCGGACCGCGGGAGATGTGGGTGGAGTGGACGCCAGCCGAGACGAGATCCAGTGTGGAGGGGCAGGTAGAGAAATGACTATGAAAGTATACGTAGCGGTCGCCGAAACCCTGAGCCGCCTCGGGGTGGATACGTCTTTCGGGCTGGTCGGAAGCGGAAACTACGGTCTTATCGATCACCTGACGAGACACTGTGGCATCGCGTACCACGGCTCCCGCCACGAGGCAGCGGCTGTCGCCATGGCGGATGGCTACGCTCGCGTGAGCGGCAAGCTAAGTGTCTGCACCGTCCATCAGGGTCCAGGTGTCACGAATACGCTCACCGCCCTGACTGAAGCGGTGAAGGCCCATACCCCACTGCTTCTGCTGGCGGGTGACACGGCGACCACGGCGTTGTACCAGAACCTGGACGTGGACCAGGACGCGGTCGTCAGTTCGATAGGGGCCGGGATCGAGCGGATACGTGGCGCGAGCACGGCGGTCGAGGACACCGTCCGTGCCGTGCGACGTGCCAAAACCGAACGCCGCCCGGTAGTCGTCTCGTTGCCCATCGACGTACAGGAGCAAGAGTGCGAAGTGGAAGACCCGCCGACGTTCGTCGAGGCTTTGATCTCCGCATCGCGGCCGTCGGTGGAAGCGGTGTCGAAAGTCGCTGATCTGCTGGAGTCGTCGAACCGGCCGGTGATCGTCGCCGGACGGGGCGCGGTGCTGGCGTCGGCGCGCCCGCAACTGGAGGCGCTGGGAGAACGGATCGGGGCGCTCTTCGCCACGTCGATGATGGCGAAGGGTTTCTTCTCGGGAAATTCCTTCGATCTTGGCGTCTCCGGGGGGTTCTCCTCACCACTCGCCGCGCGCCTACTTGGCGAAGCGGACCTCGTGCTATCCTTCGGCGCCAGCCTCAACACCTGGACGACGAACCACCGCAGGTTGTTCTCTCCTTTGGCCCGTATAGTCCACTGCGATCTGGAACCATCAGCTATAGGCCGCATACAGCCCGTGACCCTCGGCGCGATCGGTGACGCCGCCGAGACCGCGGAGGCGCTACTCGAAGAGCTTGACCGGCGGGACACGAGTTACGCGGGCTTCAGGACAGATACCGTCATGCAGCAGATCGAGAACTTCCGCTGGGAAGACGAGTTCGAGGACGAAAGCACGGAAGATACGGTTGACCCTCGTTCAGTGCTCATCGCGCTCGACGAGATGCTGCCCGCACAGCGTACCGTCGCCGTTGACTGCGGACACTTTGCAGGATTCGCGGCCATGCATCTCCGCGTCCCCGACGCAGCGGGTTTCGTCTTCGCCGAAGCCTTCCAGGCAGTTGGGCTCGGTATGGGCGCCGGGATGGGCGCTGCGGTTGCGCGTCCCGACCGGGTGGCGGTTGTCGTCGTGGGAGACGGCGGGTTGCTGATGAGCGTCGGTGAGCTCGACGCTGCTGTTCAGCTAGGCATCCCCTTGCTCGTCGTGGTCATGAACGACGCCGGCTACGGCGCCGAAGTCCACCACTTCCGCTCCTTGGGTTTGCCCACCGATCTGGCCCTACTAGAGGCGAAAGACTTCTCTGCGATCTCGGCCGCGATGGGGGCACGGGGAGCCGTGATACGCAGTACGGAAGAGTTGGAACAGGCGCGGGAGTGGATGGAGGCTCCCACAGGGGTCATGGTCCTCGACTGCAAGGTCAACCCACGGGTGGAAGGGGAGTATCTGAAAGAAGCCTTCGTCGCCGAGGCGTAGATACGTCGCCCGGTGAGGCTGGATTTAAAGCGCTCCGGTGGGAGAAACAGGACGAGTGTCAGTTGAGCGGGAAAGGAGACTGTAATGGAAGCCAGTAGCGAGGTTAAGACCGCGCCGTATCCAGGATACCGGACATTGTGGATATGGCTCGCGTTGGGATGGGTGGCGAGCGGCATCGACCGCACCATCACCGGACCGATAATGAGTTACATCATCGACAGCAAGGCGCCCATCCTGCAAGGCGTCGAGAACCCGTTCGCCGCCGGCGGGCTGGTTGGCAGCCTGTTGTTCGCGGGATACATGCTTATGCAGTTCCCTGGCGGATACGTGGGAGACAGGCTCGGGCACCGGACGGTGATCGTTATCAGCATAATCTGGGCCGGCGTGGCGACTATCTTGAGCGGTCTCATGACGGCCCTGCTCGGCCTCGTGGCAATGCGCGTGATCACCGGTCTCGGAGCGGGTTATTCTATTCCAATGACCGGAGCGTGATAGCGCACCAGTCGCCTTTCGAGAAGCGGAGTCTGGGTATGGGATTCGTCATAACCGGCCTCTCGATCGGCATTACGCTAGCGTTCCTGCTGGCCGCGCCGCTGTTGGGACTCGGCTCCTCGGTCTTTGGCGCCAGTGGCGCCTGGCGGATGCCGTTCATCTTACTGGGTGTCGGCGCGATAATCATCGGTGTCGGGATGGCTGTATTTTTCAGGGGGCAG
>JBBPZZ010000010.1:0-3965 GCA_038198445.1 Rubrobacterales bacterium
ACCGGAGCGAATAACCAGCCCTTGCCATCACCGTTGACGATGAACGGCCCGTCGCCGGGGATGGCGTCAACACCCCTTGCGTCCTCGTCCGGGCGGTACGATGGCGGCTTGTCCGCCTGGAAGTCCGGCACGTCGTCACCGGCCCACTTGCCCTGCTCCTCGTCCCACCAGACGTATTTCTTGCGTTCGGACCAGGGCTTGCCCTCGGGGTCGGCGGAGGCCCGGTTGTACAGGATGCGGCGGTTCGCGGGCCACGCCCAACCCCACTCGGGGGCGACCAGGCTCTGCTCGGTCCAGGGTTTGCGGCGACGGGCCTGGTTCACCCCATCGGCATAGACGCCGGAGTAGATCCAACCGCCACAAGCCGTCGAACCGTCGTCCTTGAGCGCGGCGAACCCGGCCACCGGCTTGCCGTCGGCCACGGTATAGCCGCTGATCTCCTTGATGATGCTCTCGATATCCGGCTCCTGACGCTCGCCCTCGACCGGGTAGTCCCAGGTCATCGCTTTGATGAGGCTGTCGCGGTCTTCGCCGGAGCCCTTGTACATCTCCTTCAGCCTGCGCCCCAGGTGGTAGACGAACCAGGCGTCCGAGCGGGCGTCGCCCGGCGGGTCCACAGACTTGTCGTGCCACTGCAACATGCGCTGGGTCTGGGTGAAGGAGCCTTCTTTCTCGGCCACTAGAGCCGCCGGGATGAAGAAGGTCTCCGTGCCGCACTCCTCCGGCTTCACGCCGTCCAACTTCCAGGTCGTCGCCGTCTCCACCTCGTAGGCGTCCAGCACCACCAGGAAGTCCAGGTTCCGCAGACCGTCACGCGCCAGTCTGGCGTGCGGGCCGCCTACCGCCAGGTTCTGTCCGAAGATAAAGGCGCCTTTAACGCCGCCGTCTTTCATCTCCATGATGGTCGGATAATAGGAGTGGTCGCCGGAGAGACGCGGGAAGTTATCGAAGAGGCCGCCCTTCTCCGCGTCGAACGCCTCCCCGTACCAGGCTTTCATTATGCTGGTTATGTACTTCGGGAAGTTGGCCCACCAGCCGCTCTCGGCGGTCTCGTTCTCCACGTACTCGCGCCAGGTGTCATGGTCCTTGTTCACGTCCGGCATCGGCAGGTAGCCGGGCAGGATGTTGTAGAGGGTGGCGATGTCCGTGGAGCCCTGGATGGTGGCGTGGCCGCGCAGCGCCATGATGCCGCCGCCCGGACGTCCGATGTTCCCAAGAAGGAGCCAGAGTATGGCCGCGGTGCGGATGACCTGCACGCCCTTTGAGTGCTGGGTCCAGCCGACCGCGTAGCACAGCGACGAAGTCTTCTCGCGCCCGGAGTTCTCGGCCAGCGTCTTGGCGACCTCCAGGAAAGCCTCTTTCGGGGTCCCGCAGACCCTCTCGACCATCTCCGGCGTGTACTTGACGAAGTGGCGCTTGAGGATCTGGAACACGCAGCGCTCATGCTGGAGCGTCATGTCCGTCGGACGGGGCAGGCCGGGATGCATATCCCCGTTCTCGCCCTCGCCGGCCTCCCCAACGATGCGGCCCTGGCTTCCGCCGACGGAGGCGTAGTCCATGGGATGGCCCTCGTAGCGCCAGGTCGAGGGATCGTACTGCTTCTTCTCCTCGTCCCAGCCGGAGAACAATCCCGAGGCGTCAGCGTCTTCAAACTCCTCGGTCACGATGGTGGCCGCGTTGGTATAGGTCTTGACGTACTCGTCGAAGTACCGTTCGTTCTCGATGACGTAATTTATGAGGCCGCCAAGGAACACGATGTCCGTGCCGGGACGGATCGGGGCGTAGATGTCGCACATGGCCGAGGTTCGCGTGAAACGCGGGTCCACGTGGATGAGCTTCGCGCCTTTCTCCTTGGCGATCATGGGGTGACGGAAGCCGACCGGGTGGGCCTCTGCCATGTTGGAACCTTCGATCAGGATGCAGTCCGCGTTCTGCAGGTCCTGCAGGTTGGAGGTGGCACCGCCCCTACCGTACGTGATGCCCAGACCGGGCACCGTGGAGCTGTGTCATATTCGCGCCTGATTCGTAATCCGCACGAACCCCAGGGAGTGGAAGAGCTTGGTTATGAGATAGTTCTCCTCGTTATCTATCGTGGCTCCGCCGATAGACGCGACCGACATCGAACGCTTGAGCTTCTTGCCATCTTCGGAGGCGTCCTCCCAGCTCTCGTCGCGGGCCTTCTTGACCCGGTCGGCGATCATGTCCATCGCCTCTTCGAGCGGCAGGTCCTCCCACTGGTCGGAGTACGGCCTGCGGTACTTGACTTTCGTCCAGCGGTGCGGCGAGACGTGCATCCCGAAGGTCGCCGAGCCCTTGGGACACAACGCGCCCGCGTTTATGGGGCTGTCCGGGTTTCCCTCGATATCTATGATGCGTCCATCCCGATGATAGACGAGCGTCGAGCAGCCTACCGCGCAGTACGGACAGACGCTTACGGACTTCTCGACCCCCTCGTCCGAGAGACGCGACCGAATGTTTCGGGTTGCGGGGCTTACCGGATGTTCGACCGTGGTGCCTACGTGGTTCTTGATCTTGGTCCAGAGACTGTCTTTCTCGCCAACCTTGAGCAACATACCTGACCCCTTCCACGTAGACAATTTAATTTTCCAGTCTTCCCGACCGTAATTCTAACCTTATTCGCCCTATCGCGAAACTTGTACGCAACTTATAATCCGAATATGTTGTTGCCTCGGACCTCGGACATATAGTTCTGGCCTTGCCTCACAACGCAATATATGGTACTTTGCTGGGGCAACAACTGAGGCAGCCTGGGGAAAGGGAAAGGTGGTTGCTTGGAGGTCTAACATTCCGCGGCGTGGAAAACGAGCATTTTCCGGGCCAACACGCGAGATTATGCATAAGTTATTCCATCGACTCTAGAAGGAGAACCCACAGCTTATGGCTGACAACAGGGTAGTGGTCTACAAGGGACCGGGCGAGGTAGCGGTAGAGGATATCGAGTACCCGAAGCTCGAAGTTCCGGGTGAGGTTGCGGACGCGATGGGGATGAGCCAGGAAGCCCCGCACGCGGTCATCCTGAAGATAGTTTCGACCAACATCTGCGGGTCGGACCAGCACATGGTCCGGGGTAGGACGACGGCTCCGGTAGGACAGACGCTCGGGCATGAGATCACGGGCGAGATCGTCGAGAAGGGCAATGACGTACAGTTCCTGGATGTCGGCGACATCTGTAGCGTACCGTTCAACATCGCCTGCGGGCGCTGCCGCAACTGCAAGGAGCGGAAGACCGGTGTTTGTCTGAACGTGAACCCGGCGCGCGCGGGTTCGGCGTATGGATACGTGGACATGGGCGGTTGGGTCGGCGGGCAGGCCGAGTACGTTCTGGTGCCGTTCGCGGACTTCAACTTGCTGAAGTTCCCGGATCGGGATCAGGCGCTGGAGAAGATCCTGGACCTCACCATGCTCTCGGACATCTTCCCGACCGGCTACCACGGCGCCTACACGGCCCAGGTAACGACCGGCTCGACGGTCTACGTCGCGGGAGCGGGTCCGGTCGGGCTTGCGGCGGCCCACGCGGCTCAGGTACTGGGCGCTTCGGTCGTCATCGTCGGCGACCTGAACGAGGAGCGCTTGAACCAGGCTCGTTCCTTCGGTTGCGAGACGATAAACGTTGGCGAGGAAGGAGACCTCGGGGAGAGGATCGCCGCCATCGTCGGTGAGCCGGAGGTTGATTGCGCGGTCGACGCGGTTGGCTTCGAAGCCTCCGCGAAGCCCGGCGAGGAAGCCCCGGCGGTCGTCCTGAACCAGGTCCAGACCATCACTCGGGCCGGTGGATCGCTGGGCATTCCGGGCCTCTACGTCACCGGCGACCCCGGCGCGGCGGACCCGGAGGCGCAGGAGGGCACGCTTAAGATCCGGTTCGGACTCGGCTGGGCCAAGAGCCACGCTTTCTACACGGGCCAGTGCCCGGTCATGAAGTACAACCGCGGCCTGATGATGAGCAT
>JBBPZZ010000011.1:0-13027 GCA_038198445.1 Rubrobacterales bacterium
CACGCCTTCGGCCGCCTGCCCCGCCGTATCTCCAACTCCTTGGGCCGCCTCGCTCGCACCCTCGGCGACCTGTCCGGCTCCCTCGCCAGCTTCTTGAGCCGCCTGTCCAGCACCCTCTCCGGCCTCTTGCGCAGCCTGTCCGGCACTTTCGGCAGCTTCGCCTGCGCCTTCGCCAACTTCCTGGGCAGCTTGGCCGGCTCCTTCACCGACTTCTCCGGCAGCTTCTCCAGCGCCTTCCCCAACCTCTTGGGCGGCCTGCCCTGCACCCTCGCCTACTTCTTGCGCAGCCTGGCCGGCGCCTTCGCCTACCTGCTGAGTGGCCTCTCCGGCTCCCTCTCCGACATCTTCCACAGCCTCGCCCGTGCTTTCGACCGCCTCGCCCGTGCCCTCACCGACATCCTCCACGGCTTCTCCGGTGCTCTCGACAGCCTCTCCAGCACCCTCGCCAACGTCTTCGACAGCAGAGCCCGCGCCCTCACCAACGTCCTCGACTGCTGAACCCGCGCCTTCTCCGACACTTTCTACGGCTTCACCCGTACTTTCGACGGCTTGGCCGGCACCTTCTCCAACGTCTTCGACTGCGGAGCCCGCGCCTGAGCCAACCTCCTCGACGGCCTCTCCGGCTCCTTCACCCACGTCCTCGACAGCGGAACCCGCACCGGCACCAACGTCCTCTACCGCGGATCCAGTCCCCTCGCCAATGTCCTCCACTGCAGAGTTGAGACCTTCTCCGACCAAGTCTCCGGCACCAGAGCCGATGTCCTCGACCGCGGAACCCGCGCCCGCTCCTACGTCTTCGACAGCAGAGTTGAGGCCCTCGCCCACTAGGTCTCCGGCACCAGAGCCGATGTCTTCGACTGCGGAGTTGAGGCCTTCGCCGACCAGATCACCCGCGCCCGCGCCTATATCCTCGACGGCCGAGTTGAGTCCTTCGCCCACCAATTGGCCCGCGCCTTCTCCAACGTCCGCAACAGCAGAACTAACGCCCTCGACCAACTTCTCTATGATCTGCGGGTTGCGGTCTATGGTGGTGAGGACCCGGTCGAGTATGGCGGTCACGTTGTCGAGCCTGACCTTCAGGAGCGCCTGCGCTTCGACGCCTTTTATCACCAGCTTCACCCTGCCGAGGTAAACGTCCACCCCTACCGACAGCTCCACCAGGTCGAGCACCTTCGCGAAAAGGTTCACCTTCGCCCTCAGGTCGTTTAGCTCGAAGTTGATCTCGTCCACCTTGATGACCGGCACGTCCAGCAACACGTCGGGGATCTTGCCGTTCATGGCGGCGTCGTCCTCGTCGTACTCTAGCGTGTAGTCCGCGTATGCTTTCTCGGGGATTGTCTGGTCGCCGGGTATGTTGTTCGCGAACCGGTATTCCTCGGTTTTCTGGACCGAGGTACGAGGGTCGTTCTTTCGAACCGGGAAGTTGTCTTTGATTTCCTCGTAGTTGTCTCTGATTTCCTGCTGCTCTTGCGATTGCTGGTCCTGCTGTTGCTGATCCTGCGACGTCTGGCCGTCTGATTGCTGATTGCCGGGCTGCTGCTGATTCGACTGCTGTGTATCCGAGCCTCTGGAAGCCATCCCTCTTATTCCCTGTAAGTAGACGAAGTTAGTTGCTATTTATGCCACCCCGTAAGGCGGAGCAAACCTTGAGACTGTGATCCAGCCACAGGCCTGCCACGTATTGTTTTGCTCGTCTTCGGGTTAGACCCCGGATAGCCACTTCCGGTTACACGTGGTTCGCAAAAGAAACGCGAAGCTCAGACAAACTTCTTGTAAACCCCGATGTTGGTAGTGTCGCGGACGCCGAGTGCGTCCTTTAGCTCGTTCAGGGTGGCGCCCCGACGGAGGAGACGGATGGCGAAGGTATGGCGGAGGTTCATCGGGGAGACGCGCCACATCCCGACCTGGTCGCAGCGCTTCCAGATCGTATTCTGCAACGCCTTCGACGTCACGACGGGCCGGGCCGCCCGCCCTACTACTAGCTCCGGCGTCTCGTCTTTCCGCAAGTCTAGGTAGCGACGCAGGATCTCGACGGTCGGCTCCGTGAGGCGTCGGGCGCGGGGGGCGAGGTGCGAGCCGGGACCGCCCAGTTGTATCTGGGCGGCGTCCAGGTCGAGGTCGCTCTTGAGGACGCCCCGGATTTCACTGACGGTCACGCCGGTATCCAACATGAGCCTTATGATCGCCGCGTCGCGGGCGGCGTCGCGGTTGTTCGTCGGGAACGAGAGTAGTTGCTCGGCTTCTTCATCTTCGAGGAAGATTATTTGCTGGTCGAGCGGCTGGTGCATGGGCTCTATGGGATCAAAGTCCAGGTCCGCGTCGGTCGAGGTCCTCACCCAGTCGATAAAGCGTCTCACGGCCGCGTCTTTCCGGTAGACGGTGAAGCGCTTGCGATTCCCTTCGAGCAAGTGATTGCGGAAGCCCATCACGCCGCCGACGCCTACGTCCTCGATCTCCGTGACATTCTTCCCGGCCAGGAAGCGGGCGAACTCGCGCAGGTCGGCCTCGTAGAACTCGGCGGTGCGGGGGCTGGTGTGTTCGTCGTCGGAGAGATGAACGCTGAATTCCGAGATGAGATCCTCTATCTTCATGTGCCGTATTCTAACGGTAAACGAAGCCTGCCTGTATAATTTTCGGCGTGATGAACAGTCTTAAAGCACCGTTTCTCATTGTCCCCTTGCTGCTTTTCGGGCTGGCGGCGCTCCCCGTAATCCCGCAGGCGCAGACGGTTTCGGTAAACCTGAAGACCGCGGAAGTCCAAAACACCGGCAACCTGCTCGGCGAGAATCAGGCCACGCTCCAGAGCCCGCCGGACGACGCAAAAAGGGTCAAGGGCGGAAAGTCGGGGACGATCACGCTCACGGTGCCGAAGCTAAAGATCAAAAACCTCCGTGTGCCGACGGCCTCGGATCAGGCCACCCTGGATAGTGAGGGGATCATCCATCTCAAGAACAGCGGCGCACCCTGGCAAACAGGCTCCAACACTTTTATAGTCGGACATGCTCTAGGCTTTTTGAGGACGAAGGTACCCTACGTTTTCTACCACCTCGACAGGATGCGGCCCGGAGATGAGATCCTCGTCAAAGATTCGTCCGGCAAACGGTACGTCTTCCGCGTCTACGACCTTCTCACCGTCCGGCCCGCCGATTACTGGGTAACGTATCCCGTCCCCGGCGAGACCACCATCTCCCTCCAGACCTGCACCCCAATCCCAACCTTCGAGAATCGTCTCATAGTGCGCGGCGAGTTGGTCTCTTCGACTTAGCGCTCAGGCTTCAGCGGGCGTTGGTCGCGCGGGGCAGGTGGTGACGCTCTATGGCGTCGTGGGCGGCGTTGATGTCCGCCGTAACGCGTTCGGCGCGGGCGCGCTTTTCGGCGTCGGTGAAACGGTCGGGATGGTATTTTTTTACCAGTTCGCGACGCTTTCTACTTACTTCTTCGAGCGATGCTCCAGGCACAAGGCCGAGCCTGTTGTAAGCCGAGAGCACGTTTAGAGGATAGGCTCTTGGTATAAAGCCGGAGGATGAGAAACGGCGTCCGGTGCTCCGAGCCGCGCTCTCTTCCCGCTGAGCGGCCTGCTCCTCGGCGGCCCGCCGCGCCTCGCCCGCGCGCCACTCCTCGGCGGCTCCCCGCCACGCGGCCCCGAAGGCGTCCCGGAGGTTCTCACTACGCTCCCGGCTGGCCCGCACCGTATCGCGGAGGCTTTCCTTCAGGCGCTCATCTTCCTGAAGGTTGGATACGAAGCCCCGGGCGAGGCGGCCCAGGCGGCGCGGCATGCTCACCAGTCGCGTCTCTCCTTGTCTCCACCGGTGTCCCAGCTTTCGGAGAGCGGACCGCGGGGACGCAGTATCTGGGTGTCGTCGACGTCCGAGCGCGGGAGGACCCGCGTGTCGTCCCCGGACGACGTCTCTGGCGTCTCGGTGGTCTCCTCTTCGGTTCGCCGCTCGCCGAGAGGCGTGGAGCGCGACTCTCCGCGTGGCACGTCGAAGAAGTCGCGCACTTTCTCCACGTCAGAGAGGCCTTCGCGTGCCTCGGAGATTCTCTGCTCCTCCTCGGCGACGCCGGAGTCGCGGGCCTCGCGAGCCTTCCGCATCTCCTCTTCGAGGGACCGCAGAACCTCGTTGGTGTTGTCCTGGAGATCCTTCTTGCGCTCTTCGCGGCGCTTTATCTCGGAGTTGAGCTTCGACTCCCTGGCGCGGGTAGAGCGTCCCAGGTCCTCGATGCTTATGCCGGCGGCGATCAAAGTCTGCCGAACGATCCGGACGGCGCTCTTGCGAGGGACTTCGGGCGGAAGCTCTCTTATGATGTCGGCCGCCCGCTCGACGGTGAAGCTGCGCGACCTGTTAGTTTCCGCGCGCTCCGGCTCTTCGATTTCCTCCGTGCCGATCTCCCGCCGGGAGTAGGTCGTGGTCTCGTCCTCGTCGTCCTCCGGCGGCGCGGCGAACATCCGGGAAAAGAAGCTCTTCGGCCGTTCTTCGTCCATGTGATCCTGGTTCATCTGACAGACACCTCCGTAACTGTGTTCGGCAAGGGTTCGACGCTCCGCGTCACCTCATCGAGGCTGCGGCGGAAGTAGGAGACTCGCTCCTTGAGATGTACGAGCCCAGGTTCGAGCAAGCCGGGCGAGAGGCTGGTGTCCAGCGACAGCAGTTCTCCGCGCAGGTTGCCGAGCAGACTCTCCGCGCTCTCTAGCTGGGCGTTGATCATGCTTATACCTTCTAAAAGTTCGCCGTACCCGGCAAGTTCCTCCCGCCTGCTGGAGAGCGCGCTCTCGAACGGCGCCCGAAGCGGAGAGCCGGGCTCCAGAGCGTCGAGATCCTTCTCCAACCCTTTTATTCGGCGAGACAGACCCCGCCGGTCGAGACTTCCAAGATGCCGCCTCAAGGCCGACCGCCGCCGCGCAAGCCGCGCCGTGTCTTCGATCTCGCCGACGATGGTGAAGATGTCTTCGTCCAACAGTGGCCGGTACTCTTCCGGCAGAAGTTCCCAACTCTCAAGCAACCCGTTTTGAAGGCCCATGATCCGTTTCATCTGCGACGCGGCCACCCGGTCCTCACGCGCTATACGCGCCAGATCCTGCACGTTTACCTTCGCCCGCCGCCGCAGCTCCCTGCGCCGGTTCTCCCGGCGGTCGAGAAGTTTTCGACCCGTGAAGAATGCTCCGGCTCCGAACAGGCTGGCAAGGAAGTAATGTGGCTCTGCTGGCACCAGTATCTCAAGCACTCCGAGCCCGGCAAAAGAGCCGAAAGGGATAAGGCGTGTCAGGCTGAGGGTGGTGCTCCGCCGCCGTCTGGCGGGCAGGTTACCCACGCGAGCTTTCCTCGCCGCCGTTCTCGCCTGGCGGTTCCGCGGCCTGGGCCTCAGCGTGTTGCTCGGCGGATACTGCTTCCGTAGGCGCGGTTTCGAGGGAGTCGGCGGACCGGAGTCCCATCTGCAGTTCCATCATCTCCAGCTCCCGTTCAGCGTCGAGACGCTTTATGTCTATCTCGGCGGCGGCTATCTGGCGTTCGGTATCGCTGGTTCCAAGCTCGCCGACGGCCTGGGCTTCGTAGGACGCCTGCCGGATGGATTGCCGGGCCTTATCCAGATCCCGCGACGAATCGGAGAGGGAGATGTTCGCGCGGGCCTCATTCGCGGTACGCAGGGCGCGGGAGCGCTGGTGCTCCTCCATCAGGGCCGCGCGCTCCCGAACTACGTCGTTGTAGCGGCGTTCTTGTTCGCGGAAGGCCCGCTCCATCTCCTGGGAGTTGTCGCGGGCTTCTTCGAGGCGGGCTTCGACATCGGCCAGGCTCGTTTGGGCCTCCTGTTTCTGCTGCACTACTTCGATGGCCGCCTCGCGCTGGTTGCGGGCCGCAAGCTCGCGGGACTGGCGTTCCTTGGTGGTGATGATCTTCTGCTTCGAGGCGGCGTCGTTGGCGAGCATCTTCTCGTAAGCCATCGTGCGGGCCGCGGCGATCTGGAGCTTCTTCAGGTTGTCCAGCTCGTCCTGAACCGCGTTTTCCAGGAGGATCTCCGGATTGCGCTGCTCCACACCGGAGAGGAAACTACCGAAAAACCCTCTTATGGATCTAAAAATTCTTCCCATATAAGCAGCCTACCCCCCGGCCATGATTCCGCCGTCAAAAGCATTTCGCATTATATCATCGGTACGTTTGAAGCCCGGAGATGTTTCAGCGGGCGGCCCGGTAGGGGGTTTCGGAGCGGGGCGTTCCTCTCCCGGCCATCACTATGGCGCTCGGCGATTCTATCTCGAAAGCCGCCTCCAAAGCCTGTCCGGCGGCCCCGAGGAGGTCGTTGGCCGAACGGGCGTCGCGCGGATAAATAGCCGCCCCGGCCCGCGTCTCCTCCGCGCCGAGCAAACTCGCGGCCGCGAGCGCCCGCCGCGCCGCGCTCTCTACCGCCCGGTCATCCACGTCGGAGAGAACGATCCCGAAAACCGCTCCCTCGCCGAGCAGTACCGGCTCCCCGATGCGTGCCCGCACCCTCTCCAGCAGCAACTCCACGTCCTCTACATTGCGGCCGGGGTCAACCAGTATCACGGCGACCTGCACACCCTTGCGCGCATCCAACTCGCCGGACACTCGCTCCAGGAGCATGGAGCCGTCACCGTCGGTATCGTACGTCTCGGACTCTCCGGCCGCTCCCACCGCATTACGGGCGGCGGAGAGGACGAACAAACCCGTGAGCGCGAAGGCGATCAGCCGGAAGAACGCCAGCGCGGCCGCGCCGGTCGCGGCGCCATCGTTGAGGATATCCGGCGTTATGGCCAAAAGATACGTGAAGAGCGTGGAGACCAAAGCGACGACCCCAACCTTCCACGAGCCGTGCATGGCCGACGCAAAAAGCAGTGGGAAATAGAGGATGTACAGCTCGCTCGACACCCCGCCGCTGAAGAAGACTATCATCCCGATTATGGCCGCATAGAGTACGTAGGAGCCGGTGGAAAAGCCGCCGGTGAACTGCTCCGTGGGCAGCAGCAAGAGCGCGACCGCCATCGTAACTCCCAGGACGATGGCGAAGTACAGGAGCACAAAGGAGACCGCTGGCTCGTAGGAAGCGCTGTGTACGAACACCAAAGAAGCCGCAATCAGTCCTAGATAGAGGAGCGAGAGCGACTTTATGGTGCGCGCGTTACGCCGCTTGTTGGTTTTACCGTTCACGTTCGGGATATGATACGCATATCTGCTTACTCTCGCCACCCGGAGGCCGGATCATGGATGAAATGAATCACCGCTCAGATAATCCTTACACCGCGCTCGAAGGTTACGAGCTTCTGGACGGCTCCGGGACCGGGGCCGGAGAGATCGAAAGCACGGTCTACGATGCCCCGAGCGACGTCCTGAAGTACATAGTGGTGAACGGCCGGGCTGTTCTCGCCGACAGGATAGAAGTCGACCCCGGAGGGCGAACCGTCTCCGTACCATATGACAAAGAAACCATAGAGTCGGCGCCGGAGATCGAAGACCCATCCGGCGCGTTCGACGACGCGCTCCGGGAGCACTACTCCGAGCGCGGGTAGAACACCGCTCAAGAACCGCCGGACCTGGTGGCGGT
The DNA here is from genome assembly GCA_038198445.1 of Rubrobacterales bacterium. Classification (GTDB taxonomy): domain Bacteria; phylum Actinomycetota; class Rubrobacteria; order Rubrobacterales; family Rubrobacteraceae; genus JACDDK01. The sequence continues at coordinate 7,555 of JBBPZZ010000011.1, forward strand.
TATCTTCTCTTCTACCCGCTGTCCGCTCTGGGCGAGGGCAAAGATCCAGACTGGAGACTCCGAGGAGAAGGAGTCGAGACCGGCCGAGGCGGCTGTGCCTGGCTCGCTCTTCAGGATTTTTGTAACTTTCCTGGCTTTTTTTATCGCCTCCGGGCTATCCAGCAGCTTTCCGGCCGGGGGCAGCGCGTGGTTGGAGATGTCTTTTATCTGATCCGGTGGGAGCTTCTGCTGGGGATCCAACTCGACTTTTTCGCCCCTGATCGAAACGCTAACCACCGCACCCGCCGAAGGCGAAACGTAACTGTAAAGCCAACCCGGAGCACCACCCTCCGCGTCTACCTGCGGCGTGATGCTGGCTATGGCGTAGAGCGCGGCGTCTTTGTTCCAGCCCGCCGCCTGGCTACCCGCCTTCTCCGCCCCCGAGAGCGCCGAGGCTCTCGGCGTACCCGCGGGCGCTTTTGGCGGCTTCGACGGCGCGGCGGCTTTAGTAGTGGGGTTACCCAACGTGTCGCCGCCGCCGGAGCTTCCCGTATCCCCGGAGCCGCACGCCGCGAGGATGAGCGCGCAAACTAACGCCCCCGCGAAGGCGGCGAAGACAACGAGAGCGTTAGAGGCTAAGAACCGCATCGGCGCCATAGTGTAATTCATAAACGGGCGTGTTATCCGGCCGAGGGCTCGATGGCGGCATCTAGCGCCCGGCCAGGCCAGAATTGCGGATACAGATCCGGTAAAGCTCTTGTCCTTTCTTCCTCCGTCTGGCTACCAGCCTCACCGCGGGCCGCGCATTTGAACCACACCGCGCTCGAAGGAGATAGACCCGAAGCTTACTAGAGAGGCATTCGAATAGTGTAGGATTCGGGGGATGCGGCGGATAGGATCGATCTTGCTAATAGTGCTGCTCGCCGCAGGTTGCGCTACAGAGGGAAATGGCAATTCTACCCAGGACAGCTCCGGGCCTGACACCACCCCGATGACGACTGCGACGACTTCAGAGACAGAGACGACCGGGATGAACGTGAAACAGCCGGAGACCACCGAAGAGACCACGGCGGCTTCCGCGCCGCGAAGCCTGCTGAGCGTCAAAGAAATCGTCATGGGCGCGCCGGGGCAGGGACAAAAGAAGCCGCGCGTTATCGTCGCCGCCTCTGCGAGGACTCTCTCGAAGGAACTGGGAAGGGCGGTGCAGGAGAGCGGGGAAGGCGCCTACGTTGCCGCCTTCTGGGGCAAGAAACCGACTGGCGGATATACGATAGCCGTCGACAAACCCCTCAGGGCGGAAAAAATGGTGACGATTGAGTTGGATCTCAAGAAACCGCCCAGAGACGCCTTCGTGAGCCAGTCGATCACCTATCCCTACGTCATCGCCGTAATCCGGGGTATAGAACCGGCATCAACGAAGTTCGCCCTGGTGGAGAAGAGCGGTCGCAAGCTCGACTGGCCGATCAAGAAAGTGGGAGACTAGAGCTTTAGTCCGAGACTGCGCCGCGTGCGCGGTTCAGCATATCTTCCAGAGAGTCGCCCGGCTTGTACGCGGAAGCGCCGATCCGTGCTCCGGGAACGGCTTCTCGAAGTCGACGCTCGACGACCTGGGCGTCCTCCGGCTCCGTGTTGGGGAGGGCTATGGAGATCTCGGCTTCCCCCGCCCGGGCGATGAGGTCCGCCACGCGAAGGGCGCCCACGGCTTTGCCAACTGAATCCGTGTCCCATTCACCATCGGCCAGCAAGACAAGCGCCGCCAGCGGAAGACCGAACTCCGCGGAGACCGAAATCTCCTCTTCGAGAGCCCGCTTGAACTCTTCGAACGACTGTGGCTCCGTCCTCTTCTGACGAGCTCCCATGTCCTGTTCAGTATATAGTGCTGTTGGCGAGTTCGTGGGCAGCGACGCCTACCGCCGGGACCAGTTCAATGGTAACGCTATGTGTAGCTGGCCGGCATCCTGGTTGTTTCAGTGCCAGGTTGCGCAAGGCCTGGTTTTGTTGGAGCATTAGGCTAAGGTAACAGGAGGCGGCGTGAGCCGCAAGGAGGAGAGGGATGCTTCGGGAGCACGTTATCAGCATAGATTCAACCAGGCCGCTAGCCGAGGAGCCGCAAACGGGACATAACCGTTGGCACGAGGCCATAGAGCCGGTTGTTGAGGTGGATCCCGGCGACACCGTCGTCTACGAGACGCGCGACGCCTTCGACGGACAACTGAATGGTAACTCGACGGCGGAAGACATTGCGAACGTGGACCTCGGTCCGGTTCACGCCCTCACGGGACCGGTCCTCGTCAAGGGCGCGGAGCCGGGAGACCTGCTAGAGGTGGAACTAGTCGAGATCGAGGCCGACCCGTGGGAGCAGTGGGGCTATACGATCGAAGTGCCAGGCTTCGGTTTCCTGCGCGATGATTTCCCGGACCCGTACATCGTCCACTGGCGGCTTCACGGCAACCAGTACGCGGAGTCCGAGCAACTTCCGGGAGTGCGTATCCGCTGCAATCCGCACCCCGGCGTCCTCGGGTTGGCTCCAAGCGCCGGGTTGCGCCGGCGCGCCACCGAAAGAGAGGCCGCCCTCGCTGAACGCGGAGGGTTCGCACTGCCCCCCGACCCTAACGGCGCCGTGCCGTCCGAGGAGACCATCGCCCGCGAGGCTCTACGCACTATTCCACCGCGTGAGACCGCTGGGAACATAGATATCAAGCAGATTACACCAGGGACCACCGTACTCCTGCCGGTGTACACCGAGGGCGCTCTGGTCTCGACGGGGGACGTTCACTACGCCCAGGGCGACTGCGAAGCCTGCGGGACGGCAATAGAGATGAGATCCCGCGTACACGTGCGTTTCAGTATCAGGAAAGGTGAAGCCGAGAGAAAGGGCATCCGGGACCTGCAGTTTTTCCGGGACGACTACTTCGCCCGACCGGAGCTGGCCGCCCCACGCCGCTTCTTCGCCACCACCGGCATCAGCATTCGTCAGGACGGCACCAACGAGGGTGAGGACCTCAGCCTCTCCGCCAGGAACGCGCTGCTCAACATGATAGACCACCTACAGACGCGGGGGTTCGATCGCCAGCAGGCCTACGCCATCTGCAGCGTGGCGGTGGACCTGCGTATCAGCCAGACGGTGGACGTTCCCAACCTGCTGGTGAGCGCTCTGCTCCCGCTGGATATCTTCATGTAATCGTCTTGGGAGCGTGGACGACCATGCGTATAATCTCCTGAGTGACCGAGAGCGCGGACATCCGGGGCAGGATCGAGGAACTGCGGGAACAGGTCCGCTACCACAGCCGCCTCTACTATATCGAGGACGCGCCGGAGGTCTCCGACGCCGAGTACGACGCCCTCTACAAGCAACTCGAAAGCCTCGAAGCGGATAACCCGGAACTGGTCACCCAGGACTCCCCCACGCAGAAAGTGGGCGGCGACCCTCTGGAGCAGTTCGATCAAGTCCGCCACGCCGTACCGATGCTCTCCCTCTCGAACGCCCGCAAGATCGAGGACCTGCGCGAATGGGACACGCGCATCCGGCGTTTGCTCGGCGAGGACGAAACCCCCCGCTACGTGACCGAGCTGAAGATAGACGGTCTCGCGGTCTCGTTACGCTACGAAAACGGGCGGCTCGTCCGGGGCGCGACGCGCGGCAACGGGACCGTCGGCGAGGACGTAACGGCCCAGCTACGTACGTTTCGCTCTGTCCCGGAGAAACTCTCCGGCAACCCGCCGGAGGTCCTGGAACCCAGGGGAGAGGCGTACATCCCGCTCCCGGACTTCGAGAAGCTGAACACACGCCTGGAAGAAGAAGGCAAGAAGCCCTACGCCAACCCCCGGAACCTGGCGGCGGGCTCCATCCGGCAGCTAGACCCCAAGATCACCGCGCAAAGACCCCTCACCATCTTCCTCTACGGCGTCGGCGAGGGTTACGGGAACTACGCGAGCCACTCGGAGTCGCTGGCCGCCCTGAAAGGCTACGGGCTGCGCGTCAACCCGTATAAGGTACACGAGGGCATCGAATCCGTTATGGAAGAGTGCGAGCGTGCGGCCAGAGAGCGCGAATCGCTTGCGTACCAGATCGACGGCGTCGTCGTGAAGGTAGACTCCCGCGAGCAACAAGAGACTCTAGGCGCCGTCCAGAAGGCGCCGCGCTGGGCGATAGCGTACAAGTTCGAACCGCTCGCGGGCCGCACGCGACTCCTCGACATCATCGTCAACGTCGGGCGCACGGGCGCGGTGACGCCGCAGGCCGTCCTGGAGCCGGTGAACGTGGGCGGGGTGACGATCTCCCGCGCCACGCTCCACAACGAGGATTATGTAAAGGAGAAGGGAATCCTCATCGGGGATGAAGTGGTCATCGAGCGGGCGGGGGATGTGATCCCCCAGGTCGTCAAAGCCATCGCCGAGAGCCGTGACGGCTCCGAGCGTCCGTTCGAGATGCCGACGCATTGCCCCGTCTGCGGAGAGCCGCTCTCCCGCCCGGAAGGCGAGGCCGTGACCCGCTGCGTGAACGCCCGCTGCCCGGCGCAGGCGCTGGAGCACATCATCCACTGGTCCACGAAGTCCGCGATGGACATCGACGGTCTCGGCGAGAAGCTCGCCACCCGCCTCTTCGACCTCGGCTTAATAAAAGACGTTGCCGACATCTACGACCTGAAGGCGGGGCAGCTAGTGCCACTCGAAGGCTTCGGAGAGAAGAGCGCCCAGAACCTGATCCAGTCAATCCAGAACAGCAAGCAACAGCTCTTCTCCCGCGTCCTCTACTCCCTCGGCATCCGGCACGTCGGTAGCGTAACAGCGCAGTTAATCGCCGAACGCTTCTCCGGTAGAGATCTACTTCGCGACGTGACCGCGGAACAACTCACCGAAATAGACGGCATCGGAGGCGTCGTCGCCCACGCTGTGGCCGAATACTTCGGACTGAAAGACAATCGAGAGTTGGTCGAGCGCCTGATGCGACTCGGCCTGGACTTCGAGCGCGAGTCGGGCCGACCTTCCGAAGGACCGCTGGCAGGCAAGCGCGTCGTCATAACCGGCACCCTGAGCCAGCCGCGCAGCTACTACGTCGAGCGCGTACAGGCAGCCGGTGGCACCTTCACCTCCTCCGTCAGCAAGAACACTGACTACGTGCTCGCAGGCGAGGAGGCGGGCTCCAAGCGGGAGAAGGCGAGAGAGTTGGGCGTTACGGTGCTGGACGAAGCTGGTTTCGAAGAGATATTGTCCTAGAGAATTCTAAATCGTTTGCAAGAATAGCAGAGCGTTGGCCAGAGAAGAAGCGAACTGGTTGAAGTTTGGCCAATTAGAGCGATTTTCATTACGACTGCAAGGATACGCGGTATCCGCAGTCGTTGTAGAAGCCGCGGATGTCTTCGGGGGTGATCGCATCAAGCGCCTGACCCGTCGCTTCTACGAGAGCTTCCTCGCTCCGAGATCCCGCCTTCCTCAAGATATTCTTCACCTTGGAGAAGGCCTCTTCTATGGGATTCATGTCCGGCGAGTAGGG
>JBBPZZ010000012.1:0-14878 GCA_038198445.1 Rubrobacterales bacterium
CTACATCATTGACGGCCACATTAAGGCCATCGGCCGCAAGACGAAGCGCGATACTTCTGCCAATACCTTTCGCTGCTCCCGTAACCAATGCGACTCGGTCTCTTGTATCCACGCTCTCTCTTCTCCTCGTCTACCTCTAAGCACTGCCTCCGACGTTATTCTTGTTCATTATTTCTAAGATCCAGCATCCTCCGCTCAGGATACAACGGGCTAGATGTCGCCCGGGTCCGAGTAGAAACGCGAGATCTCCACTTTGTTTTCGGTAAAGAACCTAACGCCATCCTTGCCAGTAGCGTGCAGATCTCCGTAGAAGGAGTTCTTCACACCGTTGAAAGGGAAAAAAGCCATCGGCGCGGCTACTCCGACGTTCACCCCTAACATCCCAGCCTGGACGCGCTCCCGCCAGTGCCTTATAGCAGCACCATTCTCCGTATAGATGGAGCAGGCGTTGCCGAAGGATGAACCGTTGGTGAACTCTATGGCTTCGTCGAGGTTGTCCACACGAACCACGCTGAGAACGGGGCCGAAGATCTCTTCTCGCGCTACTCGCATGTCGCCCTCGACTTTATCCAGAATGGTGGGTCCGAAGAAGAACCCTTCCTCAAGCGGCGGCTCCCGACCGTCTAGTGCAACCTCGGCTCCTTCACTCTCGCCAAGGTCCACGTACTCTTTGACCCTCTGGCGATGGTTTTCGCGGATAAGCGGCGTTAGCTCGCTGTCGTCCTCGTAGCCCGGTCCGACCTTCATCGCCTCAGCAGCTTCCTTGACCTTCTCGACGAGCGGGTCAGCGATTTCGCCCACAGCCACCAGCACGCTGCCTGCCAGACACCGCTCCCCGGCATTGCCATAAGCCGAAGCGATGATGTTCGGCACTACTCTGTCTAATACCGCGTCAGGCATAACGATCATGGAGTTTTTGGCCCCGGCGAGCGCCTGCACCCTTTTTCCGTGCGCCGTGCCGTGGGTGTAGACGTGTTCGGCCACCGGCTGGGAACCGACGAACGAGACGGCTTCTATACCGGGATGCTCGAGGATGGAGTTGACGACTTCTTTTGCTCCGTTGACGATGCTGAACACGCCTTCGGGAATTCCAGCCTCTTCCAACAACTCGCCCAGGCGTTGCGAGGTAAGCGGCGTCCTCTCGGATGGCTTCAGTATGTAGCTGTTGCCCGCGCCGATGGCTATGGGAAGGGTCCACAGCGGTATCATGCACGGGAAGTTGAACGGAGCGATGGCTGCAACCACACCAAGTGGGTAGCGGTAGGAGACGTTGTCTACGCCGCTGGCTACGTCTCGTACGCTCTCGCCCATCATCAGGGTGGGCATCCCGCAGGCGAACTCGACCACCTCGATGCCACGCCGGACCTCTCCCCCTGCGTCCCTGGCATCCTTACCGTTCTCCAGGGTTACGAGATCCCTCAGTTCCTCGAAATGTTCCTCAAGGAGCATCTTGTAGCGGAAGAGCACCTGAGTACGCTTGATGACCGGTGTCGCCGCCCACTCGGGGAAAGCGGCCTGGGCTGCCTTTACCGCCCGGTCCACATCTTCCCGGCCCGAAAGAAGGGTCTCGGCTATGACCTCCCCGGTGGCCGGGTCGTAAACTGACTCGGTATCCTGGCCGTTGCGCTCTTCCCACCGGCCGCCAACATAGTTACGTACTTCTCTCATCATTTCTCCTCCTTATCCCAAGCGCACGAACGCCGGACACAGCTCAGCTTAGTAGCCACTCGTGGTCCGGGTCGTTTTTTACCTTCCATTCCCTCACGGGACCGGCCATCACGTTAAGGTAGTAAAGATCGTACCCTGGTGGCGCCGATACGGCGTGGTAGCCACCTGGCACGAGAACAGTGTCGCCATCGCGGACGGTAAGCGTCTCATCTAGCGAACGGTCCTCGGTATAGACTTTCTGGACGGCGAAGCCTTTCTCCGGGCGAAGCCTATGATAATAAGTCTCCTCTAGATAGGTCTCGTTAGGACGGTCGTCCTGATCATGCTTGTGCGGCGGATAGCTGGACCAGTGGCCGTTTGGCGTAATGACCTCGACGACCAGCAAACGCTCGGCTGGCTGATCCACCATGAGAATGTCCCGGATCTCTCGCTCAGAGCTTCCGGACCCACGCACGGCGACCTTGACGTCCTCCGGTCGGATTAGGCGTGCCTCCACCCCCCGTTTAGCCGGAGCGGAAGTGATAGCCAGTTCCAACTCCGTAGCTGCCTCCACCGTGTATTCAGTTTGAGGGGGCAGATATACCGCGTAGGGTGGACCGTCGAAGGGGCTCTCGCGCTCCCCAAGGTCAGTCCACCCGCTTTCACAGGCGAAGACGCTACCCTTACCGCTGAGGAATACTACGCAGATTTCCTTATCATCGGTCGCCCGTTCCAGGTTTTGTCCCGGCATTAATCGAACCACCTCGAAGCCCACATAATCCCATCCCGCGGACTCCGGGGTTACCTCGACTAGGCTACCGTTGTCGTCTTGGGTCTCACTGCTGTTCACGAGCAAGTCTGCCACTCATTCTCCCTTCCTACGGCTGCTCTTGTAAGCTATTTGGCTGCTATCAATATCAGAGGTAATGTCGCTCTACCTTTTTCTCCTGTTCATAGCCTTCGCGAGCCGAGCGGACGCTTTCCATCTCCGAAACTTCGGCGATAGGGACGTCCCACTGGGACTCGTAGTCCGGTACGGCCACGTAGCGGTCGGTATTGGTGTAGATGACGACCGTGCCGTCCACCTGCTTTGCTTCCCCGAGCGCGTCTTTGAGCTCGGAGACGGTGTGCGCCCGGATCACGTGCGCCCCGTAGCTCTCGGCGTTGGCGGCAAGGTCCACGGGCAGCGACTGGACGGTAGACTCGCTATCCAATCCCAGAGAACCGTTACGCCTGTACCGGTACTGAGTGCCGAAGCCATCAGAGCCAATAGATCGCGAGAGCCGTCCAATAGAAGCGAAGCCGCTATTGTCTACGAGGACTATAGTGAGCTTGTAGCCTTCCTGTATTGAAGTAACTATCTCACTGTGCAACATAAGATAGGAGCCATCACCGACTAGCACGTAGACCTCTCGCTCGGGGGCGGCCATCTTCGCCCCCAGACCACCAGCGATCTCATACCCCATGCAGGAATAGCCATACTCTACCTGATAGCCTTTCGGATCCCGCGTCCGCCAGAGCTTGTGTAGCTCACCGGGCATCAGGCCCGCAGCGCAGACCAATACGTCTTCGGAGTCGGAGAAGGAGTTGACTGCCCCAATGACTTCACTCTGGGCGGGCAAGGGCTCATTGTCCAGAGTGTAGAGACGCTCCACCTCCTCGTCCCAGTCTTTCGCCGCTCGGACGTTTTGCTTGTAGTAATCACTCTCAACTGTGTAGTCGTCTAGTTCTTTGGCGAGGCCTTCGATCGTAGCTCTCGCGTCGCCTACCAGCGAGATGCCCGAGTGCTTCGCTGCATCGAAATCGGCGATGTTGATGTTCACGAAGCGCACGGCCGGGTTCTGGAAGGCGGTCTTGGAGGCAGTGACGAAGTCATTCCACCGGGTTCCAATGCCGATAACCACGTCGGCCTCTTTCGCCGCTCGGTTGGATCCAAAGGTGCCAGACACTCCAATAGCCCCGAGAGCCGATGGGTGGTTGTAAGGCAAAGAGCCTTTTCCGGCCTGCGTTTCGCTAACCGGAATTCCGGTGGACTCGACGAAGCTCTGCAAAGCTTCGGTGGCTTCGGAGTAGATTACACCCCCTCCTGCGACGATTATCGGGCGCTTGGCCCCGCGAATGAGTTCCACGGCCCGGTCCATAGCTCCAGCGTCAGGCAGCGGACGTCCAATATGCCACACTCGCTTCTCGAAGAACTCCTCCGGGAAGTCGCATGCCTCGGCCTGTACGTCCTGCGGCAGTGCCAGCGTAACCGCGCCCGTCTCAGCCTGGTTGGTGAGCACCCGCATAGCCGAGAGAGCTGCCGAGATAAGCTGCTCCGGACGGTTGATCCTGTCCCAGTAGCGGGAGACCGGCCGGAAGCAGTCGTTGACGGAGATGTCGCCTTCGTGCGGCGCCTCTACCTGCTGTAGGACCGGATGGGGTCCGCGCGAGGCGAAGATGTCCCCCGGCAAAAGTAGCACCGGCAGCCGGTTTACGGTTGCCAGTGCCGCGCCTGTCACCATGTTGGTTGCACCCGGTCCGATGGAGGTGGTGCACGCGAGAGTCGACAGGCGATTTCTCATCTTGGCGAAACCGGCGGCAGTATGCACCATAGCCTGCTCATTGCGGGCCTGGTAGTAGGTAAGCTCATCCCGGTGCTGTTGCAACGCCTGGCCCATGCCGGCCACGTTGCCGTGACCGAAGATGCCAAAACATCCCTCGAACAGGCGGTGCTCTACGCCGTCTCGCTCAGTGTACTGGTTAGCGAGAAAGCGCACCAGCGCCTGGGCAGTGGTCAACCGTACCATGCTCATCTTTGACACCACCTACTCGTTCGATTCCTGGTCATTGCTTTGCGCGGTTGTCGCTTCTGACTCCGAAGATCCGTTTTCCTGGAGTTCTGCGGTAAGCTCGTCCAGCTCCTTTCCGCCAGCCATCAACTTCTCAAGCTCTTCGATGCTAGTCTCATCCTTTTCGAAGGTGCCCATGCTGCGACCCCGGTCAAGGACGGTAAACCGGTCTCCAACTGCGTGGGCGTGGTACACATTATGGCTGATAAAGATGACCCCGAGGTCCTGCTCCTTCGCCCGGGCGATGTAACGCAGTACGGTGGCCGCCTGCTTGACACCCAGAGCGCTGGTAGGCTCATCGAGGATGAGCACTTTGGCGCCGAAATATACGGCACGAGCAATAGCCACCGCCTGGCGTTCGCCGCCGGAGAGTGTGGCAACGGGCTGGGACGTATCCCGTACGTCGATCCCGATGTTACTCAGTTCCTCGCGGGTGATGCGCTCGGCAAAGGCTACATCGAATCGCTTGAGGGGGCCCTTACCCTTTGTAGGTTCGCGCCCCAGAAAGAAGTTGCGGGTGATGCTAATCAAGGGAATCATTGATAAGTCCTGGAAGACCGTGGCTATTCCGCGATCTATGGCGTCCCGGGGCGACTCGAACCAGAGCTCTTCCCCGTCTATCAGATACGCTCCCTTATCGGGCTGATGGACGCCGGAGAGTATCTTGATCAGGGTAGACTTCCCGGCGCCGTTGTCCCCGAGCAGACACATCACTTCGCCAGCTTTCACGTGCAACGAAATGTCTTCCAACGCAATGACCGAACCAAAGTACTTGGAGACATCTCGTACCTCGACCAGCGGTGTAGATTCCGTCATCAGCGCGCCTCCTGTGCTCGCGACCGGATGAAGTTGTTGAATAGCACGGCGACCAGCAACATTACGCCAACGAAAACCTGGAACCAATCCGTGCTGATACCGGTGAAGAAAATGCCTTGACTGACCATGCCGAAGATGAGCGCCCCAAAGACCGCCCCGACCACTGAGCCGTAACCACCGGTCAAAAGAGCACCACCGATTACGGAGGCCGCTATGGCCTGCAATTCTAGAAGCTGGCCACGCAAGACATCCGCGGAGCCTGCAGCCAGCACTTGAATGGTCGCGAGTAACACTGCGGAGCAGGCCGTGCAAACAAAGAGCGTGATCTTCACCCGGTTGACCGGAACACCCACGTTTCGCGCGGCGGTAGCGTCTCCCCCGGCACCGAAGATCCAGTTCCCGAATGTTGTGCGCTGCAAAAACCAGGTTCCTAGCACGGCCAATCCCAACCACCACAAGATGGAAATCGGGAAACCTCCGATGCTACCCGCAAAGATAGGCTGCAGCGGGCTGCCGCTGGTAGTCTGTTCCAGGCCGCCTACCTGCGTGCGGCCGGTGATCAGCCGCGCAAAGCCGATGGTGAGACCTCTCAAGGCAAAAAGCATCCCCAAAGTGACGATAAACGAGGGCAGTCCTGTACGGACTACCACGTAGCCGTTGAAGAGGCCAACGATCACTGCGAACGCGAGTGCCAATAGAACCGCGACCCACAATGGTAAGTTATACTGGGTTGTGCCTATAGCTATGATCATACCTGAAGCACCGACCATTGAGCCCACCGAAAGGTCGAATTCCCCGCCTATCATCAGTAGCGAGACTGGCACAGCGACGATGCCGAGCTGGGCCGCCACCTCAAGGTAGCTAGACGTGCCCCCGCTGGTCAAAAATCCACTATCACCGGCAACTACGGCGAAGAATATGAACACCAGTATAGACCCGGCGACGGCAGCTAGTTCCGGGCGAGTAAGCCACTTGCGCAGCGTACTGACCTGGCGGACTCTCTCGTCCGCCGTGCTTTCTGTAGCGGATTGCGTCATGCCAGATACACCTCCTGTTTATGGTAGCCGCTACCGGATACCGGCCTTGGTTAGATTGATGACTTCTTGCGCAGTGTCCTTGGTAACCAGGTTCGGTCCTGTCGGAATCACCCCCACGGGATGCATCAAGTACTCAATGTACTGAGCAAGGAAGAGAACTGGCAGGTACCCCTGAAGGAACTGCTGCTGATCTATGGCGAACAGCATCTTCCCGTCCTTCACAGCCTGGAGAACCTCTGGCGCGAGGTCGAAAGTGGCGAACTTTATACTGCTTAGTTCTCCGGACCCTTCCAGCTCTTTCAACGCTGGTATCGCGCCCTGAGGACCGAGGGCGAGTATCCCGTCAATGCTCGAGTTCTGGCGAAGCGCACCCCGGACCCCGTTCCGCGCGGCCGTAGGGTCGGAGCCGTCCACCGCGACCTGCTTGACGGTGCCGCCCAGACCCTTATCGAAACCGTTACACCTCTGATCGAGTGTAGTGGTGCCCTGCTGATGATTGAGGCATATGGCGTTCTTTACTCCTGCCTCCGCCATACGCTTCCCGGCTTCGACACCGGCCTCGAACTCTGTTTGTCCCACATAATTGAGCGCACCCAGCTTTTTCCAGACATCCAGTCCAGCGTTCAACGCCACGACCGGGATGCCTTTATTGACCGCATCCTTGACTTTGGATCCTATGGCATCCGGATCCACGATCGAGGCGGCGATACCATTGGGATCGGAGGCGATAGCGGAATCGAAGTTTTGCTGTATTTGCGGGATGTCGAAAGAGTCTGGAGCGCGGTATTTGGCATCTACACCCAGGTCGTTGGCGGCCTGATCCATACCATTCTTCACGACCGACCAGAAGGGGTCCGAAGCTGGCCCGTGGGTCACGAACTCGATACGAACATCGCTAGGCTTGACCAGAGCTGCCTGATCAGCCGTATCTCCACCACTCTTCTGACTGCCGCAACCAGCCGCTCCCAGCAGGGTTGCGCCGACAAGCCCGGCTCCACCCGCCTTCAAAAAGCCCCGGCGGCTCATACCCTTTTCGCTCATCATGTCCCCTTTCCCCTGTTTCTGCTCCCTTTCCCTACTCATGCGTCTCTCCTTTGTCGCCTTTCTACTAATCGGATCCGGAACGAATAGTGCCGGATACTGCGCGACCAACAACCCCTTCCTCTATTAAGCCTCCCTTCACGAACAAACGCCTTGATCTTTCGTCACCACTCCTCCGCTGTATTGTCCACCAGTCCAACGCTCTTCAGATACTCAAGACTTCTGGCCGCATCCTCCTTAGGGTCGCTATCGCCTGTCGGGTCGGCATCCTGCTCAACCGTCAACCACCCTTCGTATCCATCCTTCCGCAACAGCTCACGCAGACCATCGAAATCCCCTACGCCCGATCCGAGAGAACAAAATATGCCGGCGCTGTACGCCTCCCAGAAGCTCAAGCCGGCATCCAAAGCCTTCCGGTGTACGCCAGGGTCAATGTCCTTCAGGTGCAGATAAGGAGTGCGCTCACCGAAAGTTTGGTATAGATCAAGGGGATCAATGCGTGCATAAGCGCTGTGGCCGGTATCTATACACAGTTCGACGAGGTCGGGGTCCGTGCGCGCGAGCACCCGCTCGATCTCGTCAATAAATTCGATGTGGGTCCCGGCGTGTGGATGCACGACGGGTATAACTCCGTATTCGTTCCTTGCGATCTCCGCGCAAGCGACGACAGTGTTTACAAAGACCGTCCACTCGTCCTCGTCGAGACGCCGCGCCGCCTGGGAACGCCCGGCGGTCTTGACCCGCTCCTCTGCCATACCAGCGATGATGACCAGGTAAGGAGCATCCAACTCTCGCAGGAGCGCGCATGTGCTGTGCGTGGTCATCTGGAGCTTCTTCGCCACATCCGGGTCGTGAAAGATGTCCATAAGCGTGCCGGCGATGAGTCGTAGGTTTCTTTGCTCCATCTCTTCTCGCAAGCGTCCGGGGTCGGTGGGAAGAAACCCCAGCGGTCCGAGCTCGGTTCCCGCGTAACCGGCGGTTGCCATGTCGTCTAAAATGTTCCGCCAGGGAGGGTTGGTCTTTGCCCCGGCTTGTTCTACCCCCCAGGACGTCGGAGCGTTGCCGATCTTGAAGCTCATGTCCTCCTCCTGTCTGCCGCGCTCATATCTCTCATGGCAGCGCCCCTTCGCAGCTCGTCATCGGAAGCCGGGGATCCCGCGGCTCCTCCGAGGAGTCCTTGATCCAGCGGTGATCCGGGTCGTCGGTTACGGCCATAGTCCTTCCCTCCGCCGGTCCGGCCAGTACGTTGAGAAAGTAAAGATCGTAGCCGGGGACGGCCGTGGATGGTCCGTGGTATCCCTTGGGTGTCAGATATACGTCGCCATCGTGTACGGGTGAGGTAACGTCGAACTCTCTATCGGCGGTGTATTGCCGGTGAAAGCCCAGACCGCCCTCTCCTCTGACGCGGAAGTAGTAGATCTCTTCCAGCACCGCCTCACCAGTCTCGGGATTGACCTCGTCGTGCTTGTGCGGCGGCCAACCGGCGAAGTTGCCGGCCGGTATCAGCACCTCCACGGAGATCAGGTTCTCGGCGGGAAATGCGTCCGGCGTAAAGTAATTGTTTACCTGGCGGGTAAACGAGCCCGCGCCTCTTACCTCTACCTCTACGTCTTCGGCGGCCCCGTAGGCCGGCTCCAGACGGCGCGTAGCCTCCGCGGCGGGCATGGCGAACTCACCGCCCGTCGCGCTGGTCACCCGCAATTCGGTATCTATAGGTACGTAGGCGAAATCACTCACCCGCTCGAAGACCGAGGTTCGCCCCTGAAGCTCGAAACGATGTCTGTCTGCCTCAACGATGCAGGAACCTGAGAGCGGTAGCACAACTATCTCCGAAGTGCCGGTGGCGAAGGTGCGCGAGCCTCCCGACTCTAGCTCGATAACGCGGAGTCCGCAGTAGGTCCACGAGGCTTGCTCGGGGGTAATCCGGACCAGTTCGTCCCCGGTGCGGAGCTGTTCAGCGGGCAGGTACATATCCGGCGCGTCCGTCATTTTCGTCCTCCCTGAGAACGATCCCGGACCAGACGGCCAACGCTCTCTTTCCATAGCGAGATCATCCGCTCGTAGTTGGCGACAGCAGAGTTCATGAACTCCTCGTCACTCGACTCTTCAGCCAGCCAGCGGCGCGCGGGCTCCGCATAGATAGACCGACCAACGGCAAACCCCTTACACAGGGGCTCGGTCGCAGCGGCGGCGAAGCTCTCGATGAGTCTCTCTTCCGCGAGCCCCTGCCCCAGGACCAGCAGCCCCGCACAGTACGGGTCGTGTTCGCGAACAACGTCTCCGATGCGTTTCCAGGCGCCGGGGTTCGGGTCGGGTGGCAGTTTCCACCACTCGGGCCTGACGTCCAGTTCGTAGAATCGCTCGATCAGGGAAGTCAAGTCGTCCTGGTCGTAACTCATGCCGCTCGGTGCCTGGATCTCGACGAGCAACTGATGGTCGGTACGTATGCAGGCGTCAAACAACTGAACAGTCCGCTGCTCCTGCGTACTTCTCATATCCGGCTCGTCTTGAGGATGGCAGTACACCATGCACTTTACGACGTGCTCTTCCGGCCAGGTTCGCAAAACGGCGGCCACGTTCGACCCCCCGGCGAATTCGACCGGGCGGGACCGGGCCACCTCTACGGCCCGGGCGATCCAGGCGCCGCCTCCACTCAGCTTCTCCAGAGCTTTTTCTCCGTAGACATCGTCGAGCAACACCCCGGCAGCCTCGTGGGTCTCAGCCACCTGCTGGAACGCCTGTCCGAGAAGGTCCTTGAGATGGCGCAGACGCTCATAATCCGCCCCAACTTCATCGGCGATCTCCTCGACCTGCCACCGGTGGTCCACGGCCAGGACGTGCAGCTCATCCGGGCTGCGGCGCGTGGTTACGCGGTGGAGATGGTTCAACCAGTCATTCTCTCCCGGCCGGCGCAGTTCGCCTGCTTTAGGCAAATAATAGTCAAGCTCTTCCGTGGTGGGCATGGCGGGAGAGCAGCCATGGCGGGAGACGACGAGGGCCCCGCAGGCGTTCGCCAGTTCGCCACACTTCTCCAGCGGTTCGCCCTGGATCCAGGCCCGCAAGAAGCCACTCATAAAGGCGTCTCCGGCGCCCACAGAATTGAACACCTCGACGGGAAACCCCGAAACCATCAGGCCGTCTTCCAGGTCGCCGGGTATCTCTCCGCTAAATACGGTCGCGCCCATTGCGCCGGTCTTGAGCACGATCGTTGCGTCACTCAGATCCCGGATATTGCGCAATGCCTGTCGGGTATCCGTTGTGCCCCCGGCGATCCGGATCTCTTCCTCCGTGCCGACGATCAGGTCGCAGTCCGGAAGGACGGACTGGTAGGCTCCGGTCACTTCCTCGCTCGCGACGAACATCTCGCCGCCCTGCTCGTGCGACGCCACTCCCCAGAAGACAGGCCGGTAGTCGATGTCGAAGGCGATCTTCGTCCCCGCCTCCTTCGCCGCCCGCATCGCCTTGAAGGATGCCGCGCGGGGCGCGGGACGCGAGAAATGGCTGCCGGTTACCAACAGCGTCTTGGAAGAGGCGATGAATTCGGGAGAAACGTCTTCCTCACTGACCGCCATGTCGGCGGAGTCCTGGTAGACGAAGATCCGGGGGAAGTCATCCACCTCCCGGATAGCGAGCAGGACGTACGGAGTCAAGCGCTCCGGATCAGGTATCACGTGACTTACGTCGATGCCAACATCGGATAGCGTCTGGCGCACGAAGCGGCCCATATGCTCGTCGCCGACCCGGGTGAGCATGGCGACCCTGGCCCCCAGCCGGGCCGTTCCAACAGCGATATTAGTCGCGCTCCCACCAACGTACTTGCGGAAGGACTGAACGTCTTCCAGTCGGGCTCCTTCCTGTTCGGCATAAAGGTCTACACAGGTCCTTCCCATGCAGACGAGATCCAGCATCCGTCCCTCGCTCATCCGTCGGCCCTCCTTGCCGTACTCTCAACCTTCAAGTCCTGAGCGACCTCCTCGAGCGTCACCGTCCGACGTTCTCTGAGCGCTATATCGGCGGCGGCTGCCGCGAGCACGGCCTGCCTGCCGTCCAGGCCCGAGACGGCAACCGGCCCTCCCTCCAATGCACCCCGGAAGCTCTCCAACTCCCTTACGTACGAGTCGTGGTAGCGCTCGAGGAAGAAGCGTGGAGAAGGTTGCCGGTGAAAGCCGTCGGAGTCCGCGAACGTAACCGTGTCCGCACGCTCATTATCCGCGAGCAGCATGCCGCTACGGCCATGAGCCTCGATCCGCTGGTCGTAACCGTAGGTAGCTTGCCGACAATTATCTATCTGGGCCAGCACCCCGTTCTCGAACCTCAGCGTAATGAGGGCGGTGTCGACATCACCCGCCTCTTTCGTTTCCTCGCTGACCATGGCCGACCCGCAAGCCGTAACCTCCCGGACCTCGGCGCCGGCGAGGAAGCGGGCCATGTCGAAGTCGTGAATGGTCATGTCGAAGAAGAGTCCGCCGGAGTCTTGCAAGTAGGACAGAGGAGGTGGCTCAGGGTCCCGAGAGGTGATCTTCAACACCCACAGATCCCCGATCTCACCGCCCACGATCCAGTTCCGCAAGGCGGCGAAGTTGCGGTCGAAGCGGCGGTTGAAGCCCGTCTGGAGCTTCACACCCTGTTCTTCGACGTGCGCCAGGAGTTCGTCTATGAACTCAAGGTCCCTGGCGATGGGCTTCTCGCAGAAGATGTGCTTCCCGGCGGCTGCCGCCTCTCTTATCTGAGCGGCGTGTTGATCCGTAGGAGAGCATATGATCACGGCATCCACCTCAGGATTCTGCACAGCGGCGCGCCAGTCTTCATCCACCTCTACACCAAAACTCTCGTGAGCCCGCTCAATGGCCGCGGGTACGGGATCCACCACCATCTTTAACGTCAAGCCCGGCACCGCGGTCACGATGTTCTCTGCATGGAGCATCCCTATTCGCCCCGCCCCGAGTATTGCCACTCCGAATTCTCTGTACGTCATCCGCCCCCCTCCCCATCAACAGATTCGCTCTCGCGAGCCACCACCATGACGCTAACCTTCCTGCTTGCCGGTGGCTCGGGGGCTGACCTCCACCACGTCCTCCCAGGATTGAGAATCGCAGGAACGGTTCATGGCGTCGATGACCTCCATCACCGAAACGCCCTCTTCTATAGAGGCCTTGCGTTGCTGCTTGTCGGCTATGGACGAGAGGAACCGCTCGGCCTCTATAACCTTGAGGTCGTCGTAGCCCATTGGAATCCCGGCCGACGGCTGGAACCTACCAAACTCAGCGACACCAGGGGCGGCGAAGATCGTACGATAACCGTCTCCACCCTTTGTACCGGAGCTATAGAACCGAAGCTCGTTCATCCTCTGAAAATCCCATGCCAGGGCGCCGCGGGTCCCGCTAACCTCGAAGCTCATCTGGGTGTGCGGCCCGAGGGCTACGCGACTGACCTCCAGAGTACCGCGCGCCCCGCTCTCGAACTCGACCAGACTACTTACGTAATCTTCGTTCTCTACGGGCCCCCTCTCACCATCTTCACCCGGGCCGGGGGGCGTCTTGAAGCGGCTCTCGATAAAGATGGCCTTCTGCGCCGAGACCCTCGTTATGGGGCCGGCGAGGTTGAGGGCCATGTCGGCGGCGTGGGACATGATGTCTCCGAAGACGCCGAGCCCTCCGTATTCCTCCTGGTAACGCCACGAGAGCGCACCCCTCGGGCTCCAGGGATCACTGGCATAGTCGGCCAGGAAGTAGCCCCGGTAGTGCGTGATCTCGCCCAACTCCCCATCTTCGATGAGTCCCTTCGCGTGTTCCACCGCCGGAGCATGCCGGTAATCTAACCCGACCATGGTGATGACCCCGGCCTCTCGGGCGGCACGTCCAATATCGGCGGTCTCCCAGGCAAACCGGCCGCAGGGCTTCTCGATCCAGAAGTGTTTTCCCGCCCCGGCGGCGGCCACGGCCACGTCGCGGTGGAGATAGTTGGGCACGGTAATGCTAACCGCCTCTACCTCCGGGTGCTCTACAACCTGCCGCCAGTTGGTCGTCCAATCCTCATACCCCAACCTCCTGGCGCTTTCCCGGGCCAGGTCCTCGACCTCGTCGGCTACGATCACCAGCCGCGGAACTCCCTCACACTCTGGGAAGTGATCTTGCAGGCGCCGGTAAGCCCGGCTGTGCAACTGTCCCATCCACCCGAGACCGACCATCCCTACACCCACCTCGCGGCTCATGAGCTCTCCTTTCTCATCCAGCCGACTTACTCGAAGTCAACTCGTGCTGTACGTCCGCTACCCGGACGGGCTGTTCTCTCTCCCTCGACCGTTCGCACGCCACCGCAACCCGCAGGGCCTCCACCGCAGCCGCCCCAGGGCATGGATTAGGAATTTCTCCTCGGACAACACGTAGAAAGGCTGCCGTCTCCCGCCGGAAGGCTTCATCGAACCTTTCCAGGAAATCCCCGTATTCGGGTCCGTCCGGGTGTGCGGCATCTGGTTCTACCGGCCGGGGCAAGACGGGACCGATAGCCCCTACGGAGATACTGTCTCCTGACCCAAACACTTCCATGCGGAAGTCGTGCCCGCGCGGACTATGCCGCGTGCCCGTAACGACGACTGGCATACCGTCAGACATCTTCAAAAGAATTGTCGAACTGTCCAGATCGCCGTATTTGGCGTACCGTTCGAATCGTCTCACGCTCCCCGCAGCGTACACTTGCTCGATTTCCAATCCCGTCAACCAATGCACGAGGTCGAAGTCGTGTACGTGGAGGTCCCGAAATATACCCCCGCTTCCCGGTATGAAACTCTCCGGTGAAGGCTCGGCGTCGTGCGCGACCATTCGGATGTTGTAGAGGATCCCCAGTTCCCCCTCCTCAATCTCTCGCTGGGCCCGCACGTAATCCGGGTCGAAACGTCGCTGAAACGCGACCTGGAGCACCACCCCGCTGCTCTCAGCCTGCTCGATGACCTCTTCAGTCTCGTGCAACGTCAACGCAATAGGCTTCTCGCAGAGGATCGGGACCTCTGCTTCGATGCAACGACGCAAGACCTCTGCGTGTACTTCGGAGGAGAGAGAAACGATAATCGCGCCAGGACCTGAGTGGATCACCTGCTCGATCGTCCCCGCACTCCCACCAATCTCGCTTGCAAGCCTTTTCGCGCGTTCTACGGAGCGATTTCCGATGACGACCTCATCCACCTCTGGTAACCCGCTCAAGACTCGCGCACGAAATGCACCCATCCTTCCGGCACCAAGCACAGCTACCTTCACTCGTTGCGCCCTTCCCAGACCAGATAATCGAGAAGGCCAACTACCGAGTCTAGTACCCAGTCATGAGACTTCACTACGCTACGGTAGCCAAGCGCCATAGTAGTGGATCCTTTCCCTTAGCAACTCCCTACTTTAAATAGACTAACGTACAATGACTTTAATTGTCAAGACATACTTACTTCGTCTTAAGTCATATTGTTAGGACATATCTAGCTTGCTCAAAAACACCCGGTCGATATCCTGCAAATCTGGCTTC
>JBBPZZ010000013.1:0-80737 GCA_038198445.1 Rubrobacterales bacterium
AGGTGTCCGTCATCGGGGTGCTGACGAACCTCCTCGCGGTTCCGCTCTCCGGTCCCATTCTTACTCTGGGAGTGCTTGGCTCCATGGTGGGCAATATCGCGCCCGCGCTCGCCTATCCGCTGAACGCTTCGAATGGATTTCTGGTTATGCTTTTGGAGTGGATCGCACGTGGCGCCTCGGCGCTTCCTTTCGCCACGGTAGAAACGCCCGCGGTCGCCCTGCCCCTGATCTGCTTGTTCTACGTCGGCTGCATCCCCGCTGCAGTAGCTGGCAGCGCGTTTCCCGAAGAACGCTGGCTGTTCTGGGCCGGGCTCCTTGTCCTCTGGACGGCTGCGTGGCTCGCCCTGGTATCCCTGACTCAAAGGTAGAATAGAGCGCATGGCCGTCTACTTGATCCTGGGCGATGATGAAGAGCGCAAGTCTCGGGGGGTCGAGAGGCTGCGCCAAAACCGGGCATCCGAAACCTACTACGCGGGCGACTCTAGCCCCGAGTCGGTGATCTCGGCCTGCAACTCGTACTCGCTGTTCGGAGATGGCCCATTCGTACTCGTTCGTGACCTCGACGCCTGGAACGCCGCCCAGAAAGCGAAGATAGTGCAGTACCTGGAGAACCCGTCGCCGGAGGCGGATCTCGTCCTGCTCGGCAAGAAGCTAGGCGCCCGCGAGAAGCTCCTGGCCGCGGTCAAGAAGACCGGGGAAGTCCACAACTTGGAGCAGCCGACCGGCAAAGCGCTCGTAAAGTGGGTAGTCGGATACGCGAAGAAGCTCGGCCTGAGTCTTCCTGAAGACGTCGGTCAGAACCTCACCGACCGCTGCTCCGGGGACAAGGCACGTCTGACCCGCGAGGTCGAAAAGCTGGCACTATACGTGGGGGATAGGGGAGCAACGCTCGAAGACGTGGAAGCTCTCTGTCCGCCCGATTTGCAATCCAATATCTTTGCCTTCGTTGACAGCCTGGCCGCCGGCAACCGGGGGAGAGCCCTGAAACTCCTGGAAGACCTCATCTCGACCGGCGAGCCGCCACTTCGTGTGACTTTCATGGTGCGCCGCCAGTTCCAGCTTCTCGCGAGAGCCCGAGCACTATTCGAGAGCGGAGTGCCGCGTAGCGAGGTCGCGGGTCAATTAAAGGTGCCACCGTTCGTCGCTAAGAAGCTGGAGGAGCAAAGCCGCAATCTAGACGAAGAAGCCCTGGAGCAGGCACTGGCTCTCGTGCTGGACCTGGAGGGGGGGCTAAAGGGCGGAAGCAACCTCGGCGACGACCTCCAGGTGGAGATGGCCGTCCTAAAGCTCTCGCGGGGCTGACCAACTCGCAGCCTGGCCTGAGTTACTTCGAGCATCAGACTTCCGCCGAAAGGTATGCGAAAAGCCGTCTGGGTCTGGGTTTGACCCGTCTCGGAGGACCGGATCGAGGGCATACTAGCAGAATCTCTTAACGAAAAGTTAAATCCGGTGCGAGTTTGCGTCGGTGTCTCACTCGACACCGCGATCGGATCCAGACTGGAGGCGCCTCCGCGTGCTAGCCTCTATAAATGATAGCATTGCCATGCGGCAGTGTAGTAATATATATTTTGGAGCTGAGGTAGGGCGAGGCGGAGGTCGAGGAAAGATGCCAGGATATACGAAGCGCAAGCTGTCCGGGGCAGCCTTGGAAAAGGTTTCCGAGCGGTTCAAGGCACTCTCAGAACCGATGAGGCTCAGGCTCCTCTACGCGCTCATGGACGGGGAGAAGTCGGTCTCGGAACTGGTCAGAGAAACGGAAGGGCTTCAGGCAAACGTCTCCAAGCACCTCGGGGTGCTGATGGATACCGGGGTCCTGGCGCGCCGCAAGCAGGGTACCAGCGCCTACTACCGGATATCTGACGAGTCGATCTTCGAACTCTGCGACCTGGTGTGCGGCTCGATCCATGACCGGCTCGCCACCGAACTCGAAGAGTTCTCCGCGCCAACCCAAGGCTGCTCCTAACCTCCACGAAAACGATCCGTTGCGATCCCAATCGCTTGACTACCATTATTATCGATGTATAACGATGAAGTAGTAAATACTACTCTGGAGGTGAGAAGTATGGGTGATGGCATCAAGGTTCTTGCAGAGGCGCTCGTTGGCGCACCGATCGTATTGCTGCTAGTCGGTGCCTTCTCCGGCGGCGGGATGATGGGCGGCATGGGCTCGATGATGGGCGGCGGCGTGTTCGGGATGCTGGTCGCGCTCGTGTTCTGGGTTGTGGTTCTGGCCCTGATCGTCGCCCTTGTCGTCTGGATCTTCCGGCAGATACAGCGCCACTAGGTTTCGGAAGTTTAAGTAACTGAGGAGGAAATGATGGAGACGAAGAGTTACGTGATCGCGAGGGACACTCGGTTGCCGTTTGCAGAGGCGGTCGAGAAGGCTCGCGGGCTGTTGCAGGAAGCCGGATACGGGATACTCAGCGAGATAGACGTGAAGGCGAAGCTGGAGGAGAAGCTCGGCATAGAGCGGGAACCGTATGTGATCCTGGGCGCCTGCAACCCGCCGCTGGCAAGGCAGGGCCTCGACGCGGAGCCAGACCTGGGGGTTCTCTTGCCTTGCAACGTGGTCGTCTACGAGAGGGACGGACGCACCCGCGTGGCGGCGGTGGAGCCGGGTACGATGCTCTCCGTGGTCGGCAACGAGGAGCTTGGCTCTATCGCGGAGCGGGTCCGGGAGGACCTCACCCGCGTGGTCGACGAGCTGGCCGGAAGTTAGCGTCGTGTTCTTCCGAGAAGTCCTAAACGAGGACCTGGGCTGCGCGTCGTACATTGTCGCGGACGGCGGTGAGGCGGTGGTCATAGACCCGAAATGGGAGATAGAAGAGTATCTGGAGATCGCCGAGGAGAACGGCTTTCGGATCTCACACGTCCTGGAGACGCACAACTACGCTGACCACCTCTCCGGTAAGGGCCGTCTCGTGGAAGCGACCGGGGCGAAGATCCACGTCTCCAAAGACGCCGGCGTCGAGTACGAGCACGAGTCCCTTGAAGACGGCGACGTGATCGAGGTTGGAGAGGTGCGGATCAGGACCATAGCGACGCCTGGACATCGTCCCGAGCACCTCTCGTTCACCATAGAGGATGCCAGCAGAGGCGGAGAGCCCTGGGTCCTCGTCACCGGGGACTCGCTGTTCGTCGGTGACCTGGCTCGCCCCGATCTCGCCGTCGAGGCCGAGGAGGGCGCGCGCGGCCTGTTCCGTTCCTTGTGCAAGCTCAAGGAGTTCGAGGACTTCGTGGAAGTCAGGCCGGGACACATCGGCGGCTCTCTGTGCGGTGGTGCGCACATGAGCCGCAAGCCCGACTCCACGATCGGCTTCGAGCGGCGCTTCAACGACTACCTGCGGTTCGAGGACGAGGACGAATTCGTCAAGACCCTGACCGCGGAGCAGACGCCCCAACCGCCAAACTTCGAGCGGATCGTGGAGCTAAACCGGGGTCCGCTCCTGACCGAGACCGCCTCGCTCACGCCGCTGTTGCCTCAACGCGTAGAGAAGCTCGTCGAAGCGGGTGCTATCCTGATCGACGGCCGGGACCAGAGAGAATTCGACGCGGCCCACGTCCCCGGCTCGATCAACGTCACCATGAACCAAACCGGGGTAGGTACTCGCGCCGCGTGGATGGTGGACCCCGAGAGCGAAGTCATAGTAGCCGCCGATGGCGAGGAGAAAGCCCGGCGCATGGCCCGTATGCTAGAGGCCGTGGGTTTCCGCCGTATACGGAGCTACCTCGCCGGAGGGGTAGCTGCCTGGCGCGCGAGCGGACTGAAAGCGGAGACTACCACCGCTCTGGACATACCGGGCCTCGCCGAGAAACTGAGGAATAAGGAAGTCGTCGTTCTCGACATCAGGAGCGCGGCCGAGTGGCAGGCGGGACACGTGGAGGGTTCCATCCACGTCCCCTACCAAGAGCTGCGCGATGGGATCCCAGACGAGCTTCGAACCGAGGACAAGCCGCTGGCCGTCGTCTGCGGGAGTGGAGTCCGCAGCGCGCTGGCCGCTTCGATTCTGAAGAGGTCCGGCGTGGATAACGTGGAGCACGTCGCCGACGGCGGCGTTCCAATGCTAGCGGGGCAAGGGATCAAACTGGTCGAGGGAGACTGAGGTCCCGAGACCGCGCGTCGAAGTAGTTCCTGATGACGCTCCTTAGCCTGCTGCTGGCGGTGTTCATGGGCCTCGCGCTCGGACTTCTGGGTGGTGGTGGATCCATACTAGCGGTGCCGATCCTCGTGTACGCTCTGGGTTTCGGCGCGAAGGAGGCCGTCGCGGCAAGCCTCGCCGTGGTCGGACTGACGAGCCTCTTCGGGGCCGCCGAGCACTGGCGGGAAGGCCGCGTAAAGCTCCGAGTCGCTCTTGTCTTCGGACCCATCGCCGCGGCGGGAGCGTACCTGGGGGCGCATCTGGCCGGTTTCTTGAGCGGCGCGGTCCAGCTTTCGTTGTTTGGCGCGGTTATGCTGATCGCCGCCTTCTTCATGTTCCGCAACGACGGGCCGGATGGGGACGACAAAGAGTCGTCTTCCGACGGTTCCGTGTGGCGGCTGCTCCTCCGGTTCGCAGTACCGGGGATGGGGGTCGGGGTTCTGACGGGGCTGGTGGGTGTGGGAGGAGGGTTCCTGATCGTACCCGCCCTGGCGCTCCTGGGGGAGGTCCCGATGGAGGCGGCGGTCGGGACCTCGCTGCTCGTCATCGCGATGAACTCCTTCGCCGGGTTCGCTGGGTACCTCGGCAAGGCGGAGATCCCATGGGGCCTCATGTCGCTCTTCGCCGCGCTGGCGGTGGCGGGAAGCTTCGCCGGAGCGTATCTCGTGAGGTTCGTCCCTCAGCACGCGCTCAAGAGAGGATTCGCCGTCTTCCTGATCTTGATGGCCCTCTTCATCCTCTACGAGAACGGGAGCGGGCTCCTTTGAGCCAGAGAGAACAGTCTCCACATCATGACATCCCCGAAGTAGGAGGAACCAGAGATGCAAAAAAGCATCAACGACATCGCACCCGGACTTGAGAACGCGAACCAGCTCCTGGAGGGCATAGCGACTGCGGGACAGCCCGAACAGGAGCATTTCGAGCGCCTGTCTGAGGCTGGCTATAAAACCGTGATCGACCTGCGCGAGCCCGGAGAGGACCGCGGGCTCGACGAGCCGGAGACGGTCCGGCGAGCGAGGATGGAGTACATGAACGTCCCCGTAGGTCACGAGGACATAGACGACGAGACGTTCGAGCGGTTCCGGGAGATCATGGCCGACCCTGAGCTACATCCGGTGCTCGTACACTGCACGAGCGCCAACAGGGTGGGGGCGCTCGTGATCCCTTATCTGATACTGGACGACGGGAAGAGCGTAGAAGAAGCACTGGAGGTGGCCTCGCGTGTTGGCTTGCGGAGCAAAGACCTCAAGCGAGCGGCGCTCCGGTACGCGGCGCGATAGGGTATCCCAAAGAGGTGCCTTGGCGTTCAAGTTTCCCGGCATGGTACCCGTGACCTGCGTACAACAATGGCTTTACCGGGAAAATGAAGGAGAACGAGGAGTACGAACGATGGCACCGTGATGTTTTTACCCGAACGCCCCGCGCCACGGTGCGCCCCTGACAGCTAAGGAGGCTCGGCATTACGGTTTCCGATTCACCGCGAAACTGACTATACGAACGAAGTTTCGTTCTCGCCCGAAGAGCTAGTGGACTACTTGACCATCCAAAGCAACGTGGTGGCGGCCGTGGAGGAGGGGACCGAAGACCTGGAAGACCTTAAAGAGTGGATGCTGGAGAACTCAGCGGCTTACTTTGACGCGACTCGGCGCACTTTCGAGTTCGGAGGCGATGTCAGGTATCCGCAAAAGATTCGCTGAGGCTCCGCTCTACCCGTGGGTACGCCTCACTGCGTTTCTCGAAGCCCCGCCGAAATTAGGAAGCGGCGGCCTGTTACTCGGCGCCGGCGAGAGCCTTGTCGAGGCGGCTAACCTTGCGGGCGGCCTTGTTCTCGTGAATGATGCCCTTAGAGGCTGCCTTGCTGTAGGCCTTCTGGGAGTCGTCCCGGATCCGGCGCGCCTGGTCGGCGTCGCCTGATTCGAGTGCCTTGTAGAAGCTCTTGGAAAGGTTGCGGAGGTTGGTACGGATGCCCTTGTTCTGGGCTCCGGTTTTTATGCTCTGCTTATCGCGCTTGGATGGTGCTGGCACCTGCTAACTCCTCTTATCTGATACGGCTCTAACCGGAAGAATGTAACACACGGGGGGTAATCAGGCAATCATGTTAAACTCCGCAGGTGGAAAATATCGAGCGTACGCGCAACTTCTGCATTATCGCGCACATTGATCACGGCAAGAGCACTCTTGCGGACCGGCTGCTGGACATTACGGAAGCCGTGCCGGAGCGTGAGCGTATGGCCCAGATCCTGGACACCATGGACCTGGAGCGCGAGCGCGGAATCACGATCAAGGCGCAGGCCGTCCGCGTACTCTACAAGCGCGGCGACGGCGACTGGAACCTGAACCTGATCGATACTCCTGGCCACGTGGACTTCGCCTATGAAGTCTCACGAGCTATAGCTGCCTGTGAAGGCGCGCTCCTGGTCGTGGACGCGAGCCAGGGCATCCAGGCTCAGACGCTGGCTAACCTCTACCTGGCGATGGAGCACGACCTGGAGATCATCCCCGTCCTCAACAAGATCGACCTGCCAATAGCCGACGTGCCCGCCGTGACGGAGGAGATCGTCGAGCTTCTGGGCGTGGACGAGGAGGACATACTCAAGATCTCCGCCAAGACCGGCGAGGGCGTCACCGACGTGCTGGACGCTATCGTGGAACGCGTCCCGGCTCCCCACACTGTTCAGGACGAGACCCGCGCCCTCATTTTCGACTCCTACTACGACCCCTACCGGGGCGTCGTCTCGCTTGCCCGCCTCTTCGATGGCGAGTTGAGGAAGGGCGAGAAGGTCCGCGCGATGGGCAGCGAGGAGCAGTTCGAGCTTCTGGAGATCGGATGCTACTCGCCGAAACCTACTGCTTTGCCCGCGCTCGGGGCGGGCGAGGTCGGCTACATCATCGCCGGTCTGAAGGATATCGAGGCCGTACGCGTTGGCGATACCGTTACGCGCGTTTCCGATCCTGCCACCGAGCCGCTTCCCGGATACGCCCAGGCGCTACCGACGGTATTCAGCGGGCTCTATCCGACAGAGGGTGACGACTTCGAGCGGCTGCGGGACGCCCTCTCTAAGCTCCAGCTCAATGACGCCTCACTGTTCTTCGAGCCGGAGAACTCGCGGATGGGGTTCGGCTTCAGGTGCGGCTTCCTGGGACTCCTGCACATGGAGATCGTCCAGGAGAGGCTGGAGCGGGAGTTCAGCCTGGATCTCATCGCATCTTCGCCAAGCGTCAAGTATGAAGTTGTGATCGAAGGCAAGACTGTAGAGGTCACAAATCCGAGCGACCTGCCGGAGGTCTTCGATGAGATCCGGGAACCCGTAGTTCGCGCGACGGTCATCTGTCCGAAAGAATACGTTGGGGCGGTGATGGGCCTGTGTCACGAGAAGCGTGGAATATCGGTCGGGATGGAGTACATCTCCACGCGGCGCGTGCAACTCACTTATGACCTGCCGCTCGCGGAGATCATCACGGACTTCTTCGATGCGCTGAAGAGCCGCACGAAGGGCTACGCCTCCTACGACTACGAGCCAAAAGGTTACGAAGTCGCGGACCTGCTAAAGGTCGAAGTGATAGTTTCGGGAGATGTCGTGGATGCGCTCTCGATCATAGTCCACCGCGACAAGGCTTACTATCGTGGGCGAGCGCTAGTCGAGAAACTGAAGGAGCTAATCCCGCGCCAGCAGTTCGAGGTACCTATTCAGGCCGCGAACGGGAAGCGGATCATCGCTCGCGAGACGGTCCGGGCCTACCGCAAGGACGTTACGGCCAAATGCTATGGTGGCGACATAAGCCGTAAGAAGAAGTTGCTGGAGCAGCAGAAAGCCGGTAAGCGCCGGATGAAGCAGGTCGGGAGCGTCGAGATACCGCAGGAAGCGTTCCTGGCCGCGTTGCGGATCTGAGTTCCCTGGGCCGAACAGGTACTCATGGTAAAATCCGAGGCGTCATGAACGTCCCAGACATCTCCAGCAGACAGCACGCCTTGCTCCTGAAGACGCTAGAGATCTACATCTCGACCGGGTCTCCGGTAAGTAGTCATGCTCTTGCTGATGCGATAGACGCGAGCAGCTCGACGATCCGGGCGGACCTCGCCGACCTTGAATCCCGTGGTCTCCTGACGCACCCTCACACCTCCGCCGGGCGCGTCCCGACGGATGCCGGATACCGTTACTACGTGGACGCTCTACTGGCGGAGAAGGGGCTGGAGCCTACTTCGTTCGAGGCTCCGGAGGGTTACGGGAACGTGGACGAGCTGCTACAAGGCGTCTCCGATGGGATGAGCGAGGTGACGCGGCTTCTGGCCGTGGTGGCGGGACCGAGCGCTCTCGGCGACTCCCTAAAGCGGGTGGACTACCTGCCGGTGCGGGAAGATACGGTCTTGCTGGTCGTCTCGATGGAGAGCGGAGCCTCCACTAGCGCGACGATAACTCTGCCGCCTGCGATCGAAGAGGAGGAGCTGCGCGAGATTTTATCTTCCCTCAACTCCTGGATTGGTGGGCGAACTCTCGGGATGGACCTGGAGCTGAACCTCGCCGCTCGTAAGGCGCTCTCGGACTACAACCCATTCGTGGTAGGGGCGGTGATCGAAGCCGTCGAGGTCCTCGGTAGGGCAACTGAGCGCGGCGTGTTTATCCAGGGCGCTTCGGCGCTCTTGGCAAGGCTCGACGATTTGGACCCCGGAAGCCTCTCGGCCGTTATCGAGGTCTTCGAGCGCCGGCGCTGGCTACTCCGCCTTATGAGCAACGCGCTGCGGCGTTCGGTGTCGAGCAGCGGCGTGGTCGTCTCGATAGGCGCGGAGACCGGCTTCCACAACCTGATGGGTACGAGTCTCGTCGCCGCCGCCTACAACCACGGAGAGCGTCCCTACGGGGTGGTCAGTTTGATCGGCCCGAAGCGCATGGATTACGACTCGGCTATCTCCACCGTCCGCTCCGCCGCCGAAGCCCTGACCTACTGCTTGAACACAAGGTTCTAGGTGGCTGCGAAGCGCGACTACTACGAAGTGCTAGGCGTGTCCCGAGAGGCCTCGGACCAGGAGATCAAAAAAGCCTACCGCCGCCTCGCCCGCGACCATCACCCGGACGCAAACCCCGGAGACTCCGGCGCCGAGGACCGCTTTAAGGAACTGACCGAAGCCTACGAAGTCCTCTCCAACTCCGAGTCTCGCCAGGCTTATGATACCTACGGACACCAGGTACCTCGTGGCGGAGGAGCGGGTGGCTATCCGGGCGGTGACCCGTTCGGCGGCTTCCAGGACATTTTCGAAGCCTTCTTCGGCGACCGATTCGGGGATGGCGGTTCCTTCTTCGGCTCAACCGGCGCCCGCGGCCCGAGCCGCGGCGCTGATACTGAAGTTGAGGTGGAGGTGGAGCTTCGCGAGGCTGCCTCGGGGACGGAGCGTGAGGTCAAGGTCCAGACTGTAAGGAACTGTCCGGTATGCGATGGAGTAGGCGGCACCGAGTCTCATGTGTGCGGCGCCTGTGGAGGCGCGGGCGCGGTTCGGACGGTGCGCCAGAGTATCCTGGGGCAGATGGTGAGCACCCAGACCTGCCCCGACTGCTCGGGGCGCGGCAGGATCGTCGACGTATACTGCAACAACTGCCGGGGTAGCGGCAGGACCTCCGAGGTCGAAGCACGGATGCTACGGATACCGTCCGGCATCGAAGACGGTATGAGATTACGCATCTCAGGAGCGGGCCACGCAGGGGAGCCAGGGGCGCCTTCGGGGGACCTGTACGTGACTGTCAGAGTGAAGGAAGACCCGGAGTTGATGCGGGATGGCGACGACCTCATTCACCGCATGAGGGTCAACTTCGTCGAGGCGGCGCTTGGAACGGAGGTCGAGGTTCCGACGTTGGATGGCGCTTCCGCGGTGCGAATAGAGCCGGGTACGCAGCCAGGTACGACACTGCGTATGCGGGGTGATGGAATGCCGCGTCTCCGTGGAAGGGGGCGAGGCGACCTTAAGGTGGTCGTGGACGTGATGGTGCCGACCCGTTTGACGGGCGAGCAGCGGGAGCTTCTGGAAAAGTTCGAGGCCGCGAGTGGGGAGGAGACCTACAACGGCGGCGGTGGTACGTTCTTCGACCGGTTGAGGGGTGTTTTCCGATAGGTACGGAGGTATCTCGCTCCCCCATAACGCGCGTCTTCGTGAGCTCCGCGCTGGAGGCGGGTGAGGCGCTGACTCTGCCGGAGAGTGAGGCGCACCACGTCTCGAAGGTGCTGCGCGGGCGTGTGGGGGATACGTTCGAGGTTGTGGACTCCGGCGGGCGTCTGTTCATCGCCGAAATTCGGGAGAGAGACGAGGCGATAGTCACCGGGGAGCTTGCTACGTCCGCCGGGATGGAGATCGAAGTGTCCCTGTATCAGGCGGTGCCGAAGGGGCGGCACATGGACCTCGTGTTCGAGAAGGCGACAGAACTTGGCGTGAGCCGGGTGGCGCCGCTCGTGACGGACCGGGGGGTAGTGAAGTTGGATGGCGAGGCGAAGGCCGGACGTTGGAGGCGGGTAGCCGAGGCGGCGGCCAGGCAGTCGTTGCAGCTTCGTGTGCCGGAGGTTTCGGACCCCATGCCGTTCTCCGAAGCCGTGGCGGAGGCGGGGGACAATGGGATTCTGCTACACAACGCCGCCGGTCTTGAGCAGATCGAGGGCTGCGTGGAGGGTCGCGCTGTGAGCCTGTTAGTGGGACCCGAGGGTGGATGGAGCGAGGGCGAGATCCGGCTGGCGGAGGAGGCCGGGATGAGAATGGCGCAGCTCGGACCGTACAGGTTGCGGAGCGAGACGGCGGGGATAGTAGCGGTGGCGCGGGCCCGGGCTGCTCTGGAGAGATTGAGCAGGGAGGCGGGGCTGTGAACTCTTCGGACCCGGTTTCACCTCCATCTACACGTATTGGGCGGGAAAAGGATAGTGATGCCATGAGCATAGCGGAGCGGATACAGCAGGACACGAAAGACGCGATGAAGAGCCGGGACCGGCGGCGCACGGAGACGCTGCGGATGCTGAACGCCGCGCTCAAGAACCGCGAGATAGAGGCCGGGAAGCCTCTCACGGAGGATGAGGAGCAGGCGGTGCTCAAGAAGCAGCTCAAGCAGCGTGAGGAGTCCGCAGATGCGTTCCGCAAAGCCGGGCGCGAGGAACGGGCCGAGTCCGAGGCCATGGAGGCGGAGGTGGTGCGCGAGTACCTCCCGGAGCCGCTCTCGCAGGAGGAATTGGAGCGCATCGTGGATGAGGCGATAGAGGAGACCGGGGCGTCCAGTATGAGGGAGATGGGGGTGGTCATGGGACGGGCGACGGCGCTCGCCGGGGGCAGGGCCGAGGGCCGGGAGCTATCGGCCCTGGTAAGAAGCAGGTTGCAGTAACGGATTCATTTGCGGATACTTCCGTGAGAGGAGGAGAGACGGACACCACTACGGGTAGCCAGGTAGAAGCCAAGATCGTCATACCGCCGGGACGCATGTTCGAGGTCTTCGGAGAGCGTGACGCGGTCCTGAGGCGGGTCGAGGAGTTGGTCGAGTGCGAGGTCATCGTGCGGGGGAATGAGATCCTGCTTCGCGGCACGGAGACCGCCGTGGACCGGGCCGAGGTCGTCTTCGACGGCCTCGTGGGGCTGGCCGAGGACGGCCATCAACCCGCACCGGAGACGGCGGAGCGCCTGTACAAGATGGGCGTCGAGGGCGGCGGGCGTGAGGTTCTCGGGGACGTCATCCTCACGCATCGTGGACGGCGCGTGGCCCCCCAGACCCGAAACCAGAAGGCTTACACGGACGCTATCCGGAGCAACTCTGTCGCGTTCGGAATCGGGCCGGCGGGTACGGGAAAGACGTACCTGGCGGTCGCGCTGGCCGTGGACGCGCTCAGCAGGGGAGAGGTGTCGAGGATCATACTGACGCGCCCGGCGGTCGAGGCGGGGGAGTCGCTAGGGTTTTTGCCGGGAGACATGATGGCGAAGGTAGACCCGTACTTCCGGCCGCTCTACGACGCGCTGTACGAGATGATCGACCCGGCCAAGTTCCAGGCGTACCTGGAGCGCGGTATAATCGAGATCGCACCCCTGGCGTTTATGAGAGGCCGGACTTTGAACGACGCGTTCATCATTCTGGATGAGGCGCAGAATACGACTCCGCAGCAGATGAAGATGTTCCTGACGCGCCTCGGGTTCGGTTCCAAGATGGTCGTTACAGGTGACATCACGCAAGTCGACCTACCTAGAGGCCGCATGAGCGGTTTGCAGGACGCGCGGAGGACGCTGATCGGAGTCGAAGGGGTGGATTTCGTTAGCCTCAAGCGGGACGACATCGTTAGGAGTGACCTGGTAATGCGTATCGTGGATGCGTACGAGGGAACCGAAGGGAAAAGCGGGGCGTAGACATGCCCGCGTGGGAGTTGCCGTGAAACCCAAAGAGAAAAAGCAAGAGCCCTTAGGCAAACGGGTCGACGAACTGCACCGTCCACCCACGAGGTTCGAGCGATTTCGCGCCTGGATAGAGGGTCTGCCGAAGCTCAGGTTCTACGTCGCGCTCACCGTCATCACCTGGGGCTTGCTTACGGTTCTGATCGGCCTGGACTCCCGCCCCTTCAATATTCTGGGCTTGCAAGACGACACGAACTACGAAATAGGCTCTGTCGCACAGGACGACGTATACGCTCCTCGTAGCGTTACCTATGAAGACCCCGTGGCAACGGAGGAAGCCCGCCAACAGGCCGCGAATAGCGTAGACGACATCTACTATGTCAACAACGGCATCCCCTCGCAAGTCGATAAGAACGCGCGCGATTTCTTCGACGAAGTGCGTAAGATCCGCGGCTCCGACCGCTCGGTGACAGAGAAAACGGACCTGGTGGCGAACGCCTCTCCATCCTTCCTGCCGCAGACCTCGGCGCGTTCCCTGATATTCATCGAAGACGGGGAGCTAGACGATATCTCCCGCTACGTTACCGAGAACCTCGACGAACTCTATTCATCGACCGCGGTCGCTGACGATGCTCTCGAAAACATCCCGCCCTCCGTTATAAGTATGACGGAGGGCCGCAACCGTCTCTCCGCGGCTGCTCTCCGGGACGCTTCTGGCGAGGTCGGCTCGCTGGTCGAGGTCATCAGCAGAGAGTTCCTGGAGCCAAACTACGTCGTGAACAGGAAGGCCACGCAGGAAGCTCGGGATAAGGCGGCGTCCGAGGTAGGGGCGGTTATGGGAAGCGTCAAGCAGCAAGAGCGCGTACTCACCCGCGGCGAGGTAGTAGACCGGCAGGACATCGCGAAGCTCAAGGCCTTGCGGATAGTACGGGACACGAACCCCTGGACGGTGCTTTTAGGTGTGGCGCTAGTCGTTGCGGCCGAGATGGGGGTGGCGTGGTACTTCCTGGAGCGCTTCGGGAGCCGTATCCTCCGTAACAACGCACTGGTTCGGGTGGTCCTGGCGGCCTCCCTGACGATACTCTTCACCGCGATGGCGCGGGCGTTCATCCTGCTCTCGTTCGATTCGCACTTGATCCCACTGGCGGGACTCTCGATCCTCGGCACCATACTTCTCGGACCGCGGCTGATGTTCCTCATGGTCGTCATCTCCGGGGTGAACGTCGGGATTATCGGGGGGAACGACTTCCTGCTGACGGCATCGCTCCTGCTCGCCTCGGGGTTCGCTATCTACACAGTCGTCCGGGTAAGTTCCCGCCAACAACTCTTGAAGGCGGGGTTGTTTATAGCGGCCGTGACGGCCGCGGTGACCTTCGCGGTGAGCCTTACCGGAGGCGGCAGTTTCTCCGCCGCGCTCTGGCAGGGCGTGCTCGGTTTGGGCAACGGCCTTCTCTCTTTGATGCTCGCGATGGTGCTGCTGCCGATCCTCGAAGGCGCGTTTAATATCCTCACGCCGATGAAGTTGTTGGAGCTTTCGGAGCCCAGTAACCCGTTGTTGCAGAAGCTGCTGCGAACGGCGCCGGGCACCTTCAGCCACTCGATACAGGTCGGTGTTCTCGCGGATAACGCCGCCGAGCGGATCGGGGCCGACGCGCTGCTCGCCAGGGTCGGGGCTTATTATCATGACATCGGCAAGATGGAGCATCCGGGATACTTCATTGAGAATCAGATCGCCAAGACGAACCCTCACGCTACGCTGACTCCGGCTCTCTCCGCGAAGGTCATAAAGCGTCATGTAAAGGACGGATTGGAGATCGGCCGCGCCTGGAACCTGCCGCAGGAGATTCTGAGCATCATAGCCCAGCATCACGGAAGCACCCGCATCGAGTACTTCTACCGCAAGGCGATGGAGGAGGCCCTGGATGGCGAGAAAGTGCGGGAGTCTGAGTTCCGCTACTCTTACGGCCTGCCGAAGAGCAAGGAAGCCGGGATAGTAATGATCGCCGACACCGTCGAAGCCACCGTGAAGTCCATCGCGAAGCCTACCCCAAAACGGATCGAAGACGTCGTATCAGACAGCATCCGGCACAAGATTGAAGACGGACAGTTCGACGAGTGCGAACTGACGATGCGCGAGATACACGAGGTCGGAGAGGCGATCCTGGAGGCGATGGTGGGCTTCCTCGGTCCTCGCATCGAGTACCCCGACGCTCCGGACTCCGAGCCGAAAGCCGCGATCGGCAAGGCCGCTGGTAAGAGCGGCTGAAGCCGCGAACCCAGACCATGCCTTTTACTGTCGCGGTTCTCGACGAAGTTGGTTACGGCTCCCTGGATTCAGCACGCGCCACCGAGCTTTGCGAAGTGGCGTTTTCTCTGCGGAGGTTCGATACCGAACGCATCGGCGAGTTGTCCGTAGCCCTGGTTAACGAGAAGACTATCCGGGAATTAAATCTGAAATATAGAGGTATGGATCGTGCGACGGACGTACTTAGCTTTGAGATGGACGGACTATACGGAGAGATGGCTGGGGAGGTCGTGGTCTCACCAGAGAGCGCGAGCCCGGAGATGGGGGTGGAGGAGCTTGTGGTGCATGGAGCGCTCCATCTAAGCGGCATGGACCATGGCGAAGACTTCGGGTCGAGTGAGATGTGTCGAGTACAGGCGGCTATCATGGAGAAAGTCCGTGACGGAGAAGAATAAGACCAGGAAGAAAGGCCAGCAGGGCGTCGCCCGGAGCTTCAACCACGCCTATCGCGGTTTGATCTACGCTGTCCGCACGCAGCGGAACATGCGGATACACGTCGTGATCGCACTGTTGGTGCTGGTCGCGAGCTTGCTAGTAGGTGTGAGCGCATTGGAGTTGGCCGCACTCGTGATCGTCATAATGCTCGTCTTCGTCACGGAGATGTTCAACACCGCTTTGGAGTTCACCGTGGATCTCGTGACCCGCGAATACCATCCGCTGGCGAAGTTGGCGAAGGACGTCTCCGCCGGCGCCGTCCTCGTCACCAGCGTCGGGGCGGTACTGGTAGGATATCTGATCCTCGCGGACAACCTGGGGCCGCTCTCACTGAAGACGCTCGAAACAGTACGAAGCTGGCCCGGACACCTGACTCTGGTCTCGCTCGGCGTGGTTACGCTAGTGGTGCTTCTCGGCAAGGCGCTGACGCACTCGCCGAATTCGTTCGCCGGCGGAATGCCGTCAGGCCACGCGGCTGTGGCATTCGCTGGGTGGGTCGCGGCGAGTTTCATCGCCGCCGAGGGCCGGTATGCGGGATTGGTATCCCTGATCGCGTTGCTCATGGCGCTGCTCGTGTGCCAGAGCCGGGTCGAGAGCGGGATACACAGCCTCTATCAGGTAGGGATGGGCGCTTTGATCGGTGTTCTCGTTACCGTCGCGATTTTTCAGATTATGTGAGGGGAGACGACGTGGAATTGCAAGAGTTGATGGAGGTGGCCCGAGAGGCCGCCAAAAATGCTTACGCGCCTTACAGCGGCTTCCGTGTTGGCGCCGCGATCCTGACGGAGGATGGTCAGGTACACGCCGGATGCAATGTCGAGAATGCCTCCTACGGTCTCGGGACCTGCGCCGAGCGCAACGCCGCGGCCGCCATGGCGCTCGCGCAACCGGAAGGTAGAACGATAAAGACCATCGCCGTTGCAAGTCCCAACGCCGCGCCATGCTTCCCCTGCGGAGCCTGCCGTCAGGTGCTCCGGGAGTTCCGGTGTAAGGAGATAGTAGTCGAGAGTCCATCTGGCGTAAAATGCTACACGATGGAAGAGATGTTGCCCCACTCATTCGGACCGGAGGTCCTGTGACCGACGCATTACCTGACTTTTTCGCGGACGACCAGGATTTGCGGAGCGGCTTTATAGCCGTGGTCGGAAGGCCGAACGCGGGCAAGTCCACGCTGGTCAACCGGTTGGTGGGCCAGAAGGTCTCGATCACCTCCCCGCGTCCTCAGACGACGCGCGGCCCTATCCGGGGCGTCCGAAACGGACCCGGTTACCAGGCGGTCTTTATAGACACCCCCGGCTCCCAGAAACCACGCGATACGCTGCGCGCCCGGATGCAGCAACAAGTCCTCGACAGCCTCGCTAGCTCCGACGTGATCCTGTTCCTCCTCGATGCTGCGCAGGCGGCAGGCGGCATAGGCTCTGGCGACCGCTATGTCGCTGACCTGGTTGCGAAATCCGCAACCCCCGTGATCGCTGTCATCAATAAAGTGGACCTGCTACACAGCGAGGCGGATGCCTTGCCGATAGTAGATGAAGTCTCGAAGCTCGCCAACTGGCAAGACACCTTCCTCCTGAGCGCGACGACCGGACGGAACGTCGCGCCGCTGATGGACGCTGTCGAGGAGCTTTTGCCGCCTGGCCCGCGTTACTTCCCCGAAGGGGAGGTGACCGACCATCCCGAGTCCCTGATCCTCGCGGAGTACATTCGCGAGAAGGCGCTGAACGCGCTTAGAGAAGAAGTCCCGCATGCGATAGCCGTCGAGGTCGAGGAAGTGGAGCGCAAGGAGAACGTCACCGTCATCTACGCGGTCATCCACGTCGAGCGGAGCAGCCAGCGAATGATCGTCCTCGGCAAAGGCGGCAAGACCATCAAACACATCGGCACAGCGGCCCGCCGCGACGTGGAACGGCTGCTCGGTACCCGCATCTACCTGGACTTGAAGGTAAAGGTCAATCCTGGATGGCGAAGCGACACGAAGTTCCTTGAGCGGCTAGGGTTATAATGTCCGCCGTGACTAATTCAAGTTGGAACCAGGAGGACGGCTAATGGCGATGAGGGTGCGGGAGTTCGCTAAGACGGTGGACCATACCCTGTTGAAGCCGGACTGCGTAGATAAGGATATCGTACGGCTCTGTGAGGAGGCGGCTCGTTACCACTTCGCTGCGGTCTGCATACCTCCATGCTACGTGCGGCTCGCCGCCAAAGAGCTGCGCGGGGTAGACGTGAAGGTCGCGACCGTAATCTCTTTCCCCTTCGGGGCTGACACGACCTCCATCAAGGCCGCCGCCGTCCGGGACGCCATTATCGGCGGGGCTTCAGAGTTGGATGTGGTGATGAACATCTCCAGGTTTCTTTCTGGCGACTTCAACTACGTCGCCGAGGAGCTTGCGAGCCTCAACCAGGAGGTTAGCGCCGTCGCCATGAACAACGGCCTGAACGACGTTGTAGTTAAAGTAATAGTTGAGACTGCCTACCTCACGGACAAAATGAAGCGCCTCGCCACCCAGATCGTGGCCGCGAGCGGCGCGGACTTTATAAAGACCTCGACAGGCTTCGCCCCGGTGGGCGCAACCGTTGAGGACGTGGCTCTGCTACGGGAAGAAGCCCCCGAAGGTCTGGCGGTGAAGGCTTCCGGCGGCATCCGAACCCTCCAGGACGCCCTCGATATTCTAAACGCCGGGGCTTCGCGGCTGGGCATGAGCGCCGGTGTGTCAATCATGGAAGAGGCCGAGAGTGGCGGTCTACAAGAGTAAAGGTATAGTTCTGCGTTCGATTCGCTACGGCGAGGCTGACCGTATACTCGACCTTTACACGCAAGACTCCGGTCTCATCTCCGTCATCGCAAAGGGTATCCGCCGCACGAGATCTCGTTTCGGCGCCCGCCTGGAGCCCCTCTCCTGCGTGGACTTTATGGCTTATCAAGGCCGCACCCTGGATACCATCACCCAGGCCGAAGTGCTGCGAAGCTTCCATGAGGTTCGGGAGGATCTCTCGCGCTTCGAGGCCGCTGGAGGTATGGTGCGGGCCGTGCGCGCCCTCTCCGGCGGTGATGAGGCGGACCGGCGCGTCTTTAATCTTCTCTACAAGGCCCTGGACGCACTGGAGGGTCAAAGCTCCGCCTACAAGTCCGTCGAGGCTGCATTCGGCCTCAAGCTCTCCATTCTCGCCGGCTACGCGCCGCAACTCGACGCTTGCCTCAACTGCGGAGCGACTTCCGAGTTAGCCGGAGAAAATCCCTACTTCGCGCCTTCCCTTGGTGGCGTGCTCTGCTCCGATTGCCGGGTGGCTTCGGACGACTCTTTCCCGATACCGCCGGAGACCCTGGAACGGCTGAAGTTACTAATCGAACGTCCCTTGCGCGAGGCTGCCTCGGAAAATCTGACGGAACAGAGCGTACTTCGCGTCGTCAGATCCCATCTGCTCGCCCATGCGCCAGGCAATATATCTGGAGTCGTGGCAGGTACGACCGGCTCAAAGGCTCGCAAACCGGCGTGAAACGCCTGAAACCCACAACGGCGTGAGCGCGGGCTCGCCTCAGTGGGCATGTGAGTCGAGCGTCGGCCGTGTAAGGCCGGAGCCTCCCGATGGAGTCCGCAACGAGTTCCAACGCGACCGGGACCGGATAATCCACGCCAAGTCTTTTCGGCGTTTGATGCACAAGACCCAGGTCTTCATATCGCCAGACGGCGATCATTACCGTACTCGTCTCACGCATACGCTGGAGATGATGCAGGTCTCCCGCACCATCGCCCGCGCCCTCGCCCTCAACGAAGACCTCACCGAAGCCATAGCTTTCGGCCACGATCTCGGACACACGCCATTCGGCCACACCGGCGAAGAAGCCCTGGCCCGCATACTGGCCTCCCACGGGCGTAGCTTCCGCCACAACGAACATTCCTTGCGCGTGGTCGATAAACTGGAGAGAAACGGCGAGGGATTAAACCTCACATTAGAGGTTAGAGACGGGATACTTAACCATACAGGGAAAGGCTACCCCTCGACCCGCGAAGGTGAGATCGTCCGGATCGCCGATCGGATCGCCTACGTGAACCACGACGTGGATGACGCTCTGCGAGCGGGGATTATCTCCTGGAAAGACCTTCCCAAGAAACCGATCGCCGTTCTCGGGGAGAAGATGAGCGTCAGGATAGAC
Organism: Rubrobacterales bacterium; assembly: GCA_038198445.1. Lineage (GTDB taxonomy): Bacteria > Actinomycetota > Rubrobacteria > Rubrobacterales > Rubrobacteraceae > JACDDK01. The sequence goes on from JBBPZZ010000013.1 coordinate 19,371, forward strand.
ACCCTGGTGCGGGACATGATCTCTAACTCTGAAAAAGGAGGTAAGGTAGCATTATCGGACGCGGTGTACGAGGCGTTAATGGAGCTAAGGACCTGGTTATTCACGAACGTCTACCGCAACATACGCTCGCGAGAGAACCAGAAGGCGGCTGGCGTTGTTACCGCGTTGTTCGAGCATTACCTGGAGTGTCCCGAGGAGCGAACAGTCAGCGATCCCGACCCGATCCTGGAGACGACCGACTTCGTGGCAGGCATGACCGACCGCTACGCCATCGCTACCTACAAGCGCCTCTTTATTCCGCGAGGCGACGTCATCTGAAAGGAAAGGTAGGGCTGAGGGGCGCGAGTGTCCGGCTACAAAGAAAACGTCGCGGGCGTTGTTTATCTCGTGAATCCGGTGGTAGGGGACGAAGAGCTAAATGCCCTCTTCGCGGCATCTTGGGAGGGGATGCGTGGACGGACTTCGAGCCAATTTTGAGTAAGAGTCTTGCGTTTGTTTGCGCGTACCGGGCGGGGCGTCTGAGCGGGCGTTGTCAACCTGGCATGGGACGGGGGCAGTCATGCGTTCCTGCTGGATACTATGGGGCATGAGGACGTTTGGCGGCAGGGAATCGGACGAGAGCTGGTTCGCCGGGCGACAGAGGTGACCCGAAGGCGCGGTGCCAAGTGGCTGCAAGTATAGACTGCGAGCCGCGGCTGCGCGGATTTTACGCGCGTTGCGGATTCACGGTAAAAACTAAGAACACGACGTGCGCTGGGGCTTCTTGCGTCAGCCGGTGTTCAACATCCCGGAGGAGATGCCGGAGATGGTCAGGAGGAGCGTCTTGAGGATATCTTCCCGTTTTGGGGAGTCTTCCGGGAGGGAGCGGAGCCGTCGGAGCAGGCTTACCTGGATGTATGATAGTGGGTCCACGTAGGGATTTCGCAGACGTATGGACCTTTGGAGGACCGGGCTGTCGTCGAGCAGGTTTTCGTTGCCGGTTATCTTCAGGACGGCTTCTACGCAGGCTGCGTGCTCCTCGGTGACGCGGTTTCGCAGACGGTCGCGGATTTTAGGATCATTCACCAGCGTAGTGTAGGTCTCCGCGATACGCAGGTCGCTCTTGGCGAGAGTCATCTGCATGAAGCCCATCAGCGTTCGGAAGAAGGGCCACTCAGAGTACATCTCTCGCAGAATGTCGAGGCCGTCGTCACGCTGGAGATAACCGCCGAGCGCCGTGCCTGCTCCGTACCAGGACGGTAGCAACAAGCGGTTCTGAGTCCAGGCGAACACCCAGGGTATGGCTCTCAGACTGGAAACCTCGGTATTCTGTGCTCGACGCGCGGGCCGACTACCCATGTTTAGTAGTGACAGCTCTCCGATGGGTGATGCTTCGGCGAAGAACGTCAGGAAGTCCTTGTCTTCGTAGACCAGGCGCCGGTAGGCCGACTGTGAGGTAGTGGAGAGCACTTTCATCGCCTCGCACCAGCGCGCGGCGGGCTTTTGAGGATTGCTTTCGGCGCTCGCTTCGAGGACGGCGGCCAGGGTGGTATCCAGATTTCGCCTGGCAAGTCCCTGCATACTATACTTGAACGAGATGACTTCGCCTTGCTCTGTTATCCGAATCTTTCCATCGAGGGTTCCGGTCGGCTGGGCCATTATGGCGTCGTAGCTCGGACCGCCGCCGCGTCCGGCGCTGCCGCCGCGGCCGTGGAAGAGACGCAGCTCAACGCCGTGTTCTTTCGCGACCGTGGTGAGGGCGCCCTGCGCTTCATACAGGGTCCAGTTACTGGTCACGTAGCCCGCGTCCTTACCGGAGTCGCTGTAGCCGAGCATGATCTCCTGCAGATCCCCGCCCCGCGATAGGGAGGACCGATAGAAGGGATCGTCCAGCAACCGGCGCAGGACTTCCGGCGCTCGTTCGAGGTCATCCACGGTTTCGAAGAGTGGCGTGACCCGCAAATAACTGGCGGTACACCCACCTCTCTCGTCAACGTCCAGCAGGCCAACCCGACGCGCCAGTAGTTGTACTGAAAGGACATCGCTCGCCTGTTGAGCCATGCTCAGTATGAACGTCTCGACCGGCGGTTCGGAAAATTCGTCTTTAGCCTGCCGAATACGTTCAAACGTCTCCAGCACCCCACGGGTCTCCTCCGAGAGTCCCTCCGGTTGAGGAAGATTCAGGTCGGGGTCGCTCACGAGCCGTCTCAATAGGGAGGCGCGGTCCTCTTCGCCCATCTCCGTAAGACGCTCGCCCGTCGCGGACGCTATAAGGTCGCCGGCCGCCTCCACGACGCGGGCGCTCTCCTGGCGCACGTCCAGCTTCGCCAGATGAAAGCCGAAGACCTCCGCCTGGCGGATGAGGTCGCGGAGCGCGCCGTTCGCCACACGCTCGCCGCCGTGATCGAGCAGGCTGCGCTGGATCATCCGCAAATCTTCCATGAACCCGCTTACGTTCCCGTAGGCCGCCGGGGAGTTGGGGGAGTCGAGGGTCAGCTTCAGACGCTCGGACATTATGAGTAACTTTTGGTAGTAGATCTCGTTGGTATCTTCGCCCCGATTGCGGTCGACGCTCTCCGGCAGCGGCACCTCACTCCGCTCCACGGACGCTGTCAACTCCTCCGAAACCGCGACTATTTTCGACGATTGGCTCATGTGGTCAGCCAGTTCGAGCGCCGAACTTATGTGACGGTTCAAGATCAACTCCTGGTGCAACCCGAGCGCCGTGGTCAAAGTCTCGGGTTTTACGAATGGGTTGCCGTCCTGATCTCCGCCTACCCAAGAACCGAACTCCAGAACTCTTCCGAGGCTTGGCGTATCTTCTGGGAAGCGGCGGGCCAGCTCATCCTCGAACTCCCGGTACACTTCGAGCGTGGCCGAGAGGAGAGGATGCTCGAAGAAGAGCAGGGTACGCTGTATCTCTTGCGACACTTTGGGGCGACGGGTGCGTAGCTCATCCGTCTGCCAGAGCAACGTAACTTCTTCGGCCAGTTTTTCCTCCAGCCTGCGCCGCTCCTTCCAGGTAAGCAACCCGGACTCGAACTCCTCCAGCATCTCTCCAATCCTGTCGTGCTTGAGACGGATGCTCCTTCTCAGAGCCTCTGTTGGATGCGCCGTCAGAACCAGCCCCACGTTCATCCCATCGAGTTTTCGTTGCAGGGACTTACCCTGGATCCCGTCTTCGCCGAGCCGCGAGAGTGTGCTCGCCAGCGAAGCGCGCTGCGGGGGATTGTCGGGTGAAGACTCATACTGTCTGCGGCGCCGAACGCGATGGTACCGCTCAGCGATGTTGATCAACTGGAAGTACACCGAGAAGGCCCGGACGATGCGTTCCAGGTCACCGGCCTCAGTACCTTCTATCCGCTGCTTCAGACGGTCATCGAGGCTAGGGTCGTAGTCAAAACGGAGCCGCTTGCACAGGAGTCTTATCGCCTCCTCCTCGTTGAAGAGGTCCTCGCCCTCCTGTTCGATGAGCACCTGTCCTAGAACTCGTCCGAGCAGGTTGATGTCCCGCCGCAGAGGTTCGTCTTTTTTCTCGAAGCCAATGCCGGGAAGTTCCGCATACTCAGCGGTAGGCTCGCGACTGGATTGATGGGAGGTATTCATCAAGTGTAGAGTAACATTAGCCTTGTGCGTATTAAGGTGGATGAAGGATATTTGTACAGAGGTACAAAAGGAGCCGACCCTTGAGAATATCGCAACGCAGCATAGACGAGGTGCGTGAGGCGGCCAATATCGTCGAAGTCGCCTCCGAGTTCACCGCCCTGCGGCGACAGGGTACGCGGTTCTCCGGCCTTTGCCCGTATCCAGATCACCAGGAGAAAACACCCTCGTTCAGCGTCTCGCCGGATAGAGGGTTTTACTACTGTTTCGGCTGCCAGAAGGGGGGGGATGCGATCAAGCTCGTCACCGAGCTCAAGTCCTTCTCTTTTTCGGAGTCGATCTCCTATCTTGCCGAACGCTCCGGGGTGGAACTGGAGTTTGAGGGCGACTCGTCAACCGACTCCGAAGCCGCGAAGAAACGTAACCACCGTAGACGCATGGTTTATAAGGCACTGGCCGCCGCGGCCGTCTACTACCACAAGTACCTGCTAAAGGCCCAAACTAGCGAGGCCGCGTCCGCCCGCCAATACCTCGATGGACGCGGCCTGACGATTTCTACTATAGGAGAATTCCGTCTGGGGTATGCGCCACCGCGAGGAAGTTCGGGTTTCTTGCAGGCTGCTCGCAAGCTGGGGCTTGAGCGAGAGGCTCTCGATTCCGCGGGGCTTCTATCTTCGCGGGGCGGAGAGCGGTTTGCCGGAAGGATCACGTTCCCCATCTCTGACCGGCGTGGCCGGATCGTTGGCTTCGGCGCTCGGGCTCTTGGCGACGACCACCCCAAGTACCTCAACTCGCCGGAGACTCAAGTCTTCAACAAGCGGGAGCTTCTCTATGGATTCCCGCAGGTAACGGAGGTCATGCGTAAAGAGCGCGCGGCGCTCGTGGTAGAGGGCTACACCGACGTTCTGATGCTCTATCAGTCCGGCATAAAGAACGCTGTCGCGACGCTGGGTACGGCGACCACGCCGGCCCACCTGAAGACTCTCAGCGGCTACGCGGAGCGAATCTATATTCTGTTCGACCCTGATGCGGCTGGGGAGAAAGCTATAGAAAGGGCCGCGGAGACAGCCGCGGAGATGAAGCTGGACCTTCGCGTACTTCGTCTGTCCGAGGATCCGGCCGACTGGCTCCTTGAACATCAGTCAAGCGAGTTCGCCGAACAGCTCTCCGGTGCCGTGCCTGTATTGGAGTACATATTTCGCCGCAAGGCCGAACACGCTCGGGGGGCGGGCTCCGCCGAACGGGCTCGGGTGCTCGCGGAGATCAAAGATCTTCTGGGACGCATCGAAGACCCTGTTTTTCATGGAGACGCCATTCGTATCGCTGCTGAATCACTTGGGGTGCGTCCAGAGGCTCTCGAAAAGCCTGGGCCTGTACGGACGGGCGCGCTCGGGAGGCGGCATTCGCCTTCCGCGCCGCAAGACCCGCATCTGCAGGCCGGGCGCGAGGTGATCGCCCTGATCCTGGCCCGTCCCGACCTCACGAGGAAACCACTGATCGAGGGGATATCGGTAGCCGGGTTTCCCGAGCCTGTAAAAACAAGCGCGGGAGACTTTGTTGACGAGGATCACGCGGGCATATTCACCGTGCTGGAGCAACATGCTGGCGACGACCTCGACGGGGTTTTCTCGGACGAGCGAATCCGCTCCCTCATGGATAAGGTCGCTGCACTCTCCTCGGAAGGAGAGACGCTGTACCCTTCTGAAGCGGCTATAAGAGAGGGATGGTTGAGGTTGGCGATCCTGAGCCGGGAGCGGGCCAAGCGCGAAACCTCCGACTTCGACGTAAAGGATTATCTGCACTCTGAAATCCAAACCCTGAAGGATGCTTTGCGCGCCGTCGGCGCGGAGGCTTGAAGCTCGACCTTCCGAACCTTATAATTCCATCGCGGCATTCCCCTGTAGCTCAATAGGCAGAGCATTCGGCTGTTAACCGAAGGGTTGTAGGTTCGAGTCCTACCAGGGGAGCACGGCGATGACTTACGGTGGATCTCTTGGCGAGCCGTCTATCATCCCGAGTAGGGTCCATAGCTCAGTTGGTTAGAGCATCCGACTCATAATCGGACGGTCCCAGGTTCGAGTCCTGGTGGACCCACTTATAAAATCTCCATTAGCTCCCGAGACAGCCCAACTAGACCATCTCCGTATCCAACCGCCTAAGATACGCTGTTCTCTCCGCCAAGCCACTACTGAGTTTACGAAAATACAACATGTTGTGCTTTGACCAGGATTCAATCTATATAGCACGACATTTCTGGGCTGGATCCTCCACCTCCACCTTGCCCGGATGCCCCTGGAAATAAGGTTTTTATAGGGACTCTATACCCTTGGGGTAAGGGATAAAGCAGCAAAACGGGACAGAATCCGGGTCCGGGGCTGCTTTCTAGCCGGTGACGTTGCGTATTTTCCGCCCATATGCAAGAATTTCTTCAGTTGTGGGTCAAAGTGGAGCGTAATGGGAGGATGGACCCTGGCTCTTTTAGGCGAGTATGAGCACACCCTGGATGACAAAGGGCGTCTTACTCTCCCTTCACGGCTCCGGCCCTATTTTGAGGGTGGGATCGTCGTGACGAAGGGGGTGGACAGGTGTTTGTTTGCCTTCCCGCCGGAGGAGTGGGCGACGTTCAAGGCTAACGTCAAGGCCAATACCGACCTGTCGGCGAAGGGCCGTCAGCTCTCCAGGATGTTCTTCTCGATGGCTTTCGAGGCCACGCTCGACCGGCAGGGGCGGGTTTTATTGCCGACCAAGCTCGCCCAGTACGCCGGGTTATCCAGGGACGTTACGGTCGCGGGTGTGGACGACCGGCTGGAGATCTGGGACACGGGCGAGTGGAACCGGTACGTGAGCAGCGCGGACGATTCCTTCGCCGAGATAATCGAAGAGTTCGCCGGGCGGGACTTCGGAGGGTGATGGCGGCGAGACACCTGCCGGTGATGCTGACGGAGGTCGTGGACGCTATCGCCGCAACCGACGGCGAGGTCGTGGTCGATACGACGTTTGGCGGCGGGGGACATTCCAGCGCCATGCTCGAAAAACTCGCGCCCGACGGCAAGGTCATCGGCATTGATCGGGATCCCAGGTCCGCGGAACGGGCATTGAGGCTACTTCGAGACCGGCGCTTTAGCTTCAGGGCCGGCGCGTTTGACCAGGTATTGTGGGAGATGGTCGAGGAAGGCGCGTGGGTGGATGCGATCCTGTTCGATCTTGGACTATCTAGTTATCAGATCGACGAGCCCGAACGCGGGTTTAGCTACGTTCAGGAAGGACCGCTGGATATGCGGATGGACCCGGAATCGGGGACGTCGGCGGCGGAGTTCCTCAACAACGCTGGCGAGGATGAGTTGATCCGGATACTCGTCAGCTATGGAGACGTTCCGCGAGGAGAAGCCAGGCGGGTGGCTCGGGAGATTATCCGCCGGAGACCCCTGGAGACGACGATGGAGCTTTCGGACGTCGTGCGGGCGGCTGTCGGCTGGAAAGAGCGTGGCGGCAACCCTTCGAAGAAAGTCTTTCAGGCGGTACGCGTCCACGTCAATGACGAGCTTGGCGGGATCGAGCGGGCGCTCCTGGCGGCGGAGCGGCTGCTGGTAGCCGGCGGTCGGTTGGCAGCGATCACCTTCCATTCCGGTGAGGACCGTATCGTCAAGCGTTTTATATCCCAGCGGGAGGGACGCTGCGTTTGCCCGCCGGAGCTGCCGGTCTGCGTGTGCGGAGCCAGACCGACCTTCCGTAGAGGAGTAATCACGCGGCCCACCAAAACCGAGATACGACAGAACCCGCGTAGCGCCTCCGCCCGGCTCCGCGTCGCCGTGCGTACCGCCGAGCCGCTCGAAGCCTCGGAGGATGCGAACTGATGGCCGCGCCTCAGTATCGGCCGCGTGCTCGGCTCAACGAAGCCAGGCCCATCGGTTGGCCGCCGGAGCAGAGCCCGCGCCGCAAGGCGCAGGGGCCTGCGCCCCGAAGCTCGGAGCGGCGTAAACAACTCCAAAGACGAAGGAGATTTTCCATACTGGTTGTGGTGCCTGTGCTGCTGATGTTGGGGAGCATCTATCTGCACACTATATCCGCCGGCCTCGGCGACAAAGTCGCGAGCCTTCAAGGGCGGCTGGATCTCGCCGAAGCCGAGGGACAGAAGCTGGACGTCGAGGTCGCCCGCTTATCCGCGCCCGAAAAGATAAGAACCAGGGCAAGAGAAGATCTCCATATGAAAGATCCAGGCGCGGCGGATCTGAACGTTTACCAGAAAGACGGGGAGGATGATAATCAAATCGGGAAAGAGAAAGCCCAGAGCGAATCCCCGTAGTCCAGAGGCTCGGGTCGTTCATCTACCGAGTGGTCGACGGCCGAAACGCCGGCATCACGGGAGACCGGCTACCAGCGTGTCGACGCCGCCGCCAAAGATGGTCGGCCGCGGCAGAGTGCGCGCGGTGGTGGTGGCGGTCGCCGTGGCGAGTTTGTTACTCAGCGGCCGGGCGGTGCATCTTAGCTTCGCGGATGGCGAACGATATCAGGCTTTCGCCTCGGAGCAACAGTCCGGGTTGCCCTCGAGCGTGGCCGAGGGGCGAGGAAGCATCATCAGCGCGGATGGCCGCGAACTCGCCACCAGCCTCAAAGCTGACAGCGTGATAGCCAACCCGTCTCAGATAAAGAACCCGGCCTCCGCCGCGAAAGATTTGGCGGCTCTGATCGAACCCGAGACCGGCCAAGACACGAAGGAGATTCAGGAAAAACTTACGAGACGCAACGTGGGGGGAGACCTTGCCGGGTACAGCGTAGTGGACACGGTCAGCCCCGAGGTTGCGGACAAGATAAAAGGCCTCGCCCTGAACGGCATCACTCTCACGCCCGGCTTCGATAGAGTTTATCCAGATGGGGAAATCGCCAGCCAGCTCATTGGACACCTCGGCAATTACGGCCAGGCTTTCGGTGGCGCCGAGGCTCGCTACGACGATGCCTTGAAACAGGGTACCGACGTGAAGCTCACGGTCGATACCGCCGTGCAGCAGGAGTTGCAAGACGCGCTTGCCTCAAGCGCCAAGGAATACAAGGGCAAGAGCGCCCTCGGTATCGTCATGCGCGTGGACGACGGCGCGGTGGTTGCGCTCGCCAACTATCCCAGCTACGACAACAACCTCTACGACGAGGCGTCCGCGGAGGCGCAGCGCGACAGGGTGTTGACGGATCCTTACGAGCCCGGTTCGACCTTCAAGCCGTTCACGATAGCCGCTGCGCTCGAAGAGGGGACCCTGTCCGAGAATAGCACGTTTACCGTTCCTGATTCCATTCAAGTCGCGGACAGAGTGATCCATGACTCACTGCCGCACGAAACTAAGGTTATGACTCCAGCGAACATCCTTCAGGAGTCGAGCAACGTTGGGACCACGGAGATAGCGGAGGACCTGGGTGGTAAGAAAATCGACGAACATCTGCGCCGTTTCGGATTTGGGAAAGATACTGGCGTGGATCTGTGGGGCGAGGACCCTGGCGCAGTCCCTGATTATAAAGACTGGAGCGGTTCCTCTATCGGCAATATACCGATAGGACAGGGGGTTACGTTAACCCCGTTGCAACTCGCCGCTGGATATTCGGCGCTTGCGAACGGTGGCCGTCAGGTAACCCCTTATATAGCCCGGATGTCAGCCCCGGAGTCGCCGGGACCCAGGGTGATAAGCCAGGGGACCTCGGATATAGTACGCGGGATGTTGCACAGCGTGGTCGACCAAGGGACGGGTACTTACGCCCGCATACCCGGTTACACCGTGGCCGGCAAGACTGGCACCTCCCAGAAAGTCGATCCCAAAACGGGAACCTATGGAGAAGACTACACCTCCTCGTTTATAGGCTTCGCTCCAGCGAGTAACCCCAAATATCTCACGCTCATCGTAGTCGATGAGCCGCGGACCTTGATCTGGGGCGAGCGTGTCGCCGCTCCCGCTTTCCAGAAGGTGATGAGCTTTACGCTGAGCTACTTCGACGTGCCTCCCGACGATAAATCTAACAAGGCAAGCCAGTGAGAGCTGCTTCTCTACAGGAGATAGCCGAAGCCCTGTACGCTACCCTCGCGGGCGGCGACGGAAGCGCTTTGGTCCACGGGGCGGCGACTGATTCGCGGACGGTGCGCGAAGGCGACCTTTTCTTCGCCCTGCGCGGCAATACCGACGGCGCCAACTTCGCGGCGGATGCCTGCCTGCGAGGCGCGGTCGCCGTGGTAGCCGAACGCCAGCTCGACGTACCGACAATCGTCGTCGAAGATACCCTGGCCGCGTTACAGAGGCTGGCGCGCTGGTCTATCACGCGTGCGGAAGCTGCCGCGCCTCTAGTAATAGGCATAACGGGCAGCGTGGGGAAAACCACCACCAAAGACGCGCTGGCCGCCATCCTGCGCGCGGCGGGCAGGAAAGTTACCGCTACCGAAGGCAACTTCAACAATGAGATCGGTCTTCCCCTGACGGTTCTTTCCGCCAGCGAACGTACGGAGATGCTGGTCCTGGAGATGGGGGCGACCCACCCCGGCGACATACGGCATCTCTGCCGCATAGCCCCGCTGCGGGTGGGAATTTTGACCGCCATCGCTCCCGCCCACCTTGAATCCTTTGGCAGCATCGAAGGCCTGGCCGCGGCGAAAGGAGAACTGGCCGACTCTCTACCGGAAGACGGCTCATTCGTCTCGCCCGCCGGCGTCCCCGAGGCCGCCATCGTCCCCGGCAAAAAGTTAGTGCGGCGCATCGTGTTTTCCAGCGAGAGTGGCGAGGGCGCGGACCTCTGGGCTTCGGATATCGAGGAGCGCGAGGACGGCTTACGCTTCGTTGCTCACCTCGGGGACCGCTCCGCGGAGGTACGCTCACCGGTATTCGGAACGCACCTCGTCCAGCCGCTGCTTGCGGCGCTTGGTGGCGCCCTCGCCCTCGGGGTCGACCTCGCGGACGCCGCCAGGGGGATGGCCCGCCTCAGACGGACAGGGATGCGCGGCGACCTCTATCATCTACGTGGCGACATCTTGTTCTATGACGACTCCTACAACGCCGCTTCTCCAACCTCAATGGCCGCAGTGCTCCGATACAGCGCCAAGGCCGCAAAGCGCGAGGGACGCCGCCTCGTCGTCGTTCTAGGCGGAATGTTCGAGTTAGGTCCCGGCTCACGCGCCTACCACAGAGAGATCGGAGCAGTCGCCGAAGAGCTTGGCGTGGACCTTTTGGCCTGCATCGGAGATGAGGCACGCTGGTACGCTGAGACCTTTACCGGCGAGACAATCTTCTATCCGGATGCCGAAGCCGCCGCCAACGGGCTACACGCTGCGCTTCACCAGGGTGATTACGTTATGGTCAAGGGTTCTAGAGGCGTTAAACTAGATACCTTAACCCGTAAGTTGAGAGAAAGTTTAGCTCTTGTTTAGCGTTGTACTCGGTGCGGCCGTGGCTTTTCTGGTGACTGTGTCGCTGGGATCCAAGTTCATAGAGTTCTTGCAGACCCGGAAATTCGGGCAGTTCGTGCGGGAGGAGGGGCCGCAGACGCACCTCATCAAGGCCGGCACGCCTACAATGGGCGGGGTGGTGATGTTGACGGGTCTCCTGGCCGCGCTGATCGTCGTGGCGAGGCTAAACGTCGCAACCTTGACGACCATGCTGCTTGTAGGCTCCGTGGCCGTGGTGGGGCTCTACGATGATTGGCAGAAGATCTCCAAGAAGCGCAGTGAGGGTTTGAGCGCGCGCTATAAGTTTCTGCTGCTGACTCTGACGGTGTTGCTGGCGGATGTGCTGGCGCTACGTTACGTGGGGGTTACGCAGAACATAATCATGCCGGGCATCAAGCGCAACCTGGTATTGGGGCCGGGACTGGTCGGGGTCGTGCTCTTCAGTATCTTTCTGCTGCTTGTCATCGCTGGTACCACCAACGCGGTAAACCTGACGGACGGACTTGATGGTCTGGCCGCTGGTGCGGGGGGATTGGCGTTGCTCACCTACACGGCCATCGCTTTCCTGGAGCGGCAGTATGACGTGGCTATCATCTGCGGCGCCATGGTCGGCGCGATCATCGGTTTCCTCTGGTACAACGCGCATCCGGCGGACGTCTTCATGGGAGATACGGGATCCCTAGCGATAGGGGGCGTTCTGGCCGCAGCGGCGGTGCTGACCAAAACGGAGATGCTCCTGCCGGTTATCGGGGGGCTCTTCGTAATTGAGGCCCTGTCAGTGATAATCCAGGTCGTCGTCTTTAAATTCACCAAAAAGAGAGTTTTCAAGATGGCTCCCATCCACCATCACTTCGAGTTCGTGGGGTGGGAAGAAAACAAGGTGGTGGTGCGGTTCTGGATCCTTCAGTCCGCGTTCGCCGCCGCCGGCTTCGTCCTATACTACTTCTTCCTCTACAATACGGTGTGAGGCGCTACCCGTGAAGACCCTCGTGTACGGCCTCGGGGAATCAGGAATAGCAGCCACCCAGGCGCTTCTGGCTCGCGGTGAAGACGTGACCGCGGCCGACGCCGGAGACTCGGATGGCCTGCGCCGCACTCTTTCGAGGCTTGGCGTTAAGGGAAGCCTCGGCGCCGGGCCGGAAGTTCTAGATGGTGTTGAAAGAGTGGTGGTCAGCCCCGGCATCCGGCCTGCGGATTTACTACTGCGTGATGCCGAGTCACGAGGAATTCCGGTTATTTCCGAGGTTGCGTTGGGGCTGGAACTGCTCGGCACCGACGTGCGGGTGGCGGCGGTCACGGGGACCAACGGCAAGACGACGGTAGTGGACATGCTGCGCCACATCCTGGATGCTTCCGGCGTTCCTCACGCCGTTGCGGGGAACTCCTGGCGAGCCCTCACTGGATGTCTGGATGAGGCGCGGGAAGCGGGTCTTCTGGTATTGGAGGTCTCGTCATTCCAGTTGCACTATCGCGGCAGCGGCGGCTTCGAGGTCGCAGCACTCCTGAACACGTGGCCGGATCACCTCAACTGGCACGCCTCTTTCGATGAGTACGCCCAGGATAAGCTGCGGATCTTCGAGGGGCAGGATGTCAGTGACCTCGCGCTAATAAACGCCTCGGACCCTACCGGACGAGCAGCCGCCACTACCCTGACCGCCGAGACGCTAACCGTCGGTCTGGGGGAAACGGGTGTTCGGGGTGGGCGCCTTTTACTGCGGGGCTCTCAGGTAGTATCCGTTAGAGAGTTGCAGTTCGCCGGCACTCACAACTACGAGAACGCGCTCTTCGCCGCCGCTGCCGCGAGAAAGCTGGACGTTTCGCTCGAAGCCATCGGTACGGGGCTGCGCGGCTACACGCTCAAGCCGCACAGGATGCAGGTCGTGGCGGAGCGGGATGGGGTGCGCTACGTAGATGACTCAAAGGCGACCAACCCGGCGGCGGCGGCGGCGGCGCTCGGCAGCTTCGAGGAGCCAGTCGTACTCATCCTTGGCGGCTCGGAGAAAGAAACGGACTTCGCGGAGATACTTCCACACCTCGGTAGTTGCCGGGAGATCCTGTGCCAGGGCGAGGCCGGGCCTCGTATTTATGAGTATCTCAAGGCCGAGACCGTGAACTCCGTAAGGCTCACCTCGGACCTCGCCTCGGCCGTGACGGAGGCGCGGAGGATCGCCCAACCAGGCGATGTCGTGTTGCTGTCGCCGGGGTGCGCGAGCTTCGACCAGTTCGCGGGATACGCGGAGCGAGGGGACGCTTTCGCGAGTCTCGCACGCGGGAAGGGTATTGTAGGTAGCGGGAGAACGGCCCGATGATGGCTTCGCTACGTACAAACCTGTTTCTGGTCGCGCTGGGGCTCTCGCTTCTAGGGCTCGTCATGGTGTATTCGGCGACCTACAGGGAGTTCGGGACGCACTACCTAATTATCAGGGCCGGACATGTGGTGGGTGGAGCCGTTACGTTCTTGTTGGTCAGTCAGGTTCGTTACACGGCCTGGCGGAAGTACGCTATGGCTATCTACCTGGTCGTACTGGTGTTGCTGATCTTGGTGCTCATTCCGGGTATCGGTTACGAGGCTGGCGGAGCGCGCCGGTGGTTCGACCTGGGCTTCTTTAGTCTCCAGCCGGCCGAGTTCGCGAAGCTGGCGGCGGTCATCGTGTTGAGTTGCGCGGTGGCGCGCCTCGCGCCGGGATCAGGGCTGCCGGTGAAGCCGCTGTTGGTCGTCGGAATGCTATTCGCGCTGGTGGTGATCGAGCCGGACTTCGGTACCTCGGTGGTGCTTCTGGCGGGCGTAGCCGGAGTGTTGTGGGCTTCGGAGCTAAGGACGAGGGACCTCTTGCTGGCCGGAGGCTCAGGTCTTCTCGCGCTCGTCGGAGTCATGCTGATAGAACCTTACAGGCGCGCGCGGTTTATGACTTTTCTTGACCCGTGGTCCGTCTCTCAGGACTCGGGTTACCAGATAGTTCAGTCGATGGTGGCGATCAAGGCCGGCAGCTTCTTCGGCGCTGGCGCTGGCGCTGGTGGAGAGGCTGTACCAGTGCCGGAGGTAAGGACTGATATGATCTTCGCCCTCATCGGAGAAGAACTCGGACTCTTGGGGATGATCGCCGTGATCGCCGCCTTCACTTTCGTGCTACTGGCGGGCCTCAGAATAGCTCTCCACGCGCCGTCGATCATATCGCGGTGCATGGCGGCGGGCCTGACGACGATGCTTGCCGTACAGACGACCTTCAACATCGGGGCCGCGATGGGCGTGCTTCCTCTGGCTGGGATGACGCTGCCGTTCATCAGCTATGGAGGATCGAGCTTATTAGTGTGTTTCGCCTCAGTAGGAATTCTCTACCGGATATCGGAGGACAGTGAACGAGCCAGAGAGATCAAACCCAGAAAAAGCGCCACGGGTTCTTATAGCCGGCGGAGGCACGGGGGGACACGCGATCCCCGCGCTCTGCGTGGCGGATAGCCTGCGCGCTTTGGGCGCCACGGTCGAGTTCGTCGGGGCGGAATCCGGCATCGAACGCGACCTCGTCCCTCAAGCTGGATATAAGCTGCACTCTTTGCCTCTCAGTGGCCTCGCTGGCAGCCCAATCGACAGGCTGCGGGCTGGTCTGCTCTTCTTGAAGGCCCTCTCGCGTTGCCGTTCCATCCTAAAGGAGTTCCGCCCAGGAGCCGTACTCGGTGTGGGTGGATACGCGAGCGCACCCGCCGTGATAGCCGCGAACACTCTAAGAGTCCCGACCTTCCTGCACGAGCAGAACTCCGTACCCGGCAGGGTCAACCGCTTCGCCAGCCGCCTCACCGACGAGGCACTGGTGACGTTCCCGGCCGCCGCGGACCACCTGAAAGGCGCTGTTTGGGTTGGGATGCCCACCCGCGTGGAGTTCTTCGGCCGCGCTAAAGAGGAGGCGGTCGAGCAGCTTGGTCTTCAGCCGCCGGTCGTTTTGATCTTTGGCGGGAGTGGTGGAGCGCTGAAGATAAACCTCGCGGCGGAGGAAGCGTTCGGCGACGAGACATCCTACACGGTGGTCCAGATCGCCGGGCGCCGGGACTTCGCACGACTCTCCACGCGGAACCCGCGACACATCATCCTGGAGTATGTGGACGACATCTGGCGCTACCAGGCCGCGGCGGATGTGGTGGTGATAAGGTCCGGCGCCGGCTCACTGTTCGATACGGCCGCCGCAAAGCGGGCCGCCATTCTGATACCCTTCCCCTACGCGACGGGCGACCACCAGCTACACAACGCCCGATACTTCACGGAGAAAGACGCAGGCGAGTTGATGTTCGACTCGGAGGTAACCGCGCGCAGTCTGCGCGAACGCATCGAAAATCTGTTGAACGAGGATGCCCGCCGGGAGAAACTCGCCGCTCGCATGGGCGAGTTGGCGACTCCCAACGCGGCGTCGGAAATCGCCGGGCGGCTCTTGGCGGTGGCGGGGGTCGCTACGAAGAAGGAGCGAGGACTTTGAGGATACATATGATCGGCATTGGCGGAGCGGGTATGAGCGGCATAGCGGAGATTCTGCAGAGACGCGGGGACACCGTTACCGGCTCGGACCTCAAGGAGTCCGCCTACACGCGCCGGCTGCAAGAAGCAGGAATAGAAGTCCACATAGGACATGCGCCGGAGCATGTCGGGAAAGCGGACCAGGTAGTCATCTCGACCGCCATCCCGCGCACCAACCCGGAGCTTCTCGAAGCGCGGCGGCGTTCGATTCCGGTGATTCCCCGCGCCGCCGCCCTGGCTACTATCCTCGAAGGCAAGCGCGGAGTCGCCGTCGCCGGCACCCACGGCAAGACGACCACCACCAGCATGACCGCCCACATGCTCAAAGCTCTCGGCGAGAACCCGACAGCTCTCATCGGAGGAGAACTCAACGACATCGGCAGCAACGTCATAGCTGGCAGCCCTGATATGGTCGTCGCCGAAGCTGATGAGAGCGACCGCTCGCTTCTTTACCTCCATCCTCAAGCCGCCATCATTACAAACGTCGAGTTCGACCACCCCGACTTCTACTCGTCTCTCGAAGATGTCGTCGAGACCTTCCAGAAGTTCGTCGGCGCGTTGCCCGAGGACGGCCACCTGGTCACCTGCGCGGACGACCATTCGTGCCTGAAGCTTGCCGGCGAGGCTCCGTGTCAGGTCACGACGTATGGCATCTCCGCCGGAGACCTCACAGCCGAGATCCTCAGCCCGAATAGCTACACGCTCTTCGAGAACGGTGAGGCTCGTGGGAGGGTAGAACTCGGTATCTTCGGACGGCACAACGTCCTGAACTCGCTGGCGGTGGTCGGCATCGCGCGCTACCTGGGACACGATGCTTTGGAGGCCGCCCGCGCCCTTAAGGATTTTGGCGGCGTCCGACGCCGTTTTCAGCTCAAGGGCGAAAGAGCGCAGGTGCGGGTCGTCGATGACTACGCCCACCATCCAACAGAGCTTATGGCAACGCTCAAGGCCGCGCGCGCCACTTCCGAGGGCCGGGTCATAGCCGTCTTCCAGCCACACCGCTACTCGCGCACCAGGACCCTCCATCGGGAGTTCGGCGAGTCATTCGACTCGGCTGACGCCGTGCTCATTACCGACGTGTACGGAGCGGGCGAGATGCCGCTGCCCGGTGTAAACGGAAAGCTCATCGTGGACGCAATCTGCGAGACGGACAATCACCCGGACGTGTACTACATCCCGGAGCAGATGGACATTCCAAGAGTCCTGCGAGAGATCTCTGACAGGGGAGATACGGTGCTAACCATGGGCGCGGGGGACATCTCTCGCGTGGGCGAAGAGCTGTTGGAACTCTTGTAAAATTGAGTGTCCGGCTTGGAAGACTTCTCCGCAAGATCGCCGTCTCCCTAGCCGTCGCCGTTTTTACGTCTGCCATCATCTTCATCGTCTCCTATCTGCTCTACCCGGTAACCGGCGTGAAGGTCGAGGGAGCGCGAATGTTGCCGGAATCAGAAGTATGGGAGACCGTTCCGGATCGCGCGAGCCTGCTGACACTCAACCCCGAGATGCTCAAGCGTAAAGTAAAGTCTAATCCGTGGGTTGAAGGCGTGAAGGTGACTAAAGATTGGCGTTCCGGTATAGTTCTAGTTAAGGTTGAGGAACGACGGGCCGTTTTGAATGCAGATTTAAACGGGCGTCAGGTTGTTCTGGCGACGGATGGAACCGAGCTTCCGGGGCTCGGGGGGGCCGATCTCCAGAGGGTCGAGGTTGACGAGGATCAGGTGCAGGAGATCTTGGAGGCGGGGAGGACTTTGGAGGACCACGGGATCGCCCTAGATTCCATAGACGAGGTTTCGGCGAGCGGCGTCACGGCTACGGTCGAGGGCCATAAGGTGGTGTTCGCGGATCGTTTCAGCGACGAACAGGCCGGCGCTCTTCCGGGCATCATGAAAGAGAACCCCAAAGCGCCGCTCTTCGACTTGCGGACGCCGGGAAGAGTCGTGATCGGGGCCGTCCAGAACCGGCGGCCGGATGTCAAAGCGAGAGGATAAGACCGTGGCCGAGTCTCTGGTCTACGGGATAGACGTCGGTACCACCAAGGTCGTCGCCATCGCCGGCAGGGTGGATAATCGCCGGGGATGGGCGGAGGTACTCTCGGTGGGCGAGGCTCCGAGCCACGGGCTCAAGCGTGGCGTCGTGGTGGACCGTCAGGCGGCGGCCGAGTCTATAGCCGAGGCGATAGAAGATTGCGGGTTACGAGGCGTCCCGGTAAATGTTGGGATCGCCGGCAGCCACATCACCTCCTTCAATACCGAAGTCACACTTTTAAATCGCGCGCGGGATCTTACTATTACCCAGCGTTTCGTCCGGAAAATGGAGCAAGAGGCGCGAGAAGTCGAACTTGACGAGGATGAGCGCGTGATCCATGTAGTACCCCGTGGCTATATTCTCGACGGTTCAGAGGGCGTCCGCCAGCCTGTCGGCCTCGCGGCCCGCAAGGTGACGATGCGCGCCCACGTGGTGAGCGGCGCGGTCTCCAGTATCCAGAACCTCCTGCGCGCCGTCGAGGACTGCGGTGTCAAAGTAGCCCAGGTGGTGCTGGAACCGCTCGCCTCGGCCGAGTCTTGTCTACTCGATCAAGATCGCACCGACGGCGTTGCCCTGCTGGACATCGGCGGAGGCACGACGGACATCGCCGCGTTTCTCCGCGGCTCTCTGACTCACACCGCCGTTCTGCCTCTGGGCGGCGAGAGCTTCTCCTCCGATGTTGCTTATGGCCTAAAGGTCCCATACGAGACCGCCGAGACGCTCAAAATTCGCTACGGTAACGTCCTCTCAAGGACCGTGGATTCGGTTGCCGCCGTCGGGCTCGACGACCGTCACTACAACGCCCACTTCGTGAGCCAGATCCTGGAGTACCGGGCGCGAGAGATCCTGGAATACGCCCGCGAATCCCTTGACCAGGCTCGCGTCCGGGACCTGCTCCCTCAAGGCGTCGTCCTTACCGGCGGCGGCTCCCTCCTCGAAGGAATGACGGAACTTGCCGAAGAGGTCTTGGGGATGCGCGCCCGCACCGCAGTACCTCGCCGGGTTAAAGGAAACATTAAACCTGTACAACAACCTCAGTATGCAACGTCTGTAGGTCTGCTATACTTCGCCGCGAAAAACCATCACGTTGCATCGAAGAGTAAAGGTGCAGGGATGGCGAGTTTTGGTAGCATATTGGAGGCGGTCAAAGGTTGGTTCCGGGGAGGACAGACCGGGTGACGGTGGGAGACGAGTAACGGAGGGTTAGAGAGGCGATGTTGGACGCGGGCACGAATTATCTGGCGGTAATAAAAGTTGTTGGAATTGGCGGTGGCGGGACCAACGCCGTGAACCGCATGATCAACTCCGGGTTGCAGGGGGTTGAGTTCATCGCGATCAACACGGACGCCCAGGCTCTGCAGATGTGCGATGCGGATCAGAAGATCCACATCGGCGAGAAGCTGACCCGCGGTCTCGGGGCGGGCGCCGATCCCAAGATCGGGATGGAGGCCGCCGAGGAGAACAAGTCGGAGATCGAAGAGTCCCTGCGGGGCGCGGACATGGTGTTCGTCACGGCGGGCAAGGGAGGCGGCACTGGAACGGGAGCCGCGCCGGTAGTCGCGAAGATCGCTCGGGATTCCGGCGCTCTTACTATTGGCGTGGTGACGCGGCCTTTCGCGTTCGAGGGGCGGCGGCGTTCGACTTATGCCGAGGAAGGCATCAAGCGTCTCAAGGAGAACGTGGATTCTCTGATCATCATTCCGAACGACCGGCTGTTGCAGGTCGCCGAGAAGCGGACCAGCATGATGGACGCGTTCAAGATGGCGGACGACATCCTCAGGAAGGGCGTCCAGGGGATCACGGACCTCATCACGGTGCCGGGTCTCATCAATTTGGACTTCGCGGACGTGCGGACGATCATGAACAGCTCCGGCTCGGCGCTGATGGGCATCGGAGAGTCGAGCAGCGAGAGCCGCGGGGCCGAGGCCGCGCGGACGGCGATCTCGAGCCCGCTGCTGGAGGCGAGCATCGAAGGCGCCACCGGAATTATCCTGAACATCACTGGCGGTACGGACCTTGGACTCTTCGAGGTGAACGAGGCCGCGGAGATCGTTCACAACTCCGCGCACCAGGATGCGAACCTGATCTTCGGCGCCGTGGTGGACGATAGCTACGGGGAGAAGGTTAGTGTGACGGTCATAGCCACGGGCTTTGACCAGCGCCTCGCCACCCAGCGCCGCGGCGAGCGTTCGGTGGCCGAGTCGTCGGCGCAGCCGCAGCAACCCGGAGAACCCTCTTCGCAAGAGCCCTCTTCGCAGGAGGGAGACGTTCTAGACATACCGGCGTTCCTCCGCCGCCGGTAGCGTAAGACCAGAGGCGTGTACCAGAACCTGCCCCGGACCGATACTCTCTTCTCCGGCGCCGCCGGGTGGAAGGCCAAGACCTCCACCGGTGGCGCCGTTTACATCTCGCCGGAGTCCGAGACCACCGGAGCGAGAGTCTGGTTCTTCACGCGGCTTGGCGGTGTCTCCGAGTCTCCCTACGAAAGCCTGAATGTCTCCCGCAAGGTAGGCGATGACGCAACAGCGGTTGATGAGAACCTCTCCCTAATAAAAGAGGCCATGAACGAAAGACCTTCCGCGTGGGTGCGGCAGGTGGCGGGAGATGGCATCGGGCGCGTGTCCGGCGCCGGGTTTGCCGGAGAGGCGGACGCGCTCCTGACCGGCGAGGAAGGTTTCTCTCTGGTCGTCGCGGTCGCGGATTGCGTGCCGGTGGCGCTGGTTGGGGAGCGCGAGGTCGGCATGGTCCACTCCGGATGGCGCGGGACGCTTTCCGGGATCTCCGGCAAGGCCGTACGCGAGTTGGACGATCCAGGGACGAGAGCCTATATAGGTCCCTGTATCCGGGAGTGCTGTTACGAGGTGTCGGAAGAGTTGGCGGAGAAGTTCGCCGCGAAGTTCGGAGACGGTGTGGTTGACGGGCGCAACCTGTCGCTGCCGGCGGCGATCCGGGCAGACCTCGAAAGCGCTGGCGTCGAGGAGATACACGACCTCGGGCTGTGTACCGGATGCCGCCCCGACTTGTTTTACTCGCATCGCAAGCAGGGGCCGCGTACGGGGCGGAACCTGTCGGCGGTGGCGAAGGTGGCGCCATGAAAGCCCAGGTAACAGCTTCCAGAATTCGTAGGCGCTTGGCGTCCGTGAACGAGAAGGTCGCAGAGGCGCTGGAGGAGAGTGGCCGGGGACCGGATGAGGTTCGGGTTTTAATCGCCAGCAAGTACTACGCGCCGGAGCAGATACAGGCGCTCGTGGACGCTGGCGCGGATCTCCTGGGAGAAAACCGCTCGGAGGACCTGATCCAGAAACAGGCGTCGTTCGGCGACGCCTTCGAGTGGCACTTCATCGGCCATGTGCAGCGCAGGAAGGCCAGAGAAGTCGTGCCTCGCGTGAGCCTCATACACTCCGTTGATTCCCGGCAACTCATCGCGGAGATCGGAAAACGGGCGCCGGAGAACGGCGTCGAGGTCTTGTTGCAGGTCAACGTGAGCGATGAAGAGTCCAAGTACGGCGTCGCTGAAGATGAGGTTGAGCCTCTGTTAGAAGCAGCGGCGCGGACTGAAGGGAAGGTTCGGGTTCGGGGGTTCATGACGATTGCGCCCCTGGTTGAAGACCCGGAAGATGTGCGCTATGTTTTCGCAAAACTCAGAAGAATACGTGATAGTCTACGGCTTGCTTGGTATCCGCATTTCGACCTTTCGGAACTCTCCATGGGAATGAGCGGCGATTATTCGGTTGCGGTTGAAGAGGGAGCGACTTTAGTGCGGATCGGGCGGACGATTATCGAGGAGGATGGCCCGTGAGGAGGCATGATGGGAGTTAGAGATCAGCTAGAGCGGGTAGCGGCCTGGTTCGGTTTCGGCGTCGACGATGACGATTACTATGAGGATGAAGAGGAAGAAGCCCGCTACGGCAGGTCTTACAATAACGGTTCCCGTGACGCGGAGCCGGAGCCGGCGGTGCGTAGACTAGGACGGACGGAGCGCTCCTCGGCGTTCGGCACCTCGCTCGGAGACCTCTTCGGTAGCGAGGGTTCCAGCCGCGAGCGCTACGGTAGCCAGAACCCGACTCATCTGCGCGCCGTACCCAACCAACAGCAACCGCCGCCCACCCGGGTCAGCGTGCTGGAGCCGTCCAGCTTCAACGACGCCCAGGCTCTGGCCGACAGGTTCAAGCGGCAGCAGCCGGTGATCCTCAACCTTCAGAGCGTGGATGGCGACCTCTCGCGCCGGATGGTGGACTTCTGCGCCGGCCTGACCTACGCGATGGACGGACAGATACAGACCGTCGCAAACCGGGTCTTCTTGTTGACGCCGCGCAACATCGAAGTGAGCGCCGAGGAACGGAAGCGCATCGCCGAGCGGGCCTTCTTCAACCAACTCTAGCCGCTTGAAAACTCTTTCGGGAGGAATTTGCGTAAGGTAGGAATAATTGGGGCCGGTAAGATCGGGGGTTCCCTGCTCGTGCGTCTGGCCGAGTCCGGCGACTACGATCTTGGGGTCAGCGACGTGCATCCTGAACAGCTCCGGCCATACGCGGAGAAGTACGGTATGCGGACGACTTCCTCCAACCTGGAGCTTGCCCAGGACAGTGACCTTATCGTGGTCGCCGTGAAGCCCTGGGACGTTGTCCGGGTGATGGATGAGCTTTCGCCCGCTTTCGAAGGCGCGGAGAAGGCTGTCGCGAGCGTCGCGGCGGGAGTTTCGATCTCGACTATCTCGGAGCACTTACCGGAAGGCGCGGCGGTCCTGCGCGTGATGCCGAACGTCTGCGCTTCGGTGGGACTGGGGTCGGCGGTCGTGACTTCTAATGAAGCGGGGCGCGCGACGCTTCCGATGGTCATGGAGATATTGCGTCACGTAGGCGACGTAATGGAGTTGCCGGAGCGGCTGTTCGACGCCGCGACGGCATTGCACGGCTCCGGTCCGGCATACGTGGCGCTCTTCGCGGACGCTCTTATCCAGGCGGGGGTGCGCGAGGGGATTCCGCGCGACATCGCCCGCAGGCTCGTGGTGGAGACGATAGGAGGGACCGCGGTGCTGCTAAAGGAGAACAGCGCGCACCAGATCCGGGACGAGGTAATGACACCTGGCGGGACGACCGCGGCGGCGTTCGTGGCGATGGAGAAGGCCGGTTTCGTGGGCGCGGTGTACGATGGAATCAGCGCCGCCACGGAACAGGCGCGGGGGCTCGGCAAATGACGCTCGCTCTCGCGCCGGAGTTTGGTTTTAGCGTAAGCACGCTCCTGCTCGGCGTGGTGACCTACGGGTATTACATAATGCTGGGGCTGGTTTTGGCCTGGATCCTGATCGGGTGGTTCCCAGGGTATCCGGCGAACCGGCTGCTACAGGGAATCTACGACGCCGTCAAGAATATCGTAGACCCGATAATGCTGCCGATCCGCAGCCGGATGCCTCCTCTGCGGTTGGGTGGTATTTCCCTGGACCTATCTCCTATAATCGTGTTGTTCGCCCTGTCGATAGGGCGAACGTTGCTGGCAACCGTAATAGAAAACTTTCTTCGACCTGTCGTGGGGTGATTCTGTATGCCGATCAAGCCGCTAGATGTCCGGCGCAAAGAGTTCAAAAATAGCCTCCGGGGCTACGACCAGAACCAGGTGGACGACTTCCTGGACTCGGTCGCCGACGAGTTCGAGCGCACCTATACCGACAACGTGAGGATGCGCGATGAGATCTCCAACCTCCGCGAACGTTTGGACCAGTTCGAGGACCTGGAGGGTTCGATCCAGTCCGCACTTATTCACGCGGAGCAGGCCGCTAAAGACCTCCGCGAGAGCGCCAAGCGCGAGGCGGACACCCTGCGTGAGAGCGCCAAGCGCGAGGCGGAGTTGACCGTCCGCGAGGCGCAGAGCCGCTCGCACCAGATGCTCGCGGATTCTTCGAGCCGCATCGATCGGGTGCAGGAGTCGTATGAGGCGCTGCGCGAGGCGAAGCAGAAATTCGCCTCGGAGTTCCGCTACCTGCTCCACAGTTACCTCGAAGTCATGGACAACGCGGACGTGGCTACGGCCAAAGAGATCGAATCCTCCCTCCGCGACCGACTGGATACGGAGTCCATCGCCCTGGTTCACGAAGCCGCCGCCCACGAAGAGAGCCCCGCCGCCGAGACTTCCGATGCGGAAGCCGTGGATCAGGAGACCAGCGAACCTGTCCCACACGAGGATGGTGAGCAGGACGGCGGATACGAGGAGACCCCGTCTCCAGAGCCATCCACGCACCACGATGCCGATGCCACGCAGCCGTTCGTAATGCAGAGTACGGATGAGACTTCCGAGCAGGGTACCTCCGAGATCGAGCAGCAGACAGAGGAGCCGGCCGAGGTGGAAGCCGTGGAAACGGATGCCGTGGAGGCTGAGGAACCGGAGATAGAGCCCGCAAGCGCCCGGAACGACGTGGACCACGAAACAGTCGTGTCCGAGTCCCCGGCGGTGGAGGAGGTTGACCGGGAGGAGCCTGGCCTTTCCTCCGAGGAGCGCTCCAACGAGTTCTTTGACCGGGGCGGCGAGGAACAGCAGCCAGCTCCCAAGCAGGAAGAAGAGGACAACAGGATCTTCCGCGCCAGCCGCTTCCTGCGTCGGCGTGGCTGAGGGATACGTCAGGTCCATCAAAGAGGGAACGCTCCTCGACTTGCGGGTTTCTCCCGGCGCGAAGAGCAGTTCCATAGAGGGGGCTTACGGAGTCGCCCTCAAGGTAAGAGTCGCCGCCCCTCCAGCGGATGGAAAGGCCAACGAAGAGCTCAAGCGGTTTCTGGCGAGGCTAATCGGGGTCGCGCTTTCGGACATCGAGTTGATTAAAGGTTTCTCCAGCCGGGATAAGTCTTTATTGATCCGGGATACCAGCGAGGAAGTAGTCCTCGGCGCCTTCCCGGCTTACGCCGGGCGATGAAACTTGGAGCTGCGTAGTTTCGAGGTAAGTCCCGCGGAATTCGGAGAGAGGATCGACCGGCTCGCGTCGCGCCGCCTGGACCTCAGCCGGAGCGCGGTGCAACGTCTTATCTCGGACGGCATGTTGCTCGTCGGCGGAGAAGAGGTGACGCCGTCGTACAAAGCGCGGCCCTCGGACCTCATCGAAGTTAGTCTGCCGGACGAAGAACTGAAGCCCGAGGATATAGACGTCCCTATCGTCTTCGAGGACGAGCACCTCATGGTGGTGGACAAGCCCGCTGGTCTCGTCGTACATCCCGGCGCCGGTAACCCATCGGGAACACTGGTGAACGCGCTGCTGAACAGGGACATCGCCGGTGGTGACGACCCGATGCGGCCCGGAGTGGTTCATCGTCTGGACCGGGATACGTCCGGGCTGATGGCGCTTGCAAAAGGAGAACCGGTGTACTCGGGGCTGGTCTCTATGCTGGCGGAGCGGCGTGTTCGGCGTGTCTACCGGGCGGTCGTGGTAGGAGAGGGGTTGCCGGAGACCGGGACGGTCGACTCGCCGGTCGGACGGGATCCCATGAACCCTACGCTGATGGCCGCGGGCATCGGTAAGCAGGCGATCACGCACTTCGAGGTCCTGCGCGAAGCCGCCGGGCATACGATGCTGCGGGTGCGGCTCGAAACGGGGCGGACGCATCAGATCCGGGTTCACCTTTCGGCCATCGGCTATCCTGTCTACGCGGACCCGCTCTATGGCGAGTCGGCGCCGGCCCGCAGGCTCTGGCTGCACGCGGAGCGGCTCGGCTTCACCCATCCGGTAACTGGCAAGACGATGGATTTCGAGACTTCTATCCCGGAAGACCTGCGGGAATCGGCGCTTGGGCTTGACGGCTCGTTCGCACTCTGGTAGCTTCACCCCCAACGAGATAACCAACCTTTAACGGCGTCCCGTGAGGCGCGAAGGAGGTAAAGGGGCTTGGCCCGCTCAAGTATTCACGAGCACGCGCGTGCGCAGGTGCTCACCGCCGACGGACTCAACCGTTCGTTACGCCGCATCTCCCACGAAATACTCGAAAGAAACGCCACTGACCTGGACGATCTCGCCCTCGTCGGGGTGTTGACGCGCGGCGTGCCGCTGGCGCGCAGGATCTCAGACAACATCCGGGAGTTCGAGGGGTTGGATATACCGGTTGGCTCTCTGGACATTACGCTCCACCGCGACGACCTGCACGGCGAGGAAGCAACGCTCCACGGCAGCCACATACCGTTCGAGGTGACAGGGCGCACTATAGTTCTCGTGGACGACGTGCTCTACACGGGCCGCACGGCGCGGGCCGCGATGGACGCCCTGCTGGAGTTGGGAAGACCGGCCGCTGTACGGCTGGCGATACTCATCGACCGGGGACACAGGGAACTGCCGATCCGGGCCGATTACGTCGGCAAGAACGTGCCGACCGCCCGCGACGAGCGGGTGAGCGTGTACCTGGCCGAGACTGATGGGGAGGATGGGGTGATCACCGTTGCGGAGTAGAAATTTCCTTACCCTGGAGAACGTTGAGCACAACGAGCTTCGGGAAGTCCTGGCCCTGGCCCGCGCCCATGCGAGCGGACGCCTCGGGCGTCCGCTCGTCGGGAAGACGGTCTGCATGGCCTTCTTCGAATCCTCGACCCGGACGGCGGTCTCCTTTGAGCTTGCGGCGAGGCGGTGCGGGGCGGATGTGATCTCCCTCTCCGAAAAAGGCTCGTCCATCTCCAAGGGCGAGTCTCTTATAGACACCGTAGTGACCCTCGACCGTCTTGGCGCTGACGCCCTGGTGCTCCGCCACCCGGCCGCCGGAGCATCCGCGCTCGCCGCCCGGCACACCGCGGCAGCCATCATCAACGCCGGCGACGGTTGCGGACAGCATCCGACCCAGGCCCTGCTCGACCTCCACGCCCTGAGCGAGGCCGTCGGCGGCTTCGACGAACTGGAAAGCCGCCGCGTCGCCATAGCGGGAGACATCCTGCACAGCCGGGTAGCGCGCAGCGTCATCCCCGCCTTCCGGGCCGCCGGAATGGAGGTTGCCATCGTGGCACCGCGCACGCTGCTGCCGCGCGAAGTCGAGTCCTGGGGACTTCCGGTGCTGGATTCGGTGGACGGCGCGCTCGACTGGGGGGCGGAAGTCTTGTACCTGCTGCGCCTCCAGAAAGAGCGGATGACCGGCGCCCGAATCCCTTCCGTCGGCGAATATGCCCGGTTCTACGGGGTTTCGAGGAGGCATTTGCATAGCGGAATACTGGTCATGCACCCTGGACCCGTCAACCGGGGAGTCGAGATCTCCGGTGACGTAGTGCTGGATGGGGCGTCCCTGATCCCGGACCAGGTCGCCGCCGGAATCGCCGTCCGCTCCGCCGTCCTTACCCTCGCCACGGGTGCCGCCCACGAGGTAGCAGCTTGAACGGACGTACCAACGAGCTTGTAATCCGGCACGCTCACGTCCTGGACCCCGGCGCGGGGCTCAATGAAGTTACGGACGTCCGTATCTCCAACGGCCACATAGCCGAGGTAGGCAACGACCTGCGCGGGTTGCGCGAGTTGGACGTCGACGGCCTGCATCTCTTCCCAGGCTTCGTGGACGTTCATGCCCACTGGCGGACGCCGGGCCGTGAGGACGAGGAGACGATAGAGAGCGGTTCGGCGGCGGCGGCGGCGGGCGGGTTCACCGGCGTCGTGATGATGCCGAATACAGACCCCATCGTGGACAGGCCGGTAATCGTGAGCGGTCTCATGCGCCGCATCGAGAACGAGTCGAGGGTTCGGACCTACATATCGGCTGCCCTGCACGAGGGGCTCCGGGGCGAGCGGCTGACGGAGATGCGCCTTCTAAAGGAGGCCGGCGCGTTCTGCGTGTCAGATGACGGGCTTGGGACGGCTTCGGCGGGGGTGCTAAGGAACGGGATGCTCTACGCCAGGTCCGCCGGGCTGCCAGTGATCCTGCACTGCGAAGACCACACGCTCGCAACGGGCGTCGTCCACGATGGGGCCGCCGCGGCCCTCGCCGGAATTCCGGGCTCACCCGCGAGCGCCGAAGACGCGGCGACGGCTACGGCCTTGATCCTGGCCGCCGAGACCGGGGCGAAGGTACACATCACCCACGTCAGCACCGCTCTCTCTGCGGCGCTCGTCGCGTTCTTCAAGCAGCGCGCCGACGTGACGGGCGACACCACCCCGCATCACCTGACCCTCACCGACGAGCTGGTCGGCACGCTCGATGGGATGTACCGGGTCAACCCGCCACTGCGTCCCGACGATGACCGGATCGGGGTGGGAGAGGCGCTGCGGGACGGAGTCCTGGACTTCGTGGCGACGGATCACGCGCCACACGCCTCCGAGGAGAAAGAGCTTCCCTTTGAGGAAGCCGCTCCCGGTTTCCTCGGTCACGAGACGGCCTTCTCCGCGCTCTACACAGAGCTTGTAACGAGCGGCAAGCTCTCGCTGCCGCGGCTGATCGAGGCCATGTCCTGTGCGCCCGGTAGGTGGGTCGGGACCGGGGGGAGCATCTCCGCCGGTGCTCCGGCGGAGATGGCGCTCGTGGACCTCTCGGAGGAGTGGACGGTGAGCCGGGAGAGCCTCCTCAGCCAGTCCGCCAACTCCCCTTATCTGGGACGGAGGCTGACGGGGCGGGTCGTGGGTACTATAGTTGATGGAGAGTTGATGCACGACAGAACAGGAGCGAGATTTGGAGTACGGGCCTAGAAAGGCCACGGTCGTCCTGGAAGATGGGGCGGTCTTCGAAGGCAAGACCTTCGCCGGAGAGGGCGAGGTTTCCGGCGAAGTGGTGTTCACGACCAGCATGGTCGGCTATCAGGAGACGATCACCGACCCTTCGTATCGAGGTCAGATCCTCCTCTTTACCTACCCCCTCATAGGGAACTACGGAATCATCCCCGGCGACGAGGAGTCCCATAAGGTTCAATCCGCCGCTGTACTGGTCCGCGAGTACACGCCGTACCACAGCAACTGGGCGAGTGAACGGTCTCTGGCCTCGCTTCTAGAGAGTTCCGGCGTCATGGGCATCGAGGGGATAGACACCCGCGCGCTCACCCGGCACCTGCGCGATAGGGGTGCGATGCGCGGGGTGATCTCCACCGTCGAGCACGACCTTGAAGCCCTCCGCGAGAAGGCGAACGCCCACCCCTCGATGGTCGGTCTGGACCTGGCCTCCACCAGTTCCGAGCTTACCGAGCCGACGCTCCTTCCGGCCTACGGCGAGGAGCTTTGCAGGGTCGCCGCCGTGGATTACGGTGTGAAAAGCTCCATCTACAAGGAGCTTCGCAGCCGCGGCGCCGCGGTCCTCGCCATGCCCGGCTCGACCAGCGCCGAGGAGATCCTGGAGTCCGGCCCCGACGGCCTCTTCCTCTCCAACGGTCCGGGTGACCCGGCGGCCCTGAACGAGGCGGTACGTGCTCTTCGTCCCGTCCTCGGCGAAGTCCCGACGTTTGGGATCTGCCTTGGACACCAGCTACTCGGCCTCGCCCTGGACTGCGAGACTTACAAGATGCCGTTCGGACATCACGGCGCCAATCATCCGGTTCGCAACCTGAACACCGGACGGATCGAGATAACCTCCCAGAACCACGGCTTCGCCGTGCGCGAAGAGACTCTTCCAGACGGCGTCGAACTGACCCACCGCAACCTCTACGACGGCACGGTCGAAGGCATCGCAAGCCCTGAGCTGCACGCCTGGAGCGTACAGTACCATCCCGAGTCGAGCCCCGGTCCCCGCGACTCCGGTTACCTCTTCGACGAGTTCGTGAATGCCATCTCGGCGAAGGCGAGGGCGTAAGTCTTGCCGCGCCGCGACGACATCACGAGCATCCTTATCGTAGGATCCGGGCCAATCGTTATCGGGCAGGCGGCCGAGTTCGATTACTCCGGGACCCAGGCTTGCCGCGCGCTGCGTGACGAGGGTTACCGCGTCATCCTGGTCAACTCGAACCCCGCCACCATCATGACGGACCCCGAGGTCGCCGACGCCACCTACGTCGAACCCCTCACCGTGGAGACGGTCGCGGAGATCATCCGCCGCGAACGCCCCGACGCCCTGCTCCCGACCCTCGGCGGTCAGACCGCCCTGAACCTGACTATCGAACTGCACGAGGCCGGCATCCTGGACGACTACGACGTCGAGATACTCGGCGCATCCATAGAGTCCATCCATAAGGCCGAAGACCGCCAACTCTTCCGCGATGCGATGGACCGTATCGGACTGAAGGTCCCCGAGAGCCGCGTCGTGGAGCGCCTGGAAGAAGCCGAAGCCCTGGCCGACCGCATAGGTTTTCCGCTCATCATCCGTCCGAGCTTCACCCTCGGCGGCAAGGGCGGCGCCACGGCAAACGACCACCGCGAGCTTCGCCGCGCCATCCAGGAGGGTCTCGACGCGAGCCCCGTAAAGAGCGTCCTGGTCGAGAAGAGCGTCTCCGGCTGGAAAGAGTTCGAGCTTGAAGTGATGCGCGATCTCTCCGACAATGTAGTCATCATCTGTTCCATCGAAAACGTCGACCCGATGGGCGTCCACACCGGCGACTCAATAACCGTCGCCCCCGCCCAAACCCTCTCTGACCGCCAGTACCAGACCCTCCGCAGCGCCTCTATACGCATAATACGCGAAATAGGCGTGCAGACGGGAGGATCCAACATCCAGTTCGCGGTGGACCCGGAGAGTGAAGAGTTCTACGTGATCGAGATGAACCCGCGCGTTAGCCGGAGCAGCGCGCTGGCGAGCAAGGCGACGGGATTCCCGATCGCCAAGATCGCCGCGAAGCTCGCCGTCGGATACGCGCTAGATGAGATCCCAAACGACATCACCAGCGCTACCCCGGCCTCCTTCGAACCAGCCCTCGACTACGTCGTGACCAAGATACCGCGCTTCGCCTTCGAGAAGTTCCCCGGCGCCGCGCCCCGGCTCACGACCCGGATGCACTCCGTCGGAGAGGTCATGGCTATAGGCCGGACGTTTACGGAGAGCCTTCTGAAAGCTATGGCTTCACTAGAGGTAGAGCCCAGAGATATAACCCTGAGTTTAGACGAGCCGAACCCGTACAGGGTCTTCGCCATCTTCGACGCGCTGAGGCGGGGGATGGACATACCCCAGATCTTCGAGAAGACGCGCATAGACCCGTTTTTCATCGCCTCCATAGCCAGGATCGTGGCCGCGGAGGGTTCGATCTCCGGCGTCCTCGATTCCGAGGAGTTGCGCGAGCTAAAGCGGATCGGTCTACCGGATGAGGCTATCGCATCCGCGTCTGGCGCTTCTACCGAGGTGGTACGCGGCGTTCGTCAGGCTCTCGGCATATCGCCGACTTACAAGGCCGTCGATACCTGCGCCGGTGAGTTTCCCGCCCGCACGCCGTACTACTACTCGACCTACGAGAGCGAGGATGAGGTGGAGCGCGGCGATAACCCCTCGGTCGTGGTCCTCGGCAGCGGTCCGAACCGTATCGGACAGGGAATCGAGTTCGACTACGCCTGCGTCCACGCGAGCTACGCCATCAAGGAGTACGGCTACGACGCCGTGATGGTCAACTCAAACCCGGAGACCGTCTCCACGGACTACGATACCTCTACGCGCCTCTACTTCGAGCCGCTCTCCGCCGAGTACGTGATGGAAGTTCTGCGCCGAGAGAAGCCGGAGGGTGTGATCCTCCAGTTCGGAGGCCAGAGCCCGCTGAAGCTGGCACACGAGCTCCAGAAGGCGGGGGCCAGGATCCTCGGCACCTCTCCCGATGCCATAGATCTGGCGGAGGACCGCTCCCGCTTCGGACGCCTGTTGACGGAACTCGGCATCCCGCACCCGCGCTTCGGCGCCGCGATGTCGCCCGAGGAAGCGCGGCATGTAGCCGAGGACCTCGGATATCCGGTCGTCGTTCGTCCTTCATACGTCCTGGGCGGGCGCCGCATGGAGATCGTCTACAGTAGAGAAGACCTCGACTTCTACCTGAAGTCGAACGTGGATACGAGCCCCGAGCACCCAACCCTCATTGATGAGTTCATGGAGGACTACATAGAGGTCGACGTGGACGCCGTCTCGGATGGAGAAGACGTATACGTGGGCGGGATCATGGAGCACGTCGAAGAGGCCGGGGTTCACTCCGGGGATTCATCGTGCGTCACGCCGCCGATAACCATCCACCGGGCGTTGGTCGAGCGCATAGAGGACTATACCCGGCAATTGGCCCGCGGCATCGGGGTGGTGGGCCTGATGAACGTGCAGTACGTGGTGCGGGGGGACGACGTGCTTGTTATCGAATGTAACCCGCGTGCATCCCGCACCGTGCCATTTATCTCTAAGGCCACCGGGGTGCCGCTGGCGAAGGTGGCGACGCGGGTGCTGCTCGGGGAGACGCTGAGGGATATGCGGCTTGGTGGGACGACGAACGGACGTTTCAGCGTAAAGGCGCCGGTCTTCCCGTTCGACAGGTTCGCGGACGTGGACACGCTGCTCGGGCCGGAGATGCGCTCGACGGGCGAGGCGATGGGGATAGACCGGACGTTCGGCGGCGCGTTCTCGAAGGCACTGACGGCGGCGGGGCTGAAACTACCCGTTGCGGGCCGGGTGTATATCTCGGTATCCAACCGTGACAAACGTGCGGCGGTCCTGATCGCGCGGGCGTTCGCGGACCTGGGGTTTGAGATCTCCGGCAGCGAAGGCACGGCGGAGGTACTCAAGAACAACGGGTTGCCGGTGATGGTGGTACCGAAGATCGGGGAGCTGGGCGAGGACGTGCTCGGTCTGATCGAAGACGGAGGCATAGACTTGATCGTCAACACGCCCTGGGGCCGGGGAGCGCGGACAGACGGATATCTGATAAGGCGAAAGGCCCTCATGCACGGCGTCCCCTGCATCACCACCCTGGCGGCAGCCGCGGCCGCCGTGCAGGGCATAGAGTCCAGGATACGGGGCGGTATGCAGCAGGTACATTCGCTCCAGGGCCTCTACACCGCGAGAGCGTGAAATTCTACAACGTACCAATCGAAGACCGCGAGGAGGTGGGAGGCTACACGCTCTTGCGGTACCGCTGGCGGGAGCTTCCAGTCGAGGCGGGCCAGTTCGTAATGGCGCGAGCCGTCGGCCAACCTTACTCCTTCGACCCGTTCCTGGCCCGACCGCTCTCCTTCTACGACTACGATGGCGAAGTTGCGAGCCTGCTCTTCGAGGTCCGGGGCAACGGCACGGCCCTGCTCGACAATGCCACGGAGAGCATAGAGGTCAGCGCTCCGCTTGGCCGGGGGTTCAGGATCGACGCTTCCGGCGGGCGCGCTGCCCTGCTGGGCGGCGGCATCGGCGTCGCCCCGCTCAAGGTCCTCGGCAGGCGACTCGATGAGATCGGTGTAAACCACGACGTATTCCTGGGCTTCGCCGATGCCGCGACAGCCCGTATCTCCACGGACTTTCCCGGAGCGACCGTATCCACGATAGACGGCTCCGTGGGCGTCCCCGGCACGGTCCTGGACGCAGCCATGGACCTGGAAGGCTACGCGGCGGTCTACGCCTGTGGGCCGAACCCGATGCTGGCCGCGGTAAAGCGCGCCGCCGGGAGCGGTGTGTGCCAGCTCTCCGTCGAGGAGCGGATGGGGTGTGGCAACGGTTCCTGCAACGGATGCGTGGTGCCGGTGCGGGAGCGCGGGTACGTCAGGAGCTGCGTCGAGGGACCGGTCTTCGAGGCGGAGGCTCTGGCGTGGTGATCCGGACTGGCGTGGAACTTGGTGTCGAGTTGTGCTGCATCCCCCTGAAGACCCCGTTGATGCCTGCCTCCGGGACTCTTTCGAGGGAGGCGCTCGGAGAAGCAGACGGCGTATATGGGGCCATGCTGCCGAAGACCGCGACCCCAAGGCCCCGCAACGGAAACCCAACTCCCCGCATAGCGGAGACTCCGGCGGGGATGGTCAACTCCATCGGCCTGCAGAACCCCGGCATCGACCAGTTCCTCCAAGACCTGGGCGCGTTCGACCGGGGTATGCCGCTCTTCGTCTCCGTGGCAGGCGATACGGTGGAGGAGTTCCGCGCTCTGTGCGAGCGGCTAGCGGGGGAGGAGCGGGTTGACGCGGTGGAGTTGAACCTGTCCTGTCCCAACGTGGAGCATGGCGGGCTCACATTCTGCGCCGGTCCCGCGAGCGTGGCCGAGGTTGTCTCCGCCTGCCGCGCCGCGCTGCCGGATAAACCGCTCCTCGTCAAGCTGACGAATGAGGGCGTAGTCGGCAACTCGCGCGCGGCGGAAGAGGCCGGGGCCGACGCGCTGACGATTATCAACACCATCCCGGCTCTTACGGTGGACCCTCATGGACGGAGGGTTCTCGTGCGCGGCGGTCTCTCCGGGCCGGCTATAAAGCCTGTCGCGCTGCGGGCCGTCTACGAGGTCTGCGGAACGGTAGATATACCGGTCATCGGGTGCGGTGGCATTACCCGCGGCACGGATGTCGCGGAGTTTATGTTGGCGGGGGCGACGGCGGTGCAGGTTGGGTCGGCCAGCTTCGTCAGGGAGCCGCGAGAGATCCTGGACGAGTTCGTCGAATATCTGAAAGACGCGAACCTCGGCGCCGTGGATCTAATCGGCGGTTTGCGTGACTTCTCCCGAAGTGACAGGTAAGTAAGGCCAGTGTATACTGTTACTCCGATGTTGAGGAGGGCTCCAGAGAGGACATCGCAAGAGCGCCGCAGCGCGCTCGAAGAGGCCAACAGGGTGCGTTTCGCCCGGGCCTCTACCAAGCGTGACCTAAAGAGCGGAGAACTGGACATCTACGACCTCCTCATGGATCCATCCGAGGAGCTTCGGGGAGCGAAGGTCGAAGAGATGCTTCTCGCGGTTCGAGGGATGGGTCGCATAAAGGTGACGAGAATCCTGAGGCAATCAGGGATAAGTCGTTCCAAGACCCTCGTCGGACTCACCCACGGTCAGCGGGACCGTTTGATCGAGGCTCTGGGTTGCGAGGAAGGCTGATCGTTGTCTCCGGGCCTTCGGGGGCCGGGAAGTCTACCCTGATCCGAACCGCTCTCGATGAAGTTCCGGAGCTTGCCTATTCCGTATCGGCCACGACGCGCAAGCCGCGTCCGGGCGAGGTCAACGGCCGGGACTACATCTTTCTCTCACGCGAGGAGTTCGAGCGTTGGGTTGAGGAGGGCAACTTCCTTGAATGGGCCGAATACTCGGGTAACCTCTATGGGACCCCGGAGTATCGGGCCGAGGAGTTCCTCGACGCGGGGCTCTCCGTAATCCTGGAGATAGAGCTTCAGGGCGCGAGAAAAGTCCGCCAGAAGCACCCGGACGCGGTAATGGTCTTCGTCCGCGCGCCATCGTTGGAGGAGACGCGGAAGAGGCTCGAAGGTCGCGAGACCGAGACTTCAGAGGCGGTGGAGAGTAGGATGACAACGGCGGTCAAAGAAGTCGCGGCTCGCAAGGAGTTCGACTACGAGATAGTAAATGGAGACCGGGAGCAGGCCCGGAGAGATATGATAGAGACGATGCGTAAGATCACAGGAGGCGAAGATGCTGAACGAGCTTAAGATAGACGAGCTTCTAACTAAGGTCGATTCCCGGTACGGGCTTGTGCTCGCGGGCGCCAGGAGGGCGCGCCAGATCAACGATTACACTGCGACGCTGGGCCTGAATGACTCCCTGGGTATCCCAGGCCCGCAGGTTCACACCCGTTCCCAGCACCCCTTGAGCATCGCCATCGAGGAGCTTCGCACCGGCAAGCTGGAGGTCAGTTTCAAGCAGCCGGAAGAAGAAATAGTGGAGGAAGCCGGAGCCGCCGACGGCGCGGACTTCGTGGACCCGCTGAGCGGGACGAACTCTCCAGAGGACGCCGTCGTGGACAGTGGCGCTCCCGTCGATGAAGGGGATCAAGGCGCTGCCTAAAGTCCGCGGGATCTAACCTTTGATCCTCCTCGTGGTCGGAGCGGCGCCAGGCGCGCTCGCGGCACCTGAGGTTGCCCGAGAACTCTCTGAGGCTGGATGCCATGTCGAGGTCATCCTGGATACGGAAACCCGGCGGTTCGTGGGTCCCGCTGCCTTCGCCGGCAACGCGCAGGTCGTCGAGAGACCGGGCGAAGACCTTGAAGCCGTCGTCTTCGCCCCGGCGACGACAGCTACTCTGGCCCGGCTGGCGCACAATCTGGGAGAGGAATCAGCCGCCGAAGCCTATTCTGCCCGTGACAGGCCGGTATTTATCGCCCCGGACCTCGACGCTGCCACAGCCGCACACCCGGCGGTCGAGGAGAACCTGAGGCTGCTTGGCGAAGACGGGTACAGGATTCTCGCGGGATCCGAGAGAGGCCTGGCCTCGGCCAGCGAAGTGGTGGCTGAAGTCTTGGGCGGTCTTGGCGGACCATTAAGTGGACTCCGTATCGTGGTGACGGCCGGCGGTACGCGGGAACCAATAGATAGCGTCCGGTTCGTGGGGAACCGTTCTTCAGGGAAGATGGGCGTCGCCATAGCGCGCGAGGCGAGGCGACGTGGGGCGAAGGTTTCGTTGGTGGTGGCAAATATCGAGGTGGTGGAGCCTGGGGTGGAGTGGTTTGCCGTCGAGACTGTAGACGAGATGCGGCGAGGTGTAATCAGCCTCGTGGAGGACGCCGATGTTTTGGTCATGGCCGCGGCGGTTTCGGACTTCAAGCCGGCATCGCTAGTAGAGAACAAGATCCGTCGCGGCGCAGGGTTGACGGTAGAGTTCGTGGCTACCGATGACATTTTGAAGGATGTTCGTGGGCGGAATCCGGGGTTGTTTATGGTAGGATTCGCCGCAACGCACGGCGACCCCGTACCGGATGCCCGTGAGAAGCTCGCCAGAAAAGGCGTGAACCTCGTGGTTGGGAACGACATCTCGAAAAAGGGCATTGGATTCGGCGCCGAGGAGAACGAGGTCTTCATAGTGGGCGATGGCGGAGAGCGCTTCTTTCCACGGGCCTCGAAACAAGAAATTGCACGCGCTATTCTGGACGCCCTGGCGACGGAGATGAACGTAGAGAGGCAGGATTAAATGGCAGAGAGGACCGTGGGGACCACTACCTGGAACGCGGCTGATGATCAAAAGCTCAGGGCGTCACATCTATTCACCTCGGAGTCCGTCACCGAGGGGCATCCCGACAAGATAGCGGATCAGATCTCCGACACCATCCTGGATGCCGCGTTGAGCGCGGATCCCATGAGCCGGGTGGCCTGCGAGACTCTGGTGACCACGGGCCTCGTGGTGGTGGCCGGCGAGATCACGACCTCGACCTACGTGGACATCCCGACTCTCGTGCGCGAGAAGGTCTCCAGCATCGGTTACACGCGGGCTAAATTCGGCTTCGATGCGGAGACCTGCGGGGTTATAGTTTCGATTGATCCCCAGTCGGCGGACATCGCGCAGGGCGTCGATAAGGCTTTAGAGGTGCGCGACGCCGAGGAGAACATAGACGAGGTCGGAGCCGGAGATCAGGGCATGATGTTCGGCTACGCCTGCGAGGAGACAGAGGAGCTAATGCCGCTTCCAATAACCCTCGCCCACGCGCTGACCCGCCGCCTCGCCGAAGTCCGCAAGAACGGCGACCTGGACTATCTGCGTCCCGACGGCAAGAGTCAGGTTACCGTTCGGTACGAGGGAGATAGGCCGGTTGGGATCGAAAAGGTGCTCATCTCCGCCCAGCACCGCGACGGGACGGAAAACCAGATCCGGGACGACCTTATCGAGACAGTCATCCGCCCAGTGATGTCCGGGGATCTCTTCGACGAGAGCGCGGCGGATATACTGGTGAACCCGACCGGGCGCTTCGTTACCGGCGGTCCGCAGGGGGATACCGGTCTGACGGGGCGGAAGATCATCGTGGATACTTACGGAGGGGCCGCGCCGCATGGCGGGGGCGCTTTCTCCGGTAAGGACGCGACCAAAGTGGATCGTTCCGGGTCTTACGCGGCGCGGTGGGTCGCCAAGAATATTGTTGCCGCGGGACTCGCCAGCCGGTGCATGATTCAGGTTGCCTACGCGATCGGCGTCGCCCACCCAGTGAGCGTGATGGTCGAGACTTTCGGCACGGCCTCCGTGGACCCGACGACGCTGGGTTCTCTGGTGCAGGAGCACTTCGACCTGCGTCCGGGCGCTATTATCCGGGACCTGAATCTGCGCTCACCAATCTTTGCCCAAACCGCCGCCTATGGTCATTTCGGCCGCAGCGAGCCGGGCTTCACCTGGGAGGAGACCTCGCGGGCCGAAGCCCTTCGTCAAGCCGCCGGTCTCTAGTTGGTCCAATCCGCGGAGCGGAACATCCGCCACGAACGCGACAGGCCACGCGCGGTGCGGGTCTGCCTGCTGATCAGCACGCACTCGCTGCCGCCGCTTAGTTATTCGGTGCCCAAGTACCTGACGTATGCGGTCCGCATAGGCTCGATGGTCGTTGCGCCGCTCAAGGATCATTCGCGGCTGGGTGTGGTTGTCGGGTTCGAGAACGGAGGCAACCGCGAACTCCAGGAGATCCGTGGCGTCCGCGAAGAGGTATCGCTCGACTCGAATGTCATCAAGCTCTGCGAATGGGTCTCGGAGATGGCTGCCGTCCCACTGGCTACCGTGGTTCGCGCGGCCTTGCCGCCCGGTTTGAACGTGGTCAGCTATAAGATCCTGGATCCCGTTCCAGGTCAGCCCTGGAAGCCGGATACGTTTGTGAGCCGCGCGACCGCCCGGCGTGAGCTTGGCGACGAGGGCCTTATAGCGGCTGAAGTGGACGGGCGTCTGGAACTTGCCCCGCTGAGTCGAGAGCCGACCAAGACCGAATGGGCGGTAATCGTGGCGAACGCGGACCCGGATTTTGGACGGGCGCGCAGGCAACGCGAAGTCTTCGAGGAACTCAAGAAGCGCGGGTCCGCGTGTTCAACTTCCACGTTGCTGACGGAGACGGGCGCCAGCCGGGAGACCTTGCGGAACCTCGTCCGCCGCGAGGTCGTAAGGTTGGAGCAACGAGAAGCTCCGGGTGTGATCTTCCGAACTTTGAGCGAGGAGAGGGAGCCTGTTACCGAAGCGTTATCGGATGAGGTTGATCCTGTTACCCGCGGCGGCGCCTGGCTGTGGAGGATTCCCACAAACGAAAGCGCGGCCGCGGCGGCTGCGGTCGCGCGGGCTACGCTGAGCCGACAACGCGCAACCATAATACTGGCCCCGGAAAAATCGACCGTCGAGCATCTGGTGAGCTACCTGCGTCGCATCCTCTCGCCGGGACATAAGGTAGCCGCGTATCACAGCGGCCTGGGACGCGACAGGATGGCAGTCTACGAGGCCGCCCGTCGAGGAAATCTGGACGTGCTCGTCGGTACGCGAACCGCTGCGCTCGTCCCGTTGAAGAGACTCGGAGCAATCTGCGTGGTGGACGAACCGAATGACGCGCACCGGGCGGAGCCTGGATACGAAGGACTCCCGCTTCACGTCCGGGACGTTGTCCTGAAGCGCGGCGAGGTAGAGGAGGCGGGAGTCCTTTTCCTCTCGCCTTATCCATCTCTGAGGCTTTATGCCGGTAAGGTCCGGGTGCGCGAGTTACCGGCCCGCCAGCCTCCCCGCTGGCCATCCATTCGCATAGTGGATCTCAGGGGCTCTGGCGCATCCATGAGCGCCACGATACTAGAGGCCTGTCGCGGTGTCGTCGAGGCGGGGGGGCGAGTGGGAGTGGTTGCCAATCGCATCGGCTACGCGGCGGTCGTCTCTTGTACCCGGTGCGGCTCCGTCAGCAGGTGTCCGCGCTGTGATCTTCCACTCGTTTTGGTGAACGAAAGGAAGCTCCTCGTATGCGGGCGTTGCTCTTTACGGATGCCGATGAACAGCAAGTGCGACCAGTGCGGGTCCGAGCGCCTGAGCCCGACGGGTCTTGCCGTCGAGGGCGTTAGGGAGACGCTCTCGCGCGCTCTCGAAGCGCCGGTCGGGTTACTCACCGCCGCCACCCGCGAGCGGGAAGACGCGCCGGTGGTTGTGGGAACGGCCCGGTGCATCTTAGACAAAGAATGGGATACCGTGGTGCTCCCAGACATAGACGCTCTCCTGTTGGGGAGCGGCATGGGAGCGGTGGAGCGGGCTTTCCGTCTGCTATATGGAGCCGCCGAAGCCGCGCGCGGCAGTTTTTTCATCCAGACCCGCGTCCCCGAGCATTACGCGTTGAGGGCGGCGCTGCGCGGAGATTATCCAGCGTTCGCGGTGGCGGAGTTACCCCGGCTGCGTGACCTGGGTTATCCGCCCTTCGGCCACCTGGCGGACATTACTTTAGAGGGATCGGAAACGGCGCTGCGGCGTGCGGTAGAATCTCGTCTGCGTCCCGCTCTAGGAGCCGATGTTGAGATGTCGGGCCTGGTTCCGCTTCCCAACCACGGGAGAGCACCTCAGGCGTGGCGCTTATTGCTGCGGGGCCGCGAGCGGGCGGCCGTCGCTCGGGCGGGTGCCCTTGCCGCAAGGCTGGCGTCCGAAGCGCGAAGTTTGGGCGCGTTGAAGGTGAAAGTTAACATAGATCCCGAGGAGGTATAGAGCATGGCGCTAGAGGTCAGGACGTTCGGGGACCCGGTGCTGAAGTCGCGGGCCGCTCCGGTCAAGAAGTTTGACGAATCCCTGTCCCGGCTTGCGGAGGATATGCTAGTTACCATGCGCGAGTACGAAGGAGTAGGGCTGGCCGCCAACCAGGTAGGCCGTCTCAAGCGCATACTGGTCGCCGCTATCGAAGACAAAGAGTATGTGATCGTCAACCCCGAGATCGAGTCTAGCTCCGAAGAGACGGCCGTCGAGAACGAGGGATGCCTCTCGATACCCGGTATCCACGTCGAGGTCGAAAGGCCTGTCAGGATTACACTCTCCGGCAACGATGTCTCCGGCCGACCCCTTAGTATTGACGCCTCTGGGCTTCGCGCCCGCGTCTTCCAGCACGAGATAGACCATCTCGACGGAATCCTGATGATGGACCGCACCGACCGTGAATCGCGCAAGAACGCCCTCCGGGAACTGCGCGAACGAATGCTGGCCTCCCAGTAGAGACCCGAA
The DNA here is from genome assembly GCA_038198445.1 of Rubrobacterales bacterium. Lineage (GTDB taxonomy): Bacteria > Actinomycetota > Rubrobacteria > Rubrobacterales > Rubrobacteraceae > JACDDK01. The sequence goes on from JBBPZZ010000013.1 coordinate 59,796, forward strand.
GCACGCAAAGACAGACACATTGAAGGTAGCATTCGCCGGCACACCTGGGTTCGCCGCCACTATCCTGAGCGGCCTCGTCTCCTCCGAGCACCAGGTAGGGCTCGTGATCTCTCAGCCCGACGCGCGGCGCGGGCGTGGACGGAAGACCATTGCTACCGCCGTCGCGGCACTAGCCCGCCAGAGAGACCTGCCTCTACTCCAACCCGAACGCATCGCGGAAGCAACGGAGGACATCTCCCGTCACGACGCCCTGGTGGTCGCGGCTTACGGTCAGATACTACGCTCCGATACCCTTAACGCCGCCACCCACGGCGCCTGGAATGTACACGCCTCACTCCTGCCCGCATACCGCGGAGCAGCGCCCATAGAGCGTGCCATAATGGAGGGAGAAAAGAAAACCGGCGTAACCATCATCCGAATGGACGAGGGCCTCGATACCGGACCTATAGCTTTGCAACGCGGCCTGGATGTTCCCGGCGACATGACCGGGGGCGAGCTTTACGAAAAACTCGCCTTCCTCGGAGCTAAAGCTATAGTTGACGGTTTGGCTTTACTTGAAGACGATAGACTAACCCTCACCGAGCAGGACAGTCTTAATGCTACATATGCGGCTAAACTTTCGGGTGAGGATCTGAGGGTGCGGTGGGATCTGGACGCTGAGCGTATATACAACATGGTAAGGGCGTTGGCCCCGAGTCCGGGGGCGCGTGCATTCCACCCGGAGGTCGAGGGTCCGATCAAAATATTCCGCTCGGAAATCGCCAAACCAGGTGGCAAGTATCTGGTTGCGGGCGAGATTTATGCTGCAAACGGTCAAATTTTGGTTGGATGCGGTACAGGAACATTAGAAGTGAAGGAACTCCAGATGCCGGGCGCGAAACGTGTCGGGGCCAATGATTTTCTACGAGGCAATACTCTAGCTGGCGCATTTATCAGCTAAGGACACCTAATGGTTTCGCCTCCTAATGCACTACAGAGTGTGTGTTCACAGAGCCCATAGCGCAGGATGCAGGTATAATCGCAAGATGCCAGGAACGATGTTACACTGCCGCAAACGTGTCCTCCAGGCGTGCGGGAGAAGAGCGATATAAGAAGGCCCGAAACTAGTGCAAGTATCACTCAACCAGAAGCTGAGGTACAGGAGATTGTGACCGATGACGATCTCCGGGTAGCCATCGTTGGGGCGGGTGGATTCGGCCGTCTTGCCCTGGATGTTCTCATTGCCGGAGGTTCAGAGCAGTGGGTTCTCGGTTTTTATGATGACTCTCACTCTATACTTGCGGGTAAGGTGCGAGGATATCCGGTGTTGGGCGACATTGGGATGCTCAAGAGCATGCTTTCCGTAGAGCCCGTGCATGTGATAGTTGCGATCACGGACAATCGTGCCCGGCTGAGGGTCGCCAACTCCATTCGTGGTCTTGGCGGTCAGTTCATAACGGCGGTACATCCGCTGGGGTATGTATCAGAGGCGGCGGTGGTTGGAGATGGGTGTGTGATCTCGTCTTCCGCGGTCGTTCATCCCGACGCGAAGATAGGCAGCCATTGCTTCGTGGGACCGGGGGCCGTCGTGGACCGTGACGCCGAGGTCGGGGCTGGGGTTTGGATCTCCTCTGGGGCAATAGTTGGGTCGGGGGCTCGTGTGGGGGCGCGGGTCGTTCTAGGACACAACGCAAGTGTGGGACGGAAAGCCACCGTTGGCGGTGATGTCGTAGTGGGGGCGCTTCAGGCCGTGCCGGAAGGTGGGAAGGTTTGATCCTCGCCCCGGCGCTTCTTGTCGGAGGTTTCGGGCTCCTCGCAGGCAGCTTCCTCAACGTAGTGATCCATCGCGTGCCACGCGGAGAGTCCATAGTCTGGCCGTCCTCGCGGTGTCCTAACTGCCAGCAGCCCATAGCGCCGAAAGACAATATACCGGTCCTGTCGTATCTGCTACTTCGTGGAAGGTGCCGGAGCTGCAAGGCGCCAATCTCCGTCCGTTATCCGCTGGTCGAGGCGTTGACGGGAGTTCTGTTCGGTCTGGCGGTCTACCGGTTTGGGTTGAGCCTGGAGTTGCTCCCGGCGCTCGTGTTAATAGGGGTGCTGATTCCACTGGCTGGGATAGATCTCGAACACCGCTTGTTGCCGAACGTTATCGTGGGTCCCGGCGCCTTCACCGGGTTCGTTCTCTCCGTGGCGGCGAATCCTGGGGCGTGGTGGGTGTATTTGGCGTCGGCCGCGGCGGTCGCCGGGGGGCTTTTCGCGCTGGCGCTCGCCTATCCCGGAGGTATGGGTATGGGTGATGTCAAGATGGGCGGAATGCTGGGCGCATTCCTGGGACCTTACGCGGCGCTGGCGGTGTTCATCGGCGCTCTCTCTGGGACGATTCTCGCAGGGTCGTTGATGGTGGCCGGAAAGATAGAGCGTCGGAGCGCGCTGCCGTTTGGGGTATTCCTGGCATTCGGAGGGCTCCTCGTCCTGTTTACGGGACGCGGGATATGGAACTATTATCTCGGGCTAGTCGGAGGAGTGTAGGGAAGCGTGGGACGCTTCAGGAAGCAGGATATCGGGCTCGATATAGACCGTGGGGCGTTAAAGGCGGTGCAACTCTCCAGGGGTGGCGGGAGCTACACCCTCCAGCATGTCGGGTACCACAAGCTGCCACCCGGCGTCATAGCCGATGGAGAGGTTGCGGATCGCGACCTGCTCGCCGCGGAGATAAAGGAATTCTGGGGGGCGCACTCATTTAAGGGGAAGTCCGTTATCCTGGGCGTCGCCAACCAGAAGGTGGTCGTCAGGGTCTTGCCCTTCCCGAAAATGAACCCGCAGGACCTTAAGAGCGCCGTCGGTTTCGAAGCCCAGGATCACATACCGATGCCCCTGGATGAGGCCGTGCTGGACCACATATCTCTTGGGTCCGCGGATGAAGGCTCGGACCTCGACCGGGTGCTCGTAGTGGCGGCGCAGAAAGACATGGTCAGCCGCTACGCTTCGGCGATCCGAGACGCCGGTCTGCGGCTGACTGGAATAGACGTCAAGGCGCTGGCCCTTACCAGGTCTATCCTCCCGAACGCCCTCTTCGAGGAGGTGGGCGCTGTCTTGCTCATGGATATTGGCGCGGAACTGACGAACCTCGTCGTTCTCCAGGGTGGAGCCCCGACGCTCACCCGGTTCGTGCAGGGTGGATCGCTCTACTTCGCGCAGTCCGTCGCGGACGCCGCCAACATCTCAGAGGAAGAGGCTGACAAGCAACTCATGAACCCGAAAGTCCGGCTCGGGTCCGCGCTGCAAGGCGAAGAAGGTCAGAGCGAAGCGGCGGACCAGGAAGCAGAAGAGGAATCGGAGGATGACTTCGATCCCGCGCTGGCTTACGATATACGCCGTGGCCTGGAGGACGCGGTGCAGCTTCTCGCCGAGGACATCCAGCGTTCCATCGAATACCATTATTCGCAGCCCGAGGCGCGAGAGGTCTCGCAAGTATTCGTGTCGGGAGAGGGCGCGCTCGTCGGCGGCATGGACGACTACCTCAGCGAGCTTTTGGGGATCAATACTCAGCGGGCCAACCTGCTAGGCAAGTTGGGTGCCAACCGCTCGAACGTATCAGACGAACAGATCAAGGTGATGGAGCCCGTGCTGGCCGTGTCGTTCGGGCTCGCGATGGAGGGCGAGTGAGACGGATAAACCTCCTCCCACCGGAGGAGCGGCGTCGGGACCTGCGGGGAGGCCTCCGGGGAAACGTCCTGGGTATCCTCCTAATAGCCAGCGCGCTCGCCGTTATGATTATGGTTGCCTTATATCTGTTCTTCCTGGTGCGTCTCCACAACGAAGAGCAGCAGATCGCGCAACTCGACCAGCAGATAACCCAGCAGAACCAGCGGCTGGCGGAGCTGGCTCCATACAAGGACCTGCAAGCCCGGTTGGATGCCAAGAAGCCGGTCGCCGACGGCATCTATCGGACCAGATTCCCCTGGGATGAGTTCCTGCAGGGGCTCTCGTTCGTGATACCTGATACGACGGCCCTGGACACCCTGACCGCCGAGTCGGCGCCCATAAACATCCAGGCGCCAGATGACCAGGTACTGGATCCCCCCGGCTCCGTGACTTTCACCGGCTTCTCCCTGCCCCGGTACACTAACGTCGCTGATTTCGTGTTGCAGATGAACAACCTGCGTTTCCTCGCCAACTCGCAGCTCGACTCGGCGGAGCTGGATCGGGAGACTTTCGCGCCGGAGGAGGCCATAAACTTCGAGGTGGCGGCGGAACTCGTCACCAAGGCCGGAGAAAACGGCCAGGAAGTGCCGATCGGCGGAGGAACTTCTGACCAGGCAGGCGAGAGCGCCACGCAAGCCAATGCGGGAGCGGGAGAGCAGGCGGGCGGCGAAGGGACCCGGCGCTAGTGGAGCGCAATAACCGAAATATCTTGATACTCGGCATGTTGATACTGATCGTGCTGATCGTTGGGTATTATTTCCTCCTCCTCAGTCCTATATGGACTCGCCACGACGAGGCGGTGCAGGAGCGTTCGGACAAGGAATCCCAACTCTCGGACCTCCAGCAACAAGTCTCCCAGTTAGAGCAGGCCCAGAAAGACGCGCCGACAACCGAACGTCAGCTACTCGAACTCTCCAAGCGCATCCCGACGCAGCCCGAGATCCCGACGCTCGTCGTACAGGTGGAGGAGATCGCCGACGCGTCGGGCGTCACCCAGATATCCCTGGTCCCCGGAGCCGCCGGCCCGCCGCCCGGCGGTGGTGACTTTTCGGTTGTACCGATTACAATGTCTTTTGAAGGAACCTATGACCAGCTCCAAAACTTTCTGCTGAGGACGCGGAACCTGGCCCGGCTGGTTACGGTAAACGGTGTAACTTACGGACCCGCCGATGACCAGGAAACCACGTCGCAGGCGGGGGGGGACCGCATATTGAAAGTAGAGATTGACGCCGAGGTCTATTTCCAGCCTTCTGGCACGGCGCCCGTGGCGCCGGCCGCGCCGGAGACGACCACGGGAGCGCCGGGCGGGGAGACGACCGGTGCTCCGTAGGGTTCGAGTTTCCGGTTTGGCCCGGCGCATCACGCGCATCGGTCCCGGCTTTGTCGATTCCTTCTTGCGGGATAACAAGGTCATTCCCCCCGTGCTCGCGGTGTTGGCGCTACTCGTATTCTCCTGGATCATTGCCGGGGTGTTCGTTGGCAAACCTGGCAATGAACGCGTATCAAACCAGGCTAACGTAGTAGCCCAGGCGCCCGACAACGGTTCATCATCGAACAACCCGGATAGCCCGGCCCCGCAGGTCGAGAGCCGCAACGCCGATTCCTACGCCGCATACCAGAGCAAGAATCCGTTCCGCCAGCTCCTTGCTCCTGCCGCCGAATCCGGCGGCTCGACCACGGGCTCGACAACTGGAAACGCCAACGGAGATACTAGTGGCGACTCTGGAAGCTCCGGGAATTCTGGAAGCTCCGGGAATTCTGGAGGCGGAGGAGGAAGCGCCTCGGGTACAGGTGGAGGCGCCGGAGGCGGGTCCACAACAGGCGGCACGGGTCGGAACGCGTCCGCCGTGGACTCCGATGGCGACGGCTTGAGCAACCGCAAGGAGAAGAGACTTGGGCTGGATCCTAACAACCCCGATACCAACGGCGACGGTATTACCGACAGCAGAGAAGCCATCGCCTCCGGTGGTTCCGGAGGCGGCAGCGGGTCTGGGGGAGGGCAGTCGGGCGGCGGTTCCGGCGGAGGCAATACAAGCGGGGGAGAAACAACTGGCGGCGGAGGCCTGATCGACAGCGGAGGAGACCTGCCGGATCCATCCAGGTAGCGCGTAGCCGGGTCCGTATTTACTTTCTTGATGTATTGATGCGCTCTCATGCTTTATATTAGCCTTATGATCGACTTGTTTTTATACGGAGAGGACGTGCGGAGTTGAAGTTCAGTTTCTCGACGGCGGGCGAATCACACGGTCCCGCCGAAGTTGCCCTGGTTCACGGGACGCCGGCCGGGCTCGGGCTTCTCGCCGAAGACGTGAACCGTGACCTCGCCAGGAGACAAAAGGGATACGGGCGCGGCGGCCGGCAGAAGATAGAGAAGGACGAAATCGAGTTCCTCGGCGGTGTCCGCCACGGATACACGCTCGGCTCGCCCATCGCCATGCTCATCCGTAACAATGATTACGCCAACTGGGAGAGCCGGATGACCCCGGACCCGGTCGAAAACCAGCCGGATAAGGTTACACTCCCGCGCCCTGGACACGCCGACCTCGCCGGTATGCAGAAGTACGCCTTCGATGACCTGCGTAACATCCTCGAACGCTCCAGTGCCCGCGAGACGACCGCCCGTGTCGCGGCCGGCGGTGTGGCGAAGAAGCTGCTCTCCGAGTTCGGGGTCGAGATCCACAGCGCCGTCTACCGGATCGGCGGCGCCGCCTACGACAAGGAACGTGCCGCTCTAGACGCCCGCAAGGCGGACGACTCTGAGGTGCGTTGCCCCGACCCGGAGGTCTCCGAGAAGATGAAGGCGGAGATAGACGCCGCCCGCTACGCCCGCGACGCCCTCGGCGGCGAGTTCGTCGTCGTGGCTGAAGGGTGCCCGCCGGGGCTTGGTTCCTACGTGGATTGGCGCGACAAGCTGGACGCGAAGCTCGCGGCCGCCGTCATGTCTATCAACGCCATAAAGGGCGTCGAGGTCGGCATGGGTTTCGACGTGGCGAAGCATCGTTCCAGCGAGGTGCAGGACGAGATATTGCTCGACGGCGGACAGCTCTCACGCGCCAGCAACCATCTCGGCGGCCTCGAAGGCGGGATGACCAACGGTGAGCCGGTCGTCGTGGCGGCGGCGATGAAGCCGATCTCGACCATAGCCAAGGCACTTCGTACCGTTGACCTCTCGACCGGAGAGCCTTCCCGCGCGTTCCGGGAGCGGGCGGATAGCTGCGCCGTCCCGGCGGCGGCGGTCATAGGCGAGTCGATGGTGGCGATAGTGCTCGCCGAGGCGCTGCTGGAAAAGTTCGGCGCGGACAACATGACCGACATCCAAGCCGCCCACGAGTCCTACATGCGGCGCATCCGGGACACCGCTAACGGGGCGCGATCCGGTTAGCCGTTGGACGGACCTTTGGCTATCGTCGGATACATGGGGAGTGGCAAGAGCACGTTGGGCCGCATACTGGCGGGCACTCTCGACTGGGAGTTTGTGGACCTGGATCAGGCAATCGCCCGCGAGGCGGGACGCTCGATACCGGAGATATTCGAGCAGTCCGGCGAGCATCATTTCAGAGACCTCGAAGCGCGCGTATTGGCGGACGCTCTCGATGGGAGCGCGGAGCGTGTGATCTCTTGCGGCGGAGGAATTATCGTTCGTACCGAGAACCGCGAGCGTCTGAGGCGGGTACCCGCTGTTTTTCTGGAAGAGGACATGGACCTGATGTACCGGAGGACTCGCGGCCCCGACCGCCCCTTGCGAGCCCCGGACCGCGAAGGTTTCGAGCGGCGCTACACCGAACGCCTGCCGCTTTACCTGGAGGTCGCCGATATACGTTTGTCCGCCGAAGGACGCTCCAAGAAAGATTTAGCAGAGGAGATCCAGCGTTGGCTGCGCGCATAGAAGTCGAGATCTTGACGTCGTATCCGGTGATCGCCGAGGCCGGACTGAAGACGAAAACTGTCTCCGAAATACTGGAGCCCGGTGCGGCCGTACTCCTAACAGACTCCACGGTTGGACCGCTGCATGCGGACTCCGTAACCCGCGTTCTCGAAGACGCCGGATGGCGGGTGCTGGACAGGATCGAGGTCCCCGCCGGAGAATCATCTAAAAGCCTCGCTATCTACTCGGAAGTAATGGGCCGTCTCGCCCGCTCCGGGATGACCCGAGACGGAACGCTCTTCGCGCTTGGAGGCGGTGTGGTCGGAGACCTCGGCGGTTTCATCGCCGGCACGTTTATGCGGGGTATCGACTTCGTGGCTTTGCCGACAACGCTGCTCGCGATGGTGGACAGCTCCGTCGGTGGAAAGACCGGGGTGGACCTGCCCGAGGGAAAGAACCTCGTCGGCGCCTTCGTCCGGCCACGGGCGGTGATCGCCAACCTCGACTGGCTCGACACCCTACCCGAGCGGGAGCTTTGCAACGGGCTCTCCGAAGTCGTCAAGATGGGCCTGCTCTCCGGCGGCGACTACTTCGCCGCGCTCGGTAGCGTAGGCGCGGCCCGCGCCAGGGACCTGGACGCCCTGCGGACGCTTATCATGCACGCCGTCGGCTTCAAGGCAAGCGTGGTGGCGGAGGATGAACTAGAGAAAGGACGGCGGGCGATCCTGAACTACGGCCACACCATAGGACACGGTTTGGAGGCAGCCGCGGACTATGCTTTGCCGCACGGCGAGGCGGTCGCCACGGGAATGGTCGCGGCCTCTTACCTCTCCCGCGAGAAGCTCGGAACGGACCTGACCGGCCTTCACGAAAAACTCCTGCGCGCGGCCGGACTACCGGCGCGTGTAAATTCCATCGACGCCGAAGAGGTTCTCTCGAAGATGGGCCGCGACAAGAAACGCCGGGCAAGCGACAGCGAAGGTTACCGCTTCGTCCTGCTAGAAGAGGTGGGGCGGCCCGTATGGGATGTGCCGGTTAGCCATGATGAGGTTCTACGAGCGATAGGAGCCGTCAGTGGCTAAGATATTCGTCCTTAACGGCGTCAACCTGGGAACCCTGGGACAACGCCGCCCGGAGGTCTACGGCTCGCGCACCCTCGACGATATTGCGGGCTCTCTGCGCGCGGAGTTTAGCGGGGTAGAGTTCGAGTTCCGGCAGACGGACCACGAGGGCGAATTCATAGGCTGGGTCCGGGAAGCGGGAAACGCGGACGGCCTGATCCTCAATCCCGGAGCCTGGACCCATTACTCATACGCCATCCACGACGCCCTGGAAGCTGTATCTGTACTGAAGGTAGAGGTCCACCTGTCTAACATTCATGCGAGGGATGAATGGCGCCGCCGTTCGGTTGTCTCTCCGGCCGTTGACGCTGTCGTCGCCGGCATGGGTCCTGAGGGTTACAGAGCAGCCGTGGCCTATGTAATGTCCCGCTTCGGGCGGCCATGAGCGGAAGTGTCTCAACGGGTGGGTGTCTTTGCGGCGCCATAGAACTACAGGTGATCGGTGAGTCCGAGAACGTCTCCTACTGTCACTGCGGAGATTGCCGCAAGGCTACCGGCGCTCCCGTCAGCATCTTGGCCGCATATCCGAGGGATCTGGTAACGATAGAGCGCGGAGTTCCCGGAACCTACGAATCTTCTCCAGGTGTGCGCCGGTCGTTCTGCCGTGAATGCGGGACCTCATTGTCTTACGAGGACGAGCGGTTGCCTGGTGAGGTCTATCTGCACGCCGGGATCTTCGATAACCCCGAGCTCTTCAGACCGGGGCTTCATGGCTGGGACTCGCGGAGGCTGCGCTGGCTCCGCATCAGCGACGACCTGCCGCGATACGAGGATAGTAGTAAGCCTCGCTAGAGTAGCGAATCGCCCGTCTTATAGCGCTTCTGACCAGATAAGAGCATCCTATGTTGAACCCGGTGCGATACTTTTGGGTAGTGGGGTAAAGTCTGGCGTGGGCGGGCGTTTCTACGGAGCGAAGATGCGAAAAGGACACTGCCCGTCGACTGGCGGAAGTCTCTCCCGCCAGTCGCCGGAGATACGCGGGTGATCACCGGATCGGTGTGAGCCGCTTGATGGTGAGGGGTTGGCTTGTTTATAGCGGCTTTTCGAGCGTTCTATTATTCTTCTGAAGATCGTTCGTATCCGCCGCCGCCTGGCGTTTCGATTGTCACCACGTCGCCAGACTCCAGCTCGCGGCTTACCTTCGCCGGCAACTCCTCGCCGTTCAGGAGGTTCCCTCCGACCTTCCCGGAATCGCCGCCCTCGATGCCGCGTGGAGGATGGCGGCGGCGATCCGTCAGGAGCGAGAGGCTCGCCGGTTGGAGCACCTTTACGGAGCGCACGATGCCGTCGCCGCCACAGTGCTTCCCCGCGCCGCCGGACCCGTAGCGCAACTCGTAGCGCTCCACGCGCATCGGATACTCCATCTCGAATGCCTCGACGGGGGTGTTGAGGGTGTTGCTCATGCCGACGTGGACGCCCGAGGGACCGGGACCTTTCGCGCTCGCTCCCTGGCCACCGCCGATGGTCTCGTAGTAAGTCCAGCCCTTGCCGCCGATGATGGTATTGTTCATCGTTCCCTGTCCTTGCGCCGGGATCTCGCCGGGGGCGAACCCGGAGAGCGCCGCGAGCACCGTGTCCGCGATGCGGTTGCTCGTCTCGACGTTACCCGCGACGACCGCCGCCGGGTACGCGGCGTTGACCAGACTATCCTCCGGCGCCTTTATCTCCAGGGGCGCGTAGGTCCCCGCGTTGGCCGGAAGGTCTTTGGGCAGCAGCACGCGCAGGGCGAAGTAGCATGACGAGCGCGTTACCGGCAGCGGGCAGTTAACGTTGCCTCGGACGGTGCCTGCGGTCCCGGTGAAATCAATGGTCATGGAGTCGCCTTGTATGGTGACGGCGGCTTTGATCGGGATGTCTTCGTCCGTGGTGCCGTCGCCCTCCAGGAAGTCCTCGGCTGAGTGCTCGCCGTCCGGCAGCTCGCGGATCGCTTCACGGGTCCGCTTCTCGGTGTAGGAGATGACCTCGTCGAAGGCGGTGAGGATGGTGTCTCTGCCGCTGCGTTCGATAAGTTCGCCGACACGCTCCTCGGCGATTCGGTTCGCGGCGATTTGGGCGCGCAGGTCGCCCCGCCGCAGGTCCGGGGTTCGGACGTTGGCGAGCAGCATGTTCAGCACGTCCTGCACGTACTCTCCGTCGCGGACCAGCCGCACCGGCGGGATGATGATGCCCTCTTGGAAGATCTCCCGCGAGTCCGAAGGCATGGAACCGGGACGCATCCCCCCAACGTCCGAGTGATGCGCCCGCGTCACGGCGTAGCCGATGATCTCGTTCTCGTGCGCGACCGGCGAGACGAGCGTTATGTCCGGCAGGTGCGTGCCGCCGGAGTACGGGTCGTTGATGGCGAAAACATCGCCCGGCTGTGGGTCGCGGCCCATGATGGCCCGCACGGCCTCCGGCATCGCGCCGAGATGCACCGGGATGTGCTCGGCCTGCGCTACCATCCGGCCCTCCGCGTCAAATAGAGCCGTCGAGCAGTCCCTACGTTCCTTGATGTTCGAGGAGTACGCGCCCCGGATCAGGACGGCCCCCATCTCCTCCGCTATCCCGGCGAGCGCGCTCGCGAGCACCGAGAGCGTTACCGGGTCGAGCTTCACGTTACTCATCGCCCTTCTCCAACACGAGCGTCCCCACACCGTCCACCACGCCGCGCCATCCGGGCCGCACCACGCATGTCGCCTCCCGGAACTCGACTATCGCCGGTCCCTCTACCCCGGAGCCCTTTCCCAATGTCTCACGGTCCAGCACCGGGACCTCCTTCCACTCGCCGTCGAAGTTGGCCTCCCGGCGTCCGGCTTCGGCGTCGCCGGTCGCTTCGGACTCGGTGAGGTCTGGTTTATCGACCGGGACGGTGGCGATGAGCCGCAGGTTTACCAGTTCGACCTTCTCGTCGTCCATCCGGTAGCCGTAGCGTTGCTCGTGCGCGGCGTGGAAGCGCTCTTCCAGTCTCTCCAGGTCGTCCGCCTCCACCGTAAGCTCGAAGGACTGGCCTCCGTAGCGCAGGTCCGCCTGCCGCGTGTGCCGCGGGCCTTCGAGGTCGTCCGCCGCTTCGGACTCCATCTCCTCGAACTGCTCTCCGTCCACCTCCTCCAGCGCGCGGAGATACGGACGCACGTAGTCGCGGCGCAGGTCGGAGATAGCGAGCCCGAGGGCGCTGAGGACTCCTCCGGCGCGCGGGACAAGGACAGTCTTCATGCCAAGCTCCTCGGCGAGCGCGCAGGCGTGCAGCCCGCCCGCGCCGCCGAACGCCAGCAGGGCGAACTCTCTGGGGTCGAGGCCGCGCTCGACGCTTATGACACGCAGGGCGCGGGTCATCTCCGCGTTCGCGACGCGCACTATCCCGAGCGCCGCTTCTTCCGGCGAGAGCCCGAGCTTCTCGCCCAGAGTACCGAGTGCCTTCTCCGAGAGATCGCGCCGGAGCACCACCTCGCCGCCGAGCTCCGCGCCATCAGCCAGATATCCGAGATAGAGGTTCGCGTCGGTGACGGCTGGCTCCTCACCACCCTTGTCGTAGGCGGCGGGACCGGGTTCCGCGCCCGCCGAGTGAGGACCGACGCGCAGGGCGCCGCCGGCGTCCGCCCAGGCTACCGAGCCGCCGCCCGCGCTGACGGTGTGTACGTCCACCATCGGGAGCTTTATCGGGACTCCGGCGACGACGGTCTCGGTGGTCGTCTGAGCCTCGCCCGAGATGATCGGGGCCACGTCCGTGCTGGTCCCGCCCATGTCGAAGGTCAGCAAGTTCTCATGGCCGCCGAGAGCACCTACATAGGCCGCCCCGACGACCCCGCCCGCCGGTCCCGAGAGAACGCACCCGGCGGCGTCCGCGATGGCGTCTTCGACCCGTACCACTCCGCCGGAGGACTGCATGATGAGCGGTGATGGCACCCCGGCCTCCTCCGTTTTACCGGCCAGGTTCTTCAGATAAGCGGCCAGCTTTGGTGCCAGGTATGCGTCGGCGGCGGTCGTCGAGAACCGCTCGTACTCGCGGAACTCCGGCAGCACCTCGCTGCTCAAAGAGACGTGCATCTGGGGCAGCGCCTCTCGCAGGGCTTCTCCGACGCGCTGTTCGTGTTCCGGGTGGGCGAAGGCGAAGAGCAGGCACACGGCGACCGATTCGACCCCGGAATCCTTCACGGCGGCGACTGCTTCTTCTAAACTCTGTTCGTCCAGAGCCGAAATCTCTCCGTCCGGCCCCATGCGTTCCTTCACGGTGAAGCGCAGCTCGCGCGGGACGAGTGGGGGAGGGCGGTCTATCGAGAGGTCGTAGAGGGAGGGACGGTTCTGGCGGGCTATCTCCAGCACGTCCCGGAAGCCTTCCGTGGTGACGAGCGCCATCCTCGCGCCGCGCCGTTCGAGGAGGGCGTTGGTGGCGACGGTCATGCCGTGGGCGAGGGCTATCACCGAACCGGATTCGATCTCCGAGACGTTCACGGCGTTCATTACGCCCTCGGACTGGTCGCTTGGGGTAGACGGGACTTTGGCCGTGACGAGTCTTCCCTCCGAGAGCGCGACTAGGTCCGTGAAAGTGCCGCCGACATCGACCCCGAGACGGATATTGCTCAAGATTCGTATCCCGCGTCCAGGCGGTCGGTTATGAACATGTGTCCAGGGCAGTGCGTGATCATGAACGGTGGACGAGCATCCATCGCGACGGCCTGCGGAGTCACCCCGCATGCCCAGAATACTGGTGTTTGATCTTCTCCCATGGAGATTGAATCTCCGAACTCCGGTTCGTCTATATTCACTATCCCAAGCGCCTCCGGAGCGCCGATGTGAACTGGCGCGCCGTGCATCGTCGGGTAACGCCCCGAAACCGCGACCGCGAGGGGTATCTCGTCCGCCCGGTACGGTCTCATGCTGACGACCATAGGACCGGCAAACGGGCCGGAAGGCACGCACTCCTGGCCTGTAACGTACATCGGCACGTTGCGGCCCTGATCCAGATGGGCGAGGTACAGTCCAGCGTCGAGCAAGGCCCGCTCGAAGGTGAAGCTGCAACCGATCAGGAACGACACCAGATCCTCGCGCCAGTAGCTTTTTATGTCTGTTGGCTCCGCGGTTATCCGGCCGTTCTCGTAGATCCGGTACTTCGGTACGTCCGTCCGCAGATCCGCATCCGGCGCCATTACCGGAGGCGCTGGTGAGCCGGCGTCGGTCACCTCAAGGATCGGACATGGTCTCGGGTTGCGGATACAAAACTTGAGGAAGTCGAAAGCGTATTCCTCGGGCAGGATCACGAGGTTCGTCTGCACGTAGCCTCGCGCAAGGCCGCCTGTCGGCCCCGTATGCTCGCCACGGTGTATGCGCGAGCGCGCTTCTTCGACCTCCTTACCGCGGGAGCAGCGCACTTCCTGTTTCATCACGTCACCTCTCCTCCCAGGGTTACTCTCGTGCTGATGATAGCTTGTATCACGGCGGGCTGGCAAGTCCGCCGATCTCGCGCCGCAATGCGCGGATGCCGGGTTCACTTCTGCCCAGATACGTTTGAGCGGATGATATTAGGAAGACACTAGCGTATCATGGTAAATCAGATATCGGTTGTAGGGACTTTACCGTTGACGGGATACGGTGGAGCAGGCGAAAGGGGAGAAGATGGCTACTGTGGCGAACGGACGGTCGGCGGAGACGCTGGACCCGAAGGCTCGGAATGCGATACGGGGAGCGTTCCTGGGTTTCTTCGTGGACATGTTCGACATCTACCTGCCGATCGTGGTTCTTGCGCCCGCTTTGATCTACTTCGTCTCGCCGCAGATAACCGGGACCGCCGCCGCGATCATTGGACCTTCGATCTTCGCGGCGGCCCTTGTCGGCAGGCCGGTCGGGGCGCTAATCTTCGGACGGTTCGCGGACACCATAGGCCGCAAGCGGACGACGATCATAGCCGTCAGCGGCTTCGGCTTTACCACGCTTATCCTGGCCCTCATGCCCGGCTACGAGCAGATAGGGATTACGGCCGTTATCCTCTTTATCGTCCTGCGCTTCGTGGATGGCGTATTCCTCGGCGGCGAGTACACCTCGGCGAGCCCGCTGGCGATGGAGTATTCACCCCGCGAGAAACGCGGCCTCTACGGAGCCCTGATAATGACCGGCTTCCCCCTGGCCTACGCGACCATTTCCCTCATAACCATGCTGCTACTCTTCCTGATACCTTCCGAGGGCCTGAGCTCTCCCTACGTGCAATGGGGATGGAGGATACCGTTCCTCATCGGTTCGGCGCTCGCCTTCGGCTTTGTCTTCTACTACATGCGCTCCGTGAGCGAGTCCGAGCTCTTCGAGGAGTCTGGCGGGAGCGAGTCGCCGCTCAGGGACCTCTTCAGCGGCGACAACCTGAAGAACTTCTTGCAGGTCTTCCTGATGATGACCGGCTTCTGGCTTACGCTCAACGCCGTGGCGGCCATACTTCCGGGCTTGCTCGGAGACCCGGTCGGGCTGTCCTCGACCAGCGTTACGGTCACCCTGGTCATCGCCAACGTCATCCTGATCGGCGGCTACGTCTCGGCGGGTGTGATCAGCCAGCGCGTCGGACGCAGGCCCTTCCTCATGGCGATTGGCTTGCTCATGGCGGTCGTAGGCACGTTCCTCTACTACCTGCTCATCAGCACGGCCCCTAAGAACCTGTTCGTGGTCATCGTCCTGACGACCCTGATCACGGTCCTGGTCGTCTCTCCCTGGGGCCTCGCCACCACCTACATTAACGAGCGCTTCCAGACCGGTGTGCGCGCGTCGGGCTTCGGGCTTGGCTACAGCCTGGCGGTCGTCCTGCCGGCGTTCTACGCTTTCTACCAGGCGGGACTCGGGACATTCATGCCCCCGCAGTACACGGTGCTCGTGCTCCTGATCGTGGGTGCGCTCCTGATCACCGCCGGCGCCGCGTGGGGTCCGGAGACGAAAGACGTGGACTTCTCGGAGGAGCCGGAGATCTCCGGGGCAACGAAGAAACGCACGGAAAGCAGGGCGGCCGAATCTTCCACCGGCGTCGACCACTCCTGAGCGCGTGATCGAGGGAGCGCGAGCCTTCGACCTGGAGCAGCCGCGCACCGACAAGATGCCCATACATCCCGCCCACAGACAGGCCGGATACTCCTACCTGCTCCACCGCCATCACGAGTCCGAATATCGTCCCGAAGAGTCCGGCCCGCGCTCCGGCGCCGCCGGGATCATAATCTGCGGCGAACACACCGGCACCCACATAGACGCACTCTGCCACCAGGCGGGCGACCTCAAGCTCTACGGCGATGTCGCGGTGGGTGAAGTCCAGACTTCGCGCGGTTTCAGCAAGCTCGCCGTGGAGGAGATACCCCTGATCCTGGCCCCTGGCGTCCTGCTGGACGTGGCCGCGAAGGAGGGCGTCGAGTCGCTGGAGCCGGGCCACGTCGTCACGGCCGCGGACCTCGAAGAGTGCCGCGAGCGGCAGGGCGTGTGCGTCGAGGCCGGGAGCGTGTTGCTCGTCAGGACCGGGAACGGCCGCTACTGGGAAGACGAGGACCGCTACCTCGCCGGGCCGGGGATGGACGCGGGCGCGTCGTACTGGGCGGCGGAGAAGGGCGTGCTGGCCGTGGGCGCGGACAACATGGCCTGGGACGCGCCGGGACTTGAGGACCCCGATCTCGGCTGCACGTTGCCGGGACACCTCATCCTGCTGGCGCGTCACGGCATCTACATCATCGAGAACCTCGTGCTCGAAGAGTTGGCCGCCTCCGGTCATCACCAGTTCGATTTCGTCTGCGCGCCCTTGAAATTCGTTGGGGCGACTGGCTCCCCGGTAAGGCCCGTGGCGCTCGTCTCTGGTAATGTTTAGTACAGGAGACGGAGAGGAGAACTCGTGGAGATACCGAAGGCCATGATCGTCGAGAAGATAAAAGGCAAGAGCGGCGCGGAGAAGGCGAGCGAGGCGGACAAAGAGCTGCCCGACAAGGTGGACACCGAGACCGACGCGAACCTGCTCTCGAAGTATGGTCTGAGTCCGCAAGACCTTAGCGACGACTTCGAGGGCCAGTCTCCGAACGCCGGGTAGTATCTCCGGCGCTTACGGCCGGGGAACAACCCTTCGCTACGCGGGCGGGCGCATTTCGAGCGTGGTTGTCACATAGTCCGCCCGAGCTTCGCTGATCCCTGCCGCCGCGCTGCCGCCGCGAGGCCGGGGACTCTCTGAAGCCCGGCTAAGTCTTCTCCGCGTTACGTTGCTATTCTTCGATGGACGACGTTCGTCTGGATCGGCGGTTTCGCGTAGACTAGCGGGGAGCGCGGACTAGAGTATCGACGGGAAAACGAGAGGGGTCTGAGTGGCCGTAAAGAAATCCGAGCTCTACCGCTCCCTCTGGAGTAGCTGCGACGAGCTGCGGGGCGGTATGGACGCCAGCCAGTACAAGGATTACGTGCTGACGCTGCTGTTCGTGAAGTACGTTTCGGATAAGTATGCGGGGAAGCGACACGCGATGATCGAGGTGCCGGAGAACGGCGGCTTCGAGGATATGGTCCGGCTACGGGGCGACAAGGAGATCGGCGACAAGATCAACATGATCATCCGTAACCTGGCCGTGGCGAACCGGCTAGAGGGCGTCATCGACGTCGCGGACTTCAATGATGAAGATAAGCTCGGTTCGGGGCGTGAGATGGTCGAGCGGCTCTCGCGTTTGATCGGCATTTTCGCCAACTTGAACTTGACGGCGAACCGGGCCGAGGGGGACGATCTGCTGGGCGATGCTTACGAGTATCTGATGCGTCACTTCGCCACGGAGTCCGGAAAGAGCAAGGGGCAGTTCTATACTCCCGCCGAAGTCTCCCGCGTTATAGCGCGGGTGATCGGCCTCAGGCCGGATACAGGCCAGAACGCGACGGTCTACGACCCGACGCGCGGGTCCGGGTCGCTGCTTTTGAAGGTGGATGACGAAGCGCCGCGAGGGATTACGATCTACGGCCAGGAGATGGATAACGCGACCCACGCGCTGGCGCGGATGAACATGATCCTGCACGACGCGCCGACGGCGGTAATTCACAAGGGCAACACCCTCGCAAGCCCGCGCCACCTCGACCCCAAGGGCGGTTTGAAGACCTTCGATTTCGCGGTCGCGAACCCGCCGTTCTCGGCGAAGAGCTGGAGCAACGGCCTGGACCCGGCGCACGACGAGTACGGGCGCTTCGAGCCGGGCGTGCCACCAGCGAAGAACGGGGATTATGCTTTCCTGCTGCACGTCTTGAAGTCGCTCACTAGCACGGGGAAGGGAGCGGTGATCCTGCTCACGGCGTCCTCTTCCGGGGCCATGCGGAGGCGAATATTCGGCGCTACATCGTCGGGCAGGGCTACATCAAGGGGATCATCGGGTTGCCGCCGAACTTGTTCTATGGTACCGGCATCCCGGCGTGCATCGTTGTGTTGG
This sequence comes from Rubrobacterales bacterium, assembly GCA_038198445.1. Classification (GTDB taxonomy): domain Bacteria; phylum Actinomycetota; class Rubrobacteria; order Rubrobacterales; family Rubrobacteraceae; genus JACDDK01. Next base: position 77,840 of record JBBPZZ010000013.1, read on the forward strand.
ATAAGGAGAATGCCCGCCATCGCCGCCCGGTCTTTATGGTGGACGCGAGCGGGGGCTTTATGAAGGACGGTAACAAGAACCGTCTCCGCAGCCAGGACCTGCATAAGATCGTGGACGTCTTCAATCATGGGATCGAACTGCTCCGCTACTCGCGTCTGGTTGACTTCGAGGAGATCGAGGCGAACGGCTTTAACCTGAACATCCCGCGCTACATAGACTCCGGCGAGCCGGAGGACCTGCACGACCTGGGGGCGCACCTGCACGGCGGCATCCCCGAACGCGACATTGACGCGCTGGCGGACTACTGGGAGGTCTTCCCGACGCTGCGCCGCACGCTCTTCGGACCCGGCGACCGCGCGGGATACGCCCGCGCCCGCGTACCGGCCCCGGAGGTGCGGGACGCGGTGCTCGGACACCCGGAGTTCGAGGAGTTTACGGGGCGGGTGCGGGACGTCTTCGAGGGCTGGCGGGAGGAGCACGAACCGGCGCTCAAGGGGCTTGCGGCGGGGAGTGACCCCAAATCCCTCATCCGCGGGATCTCCGAGGACTTGCTGGCCCGGTTCGCGGGCGTGAAGCTCGTGAGCCGGTACGATGTGTACCAGCGCCTGATGGACTACTGGGCCGAAACGATGCAGGACGACGTGTACGCCATCGCCCAGGACGGCTGGGAGGCCGGGCGCGTCGTGCGACCAATCCACGAAGGCGAGACGCCGGAGATCGTGACGAAGCGCGGCGGCAAGACGGCGCGGTTGGTGGGAGAGGTGATCCCGGCCCCACTAATAGCCGAACGCTTCTTCGCCGACGAACAGGCGGAGGTGGAACGGCTCGCGGCGGCGTCCGAGGCGGCGGCGCAGGCGAAGCTGGAGTTCGAGGAGGAGCACGGGGGAGAGGACGGCGCGCTCTCGGAGATCGAAGGCAAGCCGAGCAAGGCCAACGTCCAGAACCGCGTGATGGAGCTGCGGGAACTCGCGCTGGAGACCGTCCCGATGTACACCCCCGAATACGAGCAGGCCAGGGGGATCCAACGCGCCAGCTTCGGGGGTACGTCGACGTGGAAGAAAGGACTCCGCGACGACGGAGATGTCTTCGCCGAACTCGACGCGCTCCACGACTACCTACGTCTCGTGGACGCCGAAGCGCGGGCCAGGAAAGAGCACAAGGACGCCGCCGACGCGCTGGACCGGGCCGTAACAGGCACGTACCCGGACCTGACCGACGGGGACATAAAGACCCTCGTGGTGGACGGCAAGTGGACCGCCGCCATCGAAGGCGACGTGCGGGCCGAGATCGAGCGCGTAACCCGCACCCTCGCCGGGCGCGTAAAAGCCCTCGACGAACGCTACGCCGAACCGCTCCCCGCCCTCGCCGCCGAAGTAGAACACCTGACCGCCAAAGTCCAGGCGCACCTCGAAGAGATGGGCCTCGAACCATCCACCCGCCCATGACCGGCGAGACCCCGGAAGTCCACGAAGCCCTCGCCGTCTACGCCCCCGAAACGACCGAAACCGAGCGCGTGCCGGAAGGGTACAAGCAGACAGAGGTGGGGGTGATCCCGGAGGATTGGGAAATATGCGAACTTCAGGATCTTGGTCAGTGGAAAGGTGGGGCTACGCCGTCGATGAGGAATCCAGCCTATTGGACAGATGGATCTATACCGTGGGCTTCCTCTGGCGACATCAAAGTTGTTCTACTGGAGAAGACACATTCAAGTATTACAGAGACAGCAGTCAAGCAGACTAGCACCAGTTTGCTACCCAAAAATTGCATTATCGTAGTTACCCGGAGTGGAATTCTCCGCAAGTATTTGCCTGTTGCTAAGAACACGGTTTCTTTGGCTATTAATCAAGATTTGAAAGCGCTGCTGCCAAACAAAGATGTCGAAGCTGATTTTGTTCTTCACCAACTGATCGCTAATGGTCCAGAAATTCTAGCCACTTGTCAGAAGTCTGGAACAACGGTCGAAAGTATCGAATACGCTTGGCTGAAAAGCTTCTTCATACCCAAGCCTTCGTCGAAGGACGAACAACGCGCCATCGCCGCCGCGCTGTCGGATGTGGATGCCCTGATCTTCGCTCTGGACAAGCTGATCGCCAAGAAGCGGGCCGTCAAGACCGCCGCCATGCAGCAACTCCTCACCGGCAAGCAACGCCTGCCGGGGTTTAGCGGGGAGTGGGAGGTGAAGCGGTTGGGAGATGTTGCTCCGCTTCAACGTGGGTTCGATCTAACCAACTCAATGCTCAAAAAGGGGAGTTACCCGGTCGTATACTCGAACGGAGTTCTCAACCACCATACGGACTTCATGGTTAAAGGTCCTGGTGTCGTCACTGGAAGATCAGGAACCATAGGGAAGGTCAGTTATGTTGAGGAAGATTACTGGCCGCACAATACTGCTCTTTGGGTGACGGATTTCAAAGGTAACTCGCCAAAGTTCATTTATCATCTTTATAAGAACATTGGGCTGGATCGGTTTGGCACTGGCTCAGGAGTGCCAACTCTAAACAGAAACGATGTACACGCTTTCTCAGTTAGCGTTCCATCCAACGAAGAACAAACCGCCATCGCCGCCGTGCTCTCGGACATGGATGCGGAGATCGAGGCGTTGGAGGCACGGCGGGAGAAGACGCGGCAGGTCAAGCGGGGAATGATGCAGGAGCTACTCACCGGGTGGACGCGGCTGATATGAACGAGCTTCCCGCGGTCAACGACGCCCTGATCGGGGACGTCCGGCGATTGATCGACACCGCTCGCGGGCGTGCGGCGTCGGCGGTCAACTCAGAGTTGACGCTGCTCTACTGGCAGGTGGGACGGCGGATCTCGCGGGAAGTCCTCGAAGGCGAGCGGGCGGAGTATGGCAAGCAAATCGTCCCGTCCCTCTCGCGGCGGCTAACCGCCGAGTAC
>JBBPZZ010000014.1:0-5293 GCA_038198445.1 Rubrobacterales bacterium
ACTACCTCGAAACCTTCTACAATACCCGCCGCTTGCACTCATCTCTCAGCTACAAGAGCCCGGCGGAGTTCGAGGAGGATAGAATGGAAGAAGTCAGCGTCGCGTAAGGTTAACGTGTCCGCTCTAGCGGGGGAAGCCCACGCCCGTTCCTTGCGATCCAGTCTTCCCAGGCCGCGTTCTCTGCCAGCAGGTCCTCGTCGTGGGCGGCGGGTAACGCCCGCAGCCCGTCGACAGGTTCCCGCGCGCTGTCGGTCACCGTGCCCGCCAACTCGCGCTCGAAGAGGGTGCCCAGGTGTTCCTCGATGGCGAAGCGGGGCGCGATAGAGTCCAGGGACGCGTCCCTGCATTGACCTTGGTGGCATCGAAGTACAGATCCTCCCCTCGCACCAGCCCCGCCTCGACGCACATCTCCACGATCTCCTCGAAGAAGCGCCTGAAGACGCAGAGGCCGAAGCGCTCGCGGGTGCGGGTGAGGTTGGAATGGTCGGGCAGAGGCTCGTGAAGGTTGTATCCGAGGTACCAGCGCACCGAGAGGCGGTCTGCCGCCACACGCATGAGCTCGCGCTCTGAACGCAAGCCCTCGATGAAAAGCACGATCCGCAGCTTGAAGAAGACCACCGGGTCCACGGATGACCTACCAACCCCGGCGTAGAGCGGACGGACCATGTCCCGCACAAACGAGAGGTCCAGCCTCTCTTCTAGTCGCCGGTCTCATCGTTCTCCTCTTCGTGCCCCTCTACCTCGCGGCGATGCCGGAACCGGTCGTCGGGTGGGTGGTAAGGCTCTTCTCGCCCGAAAAAAGGGAAGGGAGCCGGGCCTGCTCTCCGAAACTCGGACGAGCCTCCTTAGCTGGCTGGGAGGACAGCTCGTCTCGATGACGGTCATCGGCGTGCTATCCACGGCGGCCCTCTACATCATCGGTGTCCCCGGCGCGCTTTTCCTCGTCATCTTCACCGGGCTCGTCTGCTTCGTGCCCCTAATTGGTCCCGTGGTCTCGGCGGTCCCGCCGCTGGTGCTCGACTTCGCCGGGAACCCGATAGACGCCCTGTGGGTCCTTTTGGCCTACATTGCCATCCAACAGGTAGAGAGCAACCTCCTGATATGGCATTCAACCTCTTCACCCGAGGACGGGCTTACCTTGCCTCCCCTGGCAGCTTCCCTAACACTACCCCTATTCGGTAAACGACCTTCGGCATCCAGAAGCGCATGGCCGACTGGCACTTCTCGCGGGCCGAAAGCTGGGCGGAGCTCATGGAGGCCCACGACCGGTTCGTCGCGGACTACAACGCCCAGTCCCACTTCGCCCACCAGCGCCGCGAAGACGGTCGTCGTTCCCCGGGGGCGTCCTGAGTTGGGTTGCGGGGATGCGATTCCACCCAAAGGACCTCGAGCGCGCCTTCTTCTCCGAGCGCCGCATGCGGATGCTGGACGGCTCCGGCTACGTGACCCTGATGCGCTGGAGACTCTACGGAGAGGAAGGCCTCGCCGGCAAGGAGGCGGATCTTTGGCTGCTGGAGAGGATGCTCACCGTGGAGCACGCCGGCGCGAGCCCCTCTCGGCCTACGAGATCCAGTACGACACTGGGTCCCCTGGCGGCCGAAGCGGGAGCGGCAAGCTGCTTCCGGTGGGCAAGCCAACCTTGTTCGAGACCTCCCACGTGTCGGGTCAGATGAGGCTCTTCGGTCTCGCGGAAACCCTCGGTGAGGACGGCTGGCTCAAGGCCCTTAGGCTGGAAGACTACGCCCCCAGCAAGCGCCGCGGCTCAGGGACGCTGCAGCACGTCCTTCGCCTACACGGACGCTATCTAGCATCCATCTGGACGCCTCGTTGCGGCCACGTGCGAGGCCCTGCCACCGGCGCGGCCCCTCCTCCCGCGGGAAGCGGGCGCCGGCCGTTTCGGGGAGAGCCCACCAGACCTAGCCCTAGCCGACGCTGTACGCTGTGCATATCCGTCACTTCGATGGCAGCGATAGCGGACCTTCCGGCTCCGTAGAGCCGATCCTCCCAAGACCGTTGGCGATGCCGCGCCGCACCAGGGCCCCGTAGCCGTCGTCGGGGAGATCCTCGCCCCTCCTAAGTCGCCCAAATCCTCGTGGGACTTGCCCATGTTCAGGTAGAGCGACGGGTAGAAGGCTTCGATCCTCCCGTCTCCGGCGGCGTCGGCGCGCTCCAGCGCCTCCTTATTCCAGCGGAACGTCTCCTCGGCGCTCGGTTGTTGGCGGGCCAGGTAGTGCGCGGCGACGCTCGCCTCGAAGGCGTCCTTGCTCATCGCCCAGGCCCGCGCGTACAGATCCCGCGCGGCCTCAGTTTGCCCTGTTGCGAGCTTTGGGGTGTGAGATGGCCCAGGGAAACTACTTCTCTGATCCCCTGGTCGCTAAAGAAGCCGGCGCGCTGCTCGCGAAGAACCCCCGCTGGTAGGAGCGTTTCCTCTGGATCGCGTATGAGGAGGCTACAATGGAAGGAGTAGCCGTAGCTTAGCGAGAAACCGTCCACGAGACCGAAGTAATCCCATACTGGACGCTAGATATCGGAGCACCGCTCTGCACTGGTTCCACCTTGGAGCCTTCCGCAGTCAGCTGGGCCTTAAGTACAGCCGTGTCTTCGCTGAGAGCGCCGACGCGCTCTTGGTGCTACAGTGATATCGGGGTGGGGCGAGGAGGTGAGTAGTCGTGCTTGTCATATTGACAGTGCAACTGACCTGAGGGTTTCGAGGGTTTCCACACGTACCCTAGAGTCTCAGCTTCGCCGAGGCTCCAGCCTGTAATCACGAGCAACTTAACCATTCTACGAAGGGAGACACCACGATGGAGCGCGAGCCACGTACGGACAGGATCACGGTTCCGGAGGGAAACTTCACCGGTTACGAGGCCTATGACCGGAACCGCCTGAGGATCGGCGAGGTAGATGACCTCTTCCTAGACACCAACGATCGGCCGGAGTACATCGGTGTGAAGATAGGCGTCCTCGGGACTCAGTCGGCCCTGATCCCCTTGGACGGCGCCACGGTAGACGAGGAGGAAGGACGCATCGTAGTCTCGGCGGATAAGGACACGGTCGTGGACGGTCCTACCTTCGACGATGACCGCGAGATCACGCCCGAGTACGAAGAGCAAGTGCGCACCTACTACGGTCTGGACAGCTTTGCTGGCAATGAGGATCGGGGCACCTACGGCGCTTACTCCGGTGAAGAAGCATCCTCCGCCGCCGCGCCTGACGCTACTGGCCGCGGCATGAGGATGGGTGACTACGACAGGGGCGCCTCGGGCCTGGGCGAGACCAATCTGGGCGAGACCGGGAGTGGAGGGTTCCGTGAGCACGGTCTCGGAGACGAGGGGGTAACAGACCGACCCAGCTCCGGCCTCGAACATGAGGGGGAAATGAGGGCTGGGACCCGCGACGATCGATCCGGCATCAGCCTCGAGGACGAGGAAGATCTAAGGGGTGGGGCCAGAAGAGACCGATCCGGCTCTGGCCTCGGGGAAGACGGCGTGAGCGTCCGAACCGGCTCTGAGCTCGAACACGGTGACGAGACGACGATCCAGAGAAGCGAAGAGGAGCTGAGGGTTGGGACCCGCAAGAGCGAGGCGAAGGCGGTCAGGGTCAGGAAGCGCGTCGTGACCGAACGCCAGCGGATGACCACCCCCAGAATGCGCGAAGAGGTTACCGTCGAGCGCGTGCCGGTAGAGGGCAGGGACGCAGTCGGGGCGGAGGTAGAGATCGGGGAAGACGAGATAGTGGTGCCCGTGATCGAGGAAGAGATAGTGGTCGAGAAGCGGCCGGTGGTCAAGGAAGAGATCCGCATCCGCAAGGACGTGATCCACGAAGAGGAAGCTGTCGAGGCCGAGGTGCGCAAGGAAGAGATCGAGATAGACGACCACACTACCCAGCGCGACCGCCCACGGCAAGAACACGAGATAGATGACGAGACTACCCGGCGCGATCATCAACGGCAAGAACATCCCATGGAAAGCCGGCCTCGCAAAGAAGACAGGCTTTAAGCTGGAGCGCTTCGAGAAAGGCAGCGCTGCAAGGTCGGCCGGGATAGCAGCCAACACCGGGCCCCTGCCCGGCAGGCTCCTAACGACTTTCGCTTTCGGGTCGGCGGCCATCAGCTCTTCAAGACGACTATCCAGGACGGTGACGCGCTCCTTGAGACCTTCAGCATCCTGCATAGCGGTGAGATGGGGTAACTGGCCTTCTCCGCATCGATAAAGCTGAGAAGCTTCACCGGATCCCGCCCTCCCTGGCTAAAAAGGTCAGCCAAGGGCTTTACCCGGCTTTTCGGAGGATCTCCCACTCCTGAGGGAGATCCTTATTCTCCTTGCGGAGCTTCCTAAGTTCCTTCCGCTCCTCGGTAGTTAGCCCTTCTCGTTTTCCCTGGTCGATCTCGCTGGAGGATATAGCCGCCACCCACACTTACGGGCTGGAGAATGTGGAGGTGCCCGCCGGCTGAGACCTCGTCCCGGAAGGGTTCGCAACGAGTGCCGTGGCCGACCGGCAGGTCAGCGGATGAAGCGCTCGACATAGTCAGCGCCGAGCCCGACCGCCTCGTAGTGCTTGCGCGCGGCTTCGAGCTTGGTGAATACGTCCTCGATACCGACCGGACTGCCGTCGGAATCGACGTAGATGTAGGCGCCGGTGACGGGGTCTGAGTATTACTCGATGCTGTTGGCGAATTCGGATTGGACGTCCAAGCCGCTAATTTCGCGAAGGCGGAGACTCGGCTCTTCTGAGGGGTGATCTCACCCAGCCACTCCATCGCCCGAAGTATGCTAAGCGCCACGGCCGTGAGCACGTGCTCCAGACCCACCTTCTCCTGTCCCCTGTAGCGAGCTCGCCTGACGCCGAGCAGAATCACTGTCCGGGAGAAAGTCCCCTCGATCCCCGCCCTTCTTTCGTACTTGCTCTTCCACTCCGGCGTCTTCTCTCTGACCCGCGCCGCCTGGATCATCTCGTGTTCGGCCTTGTTGGGCAGCAACGTCAGGTGGCGAGGCTCGTCCTTAGACGCGTAGCGGTACCATTCCGGGCAGCCTGTTGAAAAACGCCCTTGAAACGCCCCTGAATCGTGGTGCGCGCTAGAGCAGAAAGGCAAGCCTCAGTAACATGAGCATCCCTCGTATCTATCGAAGGAGGATGCGTCACCATGATGGGTACCAAGATCCGTGAGTTCGCTCCATTGCCTAACCTCTCCCTCGAAGAACTCGTCCCCGAAGATAACTTCTATCGCCGACTGGAGCAGCGGCTCGACCTCTCGTTTGTTAGGGAGTTGGTTGAGGATCTCTACGCCGCCTCT
>JBBPZZ010000015.1:0-9523 GCA_038198445.1 Rubrobacterales bacterium
CGATGGGGGCGGCTGTGAGAGACGTCCCGCGCGAGCGAGGCGCCGTAGTCTTTGGTAATAATGATCCTGCTGAGGGCTATCCGAAGAGCATCTCCTACAGGTCCCTCCGCATCTCGCAAGAGATAGGCTATCTTCCGCAGGTCGCTCCGCTGCCGGTCGCCGAACCAGTACTCGATGAACTGACTCGTTTCGCTGTCTTCGTCGATCCAGGGCAGCGTCACATTCCGACGGATGGAGCCAACCCGAGCAGCCAAATCACGCGCGGTATTACGAAGCTGTTCTGGGTCTAAGGGCGTCGTCCACACCTTCGCCATCAGCACGGCCAGAGGATCCATATCAAAACCCAGACCCCTGTGACCTTGTTCGGCCGCGGCGCGTAGCACGGTGCCAGAGCCGGCCATGGGATCCAGCACAAGCGACCCCGGCCGCAAAGAGGCGAGTTCCGCTAACGCTATGTCCGCGGCCATGCGCGCGGGGAAAGGGTGTATCGGCTTGGCGATGCTGACGGAGCCGCTCACAACCTCGACTCCTCGCGCCGGTTAATAGTCATCATTCACCAGTAACTCACCACGCTCCTCCAAATTTAGCAGTATCGCCACTACCGCCTGTATCGGCACCTCCGCCCAGAACGCCACCGACTCCACGTCCCGGAAAGACTCCCACTCGTCCTTGACCCGCTCCACCCACTCCGGCTGCTCGCGTTCGATCCTGGGCCTCAGCGCCCGCACCGCGTCCGGGTCCACCTCTAGCACGTTGGCCGCCGTGTAACATGCCTTCTGACGCCACTTGAACGCCGACGGCCTCTCGTCATAGCCTTCCGCCTCCATCTCCCTGGCCCTCCTAGCCTCCGGCCGCAGGTCCTCCTGCACGGCCAACACCGCCATATCGAAGTCCCGGGCGAAGTAGCCCTCCATCCTCTTGTTGCGGAACCCCCACTCCACGACGCGCAGGCCTCTCACCCCTCCCTATCGGCCTCGCCCGGCTCGCCCACAATGCCTTCCGAGGCTTTCCGCTCGGACTCCAAGAGCCGCCTGTAGAACTCCCTGAACTCCCGGATATCCTCCAGGTCTTCCTTCGTCGGCAACCGCTGCCCGTAGGCGTAAGCCAGCCCCAACTCCTCCCACTCCTCCTCCGTCAGCCCGTAGACCACGTCCGCGACCGTCGGCAGGTCCCTCGGCGCCCCATGCACCCCGCGCACCCAGTTCGAGACGCTGCTCTGCGTGTAGTCGTACCCCAAGGCCTGCGCTTTCCGGGCGAACGCCGACTGGCTCGACCGCCTAGAACGCACGATCCGATCAAAGACCTCCCCGAAGTACGTGTAACCCTTGCCCTCCAAGAAGTCGCCCCCAAGGTCGTCCGCCGCCGCCTCTTCCTACTTCCGTTGCCGGGCAGTCTAGCACAGCTATGAGTTGATCTGGTAGGATCTATCTATGAGTATAACTAATAACAAGGAGAGGGAACGTTTCGTGGAAACGATAGGGCCGGTCGTAGCGGTGGGTGTCGAGCTTCTTGCTGACCGGATCGAGCAGCTACAAGTGGAGGAGCGAGCGGCCGTAATGAAGGGAGACTGGCCCGCGGCGAGGTCTGCGGCTATAGAGAAGGCGAAGCTCAAGGAGGCCCAGCACCGGGCAGCTGCCGGGAGTAGGAGGGGTAGGGTTTGATCCCGGCAACGACCCTTCGACCAGAGGACTGGCGCACCTGCGAGCTGATCGCCTTCGACATCCGTATTCCCGGCGCCACGAAGCGCCTCGTCTCCGAGGGCGCGGCCTGGCGGGGAAGCGCCCACGTCGAGCTGCTCGATCCGCACCACGCCGTGCTCGTCATCCGCGCCGGCGGCGCTCGTGAGACAGAAGGGAGAGCGGCGTGAGACCGAAGGACCTCAAACAGTGGGTATGCTGGCGCCGGGAGGAGCGCGACGGCAAGCTCACCAAGATACCTTACTCCCCGCGCGCCGGCTCTCGCGCCCGCTCCGATGACCCCAGGACGTGGGGCTCCTTCCCCGAAGCCAGAAAAGCCCACCGTGACAACGACCACGATGGCGTCGGCTTCGTCTTCACCCCGGACGATCCCTTCTGCGGCGTGGACCTCGACGGGTGCGTGGACCCCGACACCGGTGAGATAGAGCCGTGGGCGGCGGAGATCCTCGCCAAGCTCGACTCCTACGCCGAGATCTCCCCGAGCGGCACCGGCCTGCACGTCATCGTCCGCGCTGCACTGCCCGAGGGCCGCAGACGCAACGGCAGGGTAGAGATGTACGACCGGGGACGTTTCTTCACCGTCACTGGCGACCATCTGCCCGGCACACCTCGTAGTGTCGAGGACCGCCAGGAGCAGATCGAAGCGCTGCACGCCCGCCTCTTCCCGAGAGAGTCGCTCGCAAAGAACGGCAGCACCCTATCAGACAGTCCAACCGACGCCGAGGTCTTGCGCCGCGCTATGTCCGCCGCCAACGAGGCGCGGTTCGCGGCGCTCTGGGCTGGCGACCGCTCCGGCTACGCCTCCGATTCCGAGGCCGACCTCGCCCTCTGCTCCATGCTCGCCTTCTGGGTAGGTCCCGACGAGGAGCGCATAGCCTCTCTCGTCGCGAGAAGCGGGCTGGCTCGCGAGAAGTGGAACCGTCAGGACTACCGGCGCCGTACCATTGCCCGCGCCATCGAGAAGGCGGAGTTCTATTCGCCCGGAGCCGGGTCTGCCAGCGACGGGTACGTCCGGGCGAACGGGACAGACAGGCGGGCCGGCCTCGATGGCGTGTCCCTACCTGAAGCGTCGCCGTTCCCGGTGGATGCCATACCGGCTTCCTGCCGGCAGCTCGTCGGTGAGGCAGAGAAAGCCCTCGGTTGCGCTGCCGAGCTCGTCGCTTTGCCCATGCTCGCCGTCCTCTCCTCGGCCATCGGCACGAGCCGCGTCGTCGAGGTAAAGGGCGGCTGGCGAGAGTGGGCCGCGCTGTTCGTGGCTGTCGTCGCCTCCCCCGGCGCGATGAAGACGCCCGCGGCCAAGGTCGCCAAGAAGCCCGCCTTCGAGCGCCAGCGGAAGCTCGGCAGGGAATACGCGGAGGATAAGGAGGAGTGGAAGCGCGAGGTGCGCAAGTGGGAGGTCGAGAAGCGCGACGCCCAGAAGGCCGGAGAGCCCGCACCAGAGGAGCCAGCACTGCCGGCGATGTCCCGCTGCGTCGCCGGGGATACCACGGTGGAAGCCCTCGTCTCCATTCTGGAGGATAACCCGCGTGGGCTCCTGGTCCACCGCGACGAGCTGGCCGGATGGGTGCGTTCGATGGACCAGTATAAAGGCGGGAAGGGCTCCGACCGCCAGAACTGGCTCAACCTCTGGAACACCGACGAGGTCGTCGTGGACCGCAAGAGCCGCCTCGGAGAGCCGGTCATCCTGGCGAAACCCTTCATCTCCCTCTTCGGTGGCATCCAGCCCGCGATGCTCGGCGAGCTCGGCGGCGGTGTGGAGGACGGCATGATGGACCGGTTCCTCTTCGCCTACCCGGCCTCGCGACACGCCCGCTTTTCCTACGAGGAGGTGAGCCCCGAAGCGGAGGATCGCTACGCCGCCCTGTACGACGGGCTCGCGGACCTGATCCTCGCCACCGACGAGTACGGTGACCCCAACCCCAAACCACTCAAGCTCTCCCCGGAGGCCCGGAAACTCTTTGCCGGGGTCGCGGACTCTCTGAGCGGCGAGATGCTCCAGCCCGGCTTCCCGCGCAGGCTCGAAGGCGTGTGGTCCAAGCTGCGCGGCTACCTGGCCCGTCTCTCGCTCGTCCTCGCCGTCTGCCGGTGCGTAGAGAGCGGCGTCCGCGAGGAGCGGATCGAGACGGTGGACGTCGAGGCCGCATCAAAGCTCGTCGGCTACTTCAAGGCCCACGCCAGGCGCGTCTACGCCGAGATAACGGTCCCTGACCCGCTGGAGGTCCTCGGCGCGGACCTGAAGGAGCTGCTGGAGGCCGAAGGCGGCCGGCTGGAGACCACGGCCACGCAGCTCTACCGGATGCTGGAGGAGGCCGGCTGCGAGGCGTTGCCCGCGCGTCCGAAAGAGCTGGGAACGGCGATCCGGGCGCTCTCCGCCCGCTCCTCGACGCTGCAAGCCTCTTTCGGCTGGCGCGGCAAAGAGAAGGTGGTGAGACTCGAGCTCGTAGAAAACAGCGTTGGTAGAGTAGGTAGCGTAGGTACGGACGAAGGTTCCACCAACGCTACCAACGCAACCAACGCAAGGATTGAGAGCGAAAGCCAGCCGGACACGGCTCCCGCCGACGCAACCAACGCAGCCGACGCAAGCTCCGAGCACCCGGACGACGGGCGCGAGAGGTTCGCCTTATGACCGCAAGAGCCCTCCTCGACGACCTGCGCCGCCGGGACGTGCGCCTCGAAGCCGATGGCCTGACCCTGCACGTGGACGCTCTAGCCGGGATCTTTACCGGAGATCTGCGCGCCAAGCTCGTGCGGCACAAGCATTCCCTGATAAGGCTCGTCGAGCGCGAGCGACGCAGGCTGGAGGACGCAGACAGGCGCGGCCTCGTCATCAAGTGGGCCAGGGAACCCGGCTACATCTCCCTGCACGACCCAACCACCGGCGAGTGGCACGAGATCCGTCAGTTCGAGTGCCCGCCAAGTATCGTCGAGTCCGCGAGGGCGCATCGCCGGCGTAGGGGAGATAAGAGATGAGCAACTACGCTGACATCGCCCGCGAGCGCAAGAGAGCAAGGTCCCTGTACCTGGAGCTTAGATCCCTCGGTTTCGAGATGTGTGTCGAGGAAGACGTCTCTGACCCCACGGGCTACAGGATTGTCTTTGATGGTCCGGGGTCCATATCTTTTCCGCACATCGAAAGCATCGTACTTCGTGTCCGGGACAACAAAGCCGGGCTGGTGGACGTACTCCTGCGCAGGTGGGACCCTGACCTCCATGCGATCCGCCGTGAAGGCAGTTGCAGGTGATCAGAGAGCCATCAGCCGTGTGTGAGAATCCTTATATAAGAGAGAAAATCACGCACACAGAAGGTGGAAGACAAGAAACTTGGACTTTGACACCACAAACAACAGCAGCGGCGACGGTCATCCCTCTCGCTCCGGCCTGCCTGATTTCTCTACCAGCGCCATCTCCCAAGCTTCAGAGGCCGATATGGAAGAAGACTTCAGGATACCGGCTGGCTCCAGGAAGTCCGCACTGGTCTACCTCGGCCTCGCCGCCTACCGCGCAGGTCTGCTCGATCCGAAGGAGCTCGGTGAGGTCCGCGGCCGCGATGTTGACGAGGCCGGACTCCAGCGAGCCCTCTATCGCTCCTCCGTGGGAGAGATCGAACACGTCCTCGGTCCAATCTTGAAGGGCCGCAAGGTAGTAGTGGAGGGACATCTCGCCGGTGCGGGACGAACCGCCCTTGAGAGACTGGGCGCCGAAGTGGAGGAGTTGCAACTCGAAGACGAGAAGCGCTACATCGACATGACTCCCGTCATCTTCGTCTTCGCCGCTGTGGCTATGGCTGTTCGCTACATCTCCCTGGGGCTAGATGACCAGGACCTCTACATCCTCGCCGGCATAGGCTTCGCCCTGATGTACGGTCTCCGTCCGTTCTTCTCCAAGATGCAACGTCCCAGAGAGTAGCGTCTACTGAAAGTAGCGACACACCTGATCTTCGCCGAGTGCTGCGGCTTCGCAACCTCAGCTATCTTCAATGTCCACTACGAGACTCCATCAGTGCTGATCGCTGCTGCTACCTCGGTGCTGCCCGACGCCGACTACCCGAAGTCCTGGATCGGCCACCAGCTAGGCTCCATCTCCGAAGACCTAAACCGCTTCTTCGGCCACCGTAGCTTCCTCCATAGCTTCCTTGCCCTGATGCTGGTCACGGTGATTCTGGGCCTACCCTTGTGGTGGATCTTCGGACGTCCCGCCGTAATCGTGGCGGTCTTTGTAGGTTATGGATCTCACTTGCTTGCGGACATGATGACTCTTGGCGGTGTCCAACTCTTCTGGCCTTCTCGTCTCATCGCAGTTCTTCCTGGTAGAGACGAGTACCGGGTGGTCTCAGGTGGCAACTCAGAGCGTGTCTTCGTCGCCATAGCTCTTATCCTCGCCCTGCTCTTCTACCCGGTCTCCCGGCTCGGCTTCGACGGCCTGATCTACCGCATGGGAGGATCCGACACTCTCTACGGCCAGGTCACCAAAGTAACCGATGGAGACACCATCAAGGTAGAGACCCAGAACCGAACTACTCCGGTAAGGTTAATAGGAGTAGACACCCCGGAGACCGTCGCTCCCGATCAACCCATCGGATGCTACGGCAAGAGAGCCAGCGACTACACCAAGCAGATTCTCTACGAGCGCCAGATCAACGACAAAGACCGTGTCCTGCGCGAAGGCCGGCTCGTGCGCCTGGAGATCCCGCGTATCGGAGACTCCGAAGACGCCTATGGCCGCACCCTCGCCTACGTCTATATAGACACTGACAAAGATGGCCGCTACGAACACTCCTTCAATGAGGACCTCATCACCCTGGGCTTCGCCCGTATTACTACCTTCTCCCACGCCCACAGCCGGGAGTTCCAGCGGCTGCAGGACGAGGCCGAGGAGCGGGGCTCTGGCCTCTGGAGTGCCTGCCCTGATATGGACGATTCCTGATCGATCGGACGCTGCGACAAGACCTCATAGCTGCATCCGATCAAGAGTACCGGACTCCCACGGTTGGCTCGCACACCCACCTCCCAGGCGACCCTATCCGCCCCTTCGGGGTTGCCTGCGGCAACCTGGCAGGAACCGGGCTGTGCTTTCCTTGAGCGCGAGGGCGAATTGCAAAGCCCCGCGAGGCGGCCCGCAGACGCCTCCGCTTCTCTCCGGCGTCCCCGGTCCTCTGCCAACGGCCACAGGGATCGAAGCGCTGCAAAGGCGCAGAGCCGCCCTGAAGGTCGGCACCCCGCCCCAGGATTGCATTGAGGATGGATGGTGAAGGCTACCCTGACACCGACTTTCATTTTGATCTGACCGAGTCTACGCTATGAAGACTCCCGGCAACCGGCTACGTACCGTCCGCTCTTCGCCGGAAGATCAGGCCCGCTTGGCCGAACGCGATGGGAAGTTCATGGGGGACGGGTTCGCGGAGGATTCGCGCAGAGGCAGTACGAACTTCGCCTTGCATCCACCTTTGGGGAGGTTCACGAGTGAGATGTGGCCGCCGGCTCCCTCGACCAGCAGGCGCGAGATGTAGAGCCCGAGCCCGGAGGATCGCTTGCTCGTGGGCGGCTGCTTCTCTCCCCGGTAGAATTTCTCGAAGACGCGCGGGAGATCCTCGGGGGCGGCGCCCGGGCCGGAGTCGCGCATAGCGACTGTAAGCTCGTCCGCCTCCCGAGCCCCTTCCAGCACGATGTTGCCCCCTTTCGGAGTGAACCGCAGGGCGTTCTCGAACAGGTTGTCCAGCACGCGCTCGAAGCTGTCCGCGTCGAGGGTTGCCGTCTTGCTGTCGTCGGCAGAGCTTCTCTCCGGCGCGTGGAGGGAGAAGTGGACTCCGCGTTCCGCGGCCCGGAGCCGGTATACCCCGGCTTTGCGCGAAAGCTCTTCTGGCAAGTCTGCCGACCGGGGCTGCGTCCGCGTTGTCCCTCGTTCGAGGCTAGCCACCAGCAGCATGTCGTCGAGGAGGCTCGCCATGCGTTGGCTGGCGGCTTCGATCACCGGCAAATACCGTTCCAGTCTTTCGGTTCGCTTCCGAGCATCCCGTACCTGCGAGAGGGCTTCCACGTGGCCCCGGATCACGGTCGCGGGGGTTCTGAGGTCGTGGGAGAGAGCCGCCACCGTGTCTTCGAGATCCTGCCGGCCCCGCCACTCGCGTTCGAGGGACTCTTTGAGCTCGTCGCGCAGCTCCTCGAAGGCGCGGCAGAGCTCGCCCAGTTCGTCCCGCCCATCGTAATCGATGGAGAAGGTTAGGTCCCTGTCGCGGATGCTCTCCACGGCCCCTCTCAACTCGCCGATGGGCTCGCCGAACCTCCGGTCGAGGCGGCGGGCGAAGAATACGGTCGAGATGGCGAGGAAGATGGCCGGTAGCAGGGCGGTGAGGGAGAGGAGGGTGAGGAGCCCCAACCGCTGGGCGGTTCCGATGGCGGCGTTGCCCCGCGGATACTCCAGAAGAAGATACCCGCCGACCTCTCCGTCCCGGATCAGCGGGACGACCTCTCTAAACCTGTCGCCGTTGGCTTCAGTGTCCGAGATCAGGCCGGTCAGCCGGGCTACGGGGACGGCGCGCTCCAGGCCCGATGTGGCCTCCAGGGGTCGTCCGCGAGCGTCCAGCAACGCGTAGCCGGCGCCACTTGTGTTGCGGACGCGCGTTGCGAGCTCCGAGCGCGCGGTCGCTCTCCCCGAGAGCAACTCCGGGGCGTTCTCTTCCGCGTAGCTTTCGATGGCGACGACCTGCTTGCTGGTGTTCGGGATCTCCTGTCCCCGCTGGGCGATGAGGTAGAAGAGAGCGCCCTCGGCGACGAGCGAGGCCACGGCGGTAACGACGAGAACGGCGAAGAAGCTCCTGGCAAAGGTCCCCGCCATGCCGGGAAGGCGAAGGGCTCCGAGCATCCTCCTCACGGTTCACCGGGGTCCCACTTGTACCCGATGCCCCAGACGGTCGCGACGTAGCCGTGACCGGGATCCGCGCTTTCGAGCTTCTTGCGCACTCTCTTCACGTGTTCGGTGACGGTCTCCGGTGAGCCCAGAGAGTCCAATCCCACACCCGCTCGTAGATCTGCTCGCGCGAGAAGACCTGACCCGGGTGTAGGGCAAGCAGCTCGACGATCTCGAACTCCTTCCTGGTGAGAGGCACGACCTCGCCGAGAACGCGTACCTCCCGCCCTTTGAGGTCCACGGTGAGTCGACCGAAAGAGAGCGTCGCCCGTTGTCCGGGTTCGCTTCTGGCCCGTCGATCCCTCCGGAGGTGGGCGTCAACGCGAGCGAGGAGTTCCCTCGTGCCGAACGGTTTGATCACGTAGTCGTCGGCACCCATACCGAAGCCCAAGACCTTGTCCATCTCGCTCTGGCGGGCGCTGAGCAGCAGGATCAGGACGTCCATATCCTCCCTGAGCACCCGGCAGACAGCGTAGCCGTCGAGTTTGGGCATCATGATGTCCAGGATGACCAGGTCCGGCCGACGTGTCCGCGCTACTTGCAGGGCTTCCTCGCCGTCCGCGGCGCTCAAGACCGCGTAACCTTCGTCTTCCAGAGCATCCCGCAGGAAGCCGACGACGTCCTCCTCGTCATCGACCACCAGGATGGTCCCTTTCGTGATAGCTTCCATCTGTTTCGCCAGTGTACCGCGAGCGATCCCGACGTACTTCGTGGCTGCGGCGGCTCTCACGAAACCTCCCGGCGCGAGAACCACACCAGGCTCAGGACGGTCAAGAGGGCCGCAAGCAACGTCGAGAGCGCGAGGATCGTCAGGACGATGCTTCCCGGCGAGGCCGTGGCCGTCCACTCCCCGGCGCCGGGTCCGAGGAGTCCCAGTATCGGATGGACGGCCCGAACCGGCCACGCCCAGGGCCAGGCCCACC
>JBBPZZ010000016.1:0-4320 GCA_038198445.1 Rubrobacterales bacterium
TATACTAGTTATTGCGCTTGCCTTCATGCTTGCGGTAACAGCGCTCATGAACTCGGCGGACGCCACGGAGGACGGGGCGGGCTCGGGCGAGAGGCAGGATAATGCACCGGCGTCCTCGGACACCGGACTGACCTATGTAGCTCTCGGAGACTCCATAACCGCTGGCTACGGAGTAGAGACAGGCTATGTATCACGTTACAAGGCGTATACGGAAGCCGACACCGGGCGTCCGGTAGTGGTCACCAACCTGGGCCGGAATGGCTGGACCAGCACGGATCTTCTCCGCGCGCTCCGCAAGAGGCCGAGGTTCCGGGATACGGTGCGCGACGCGGACCTAATAACCTGGGATATAGGTACCAACGACCTGCGGGAAGCGCGCCTCGAGTACAAGTTCGGCGCCTGCGGCGGCAAGTACAACCAGGGGTGCCTCCGTACGGCCACGCAGAGGTTCAAGGCCAACTGGAACGCTATCACGCTGGAGATCACAGACCTGCGCTCGGGCCAGGAGACCGCTTTCCGCGCCATGACGATCTACTACCCTTACGTCCGGGCCGACAAGGTCAACGATAGCTGGAAACGAGATGGCGGGTTGAAAGACTTCCAGGTCTTCAGTCCTTATTACCATGCGGTAAACCGCCACGTCCGCGCGGCTGCGGCTGAGATGGGCATACCCTACGCCAGGGTCTACGCCGTATTCAACGGATCTAGTGGCGCGGAGGACCCCAAAGCCAAAGGGTACTTACTGCCGGACTGGGTCCACCCGAGCGAAGACGGTCACGAAGTAATCGCCGGGCTGCTACGAGATACAGGATACGCTCCTCTGCGGACTCAGGCTCCCGCCCCATGAGGCATGTCGATCACTCTATAGTCTGCCCGACTACCTGATCTCCAGACTTCTTATCCGGTACCCAGTAGGAGATGCCGTCTATGTACTGCGGAGTACCGGGGTAGAGTTCGGCCTCTCCCGTGCCGGAGAGCCGCATCCCGAGGGCGAACCGGACGGCCGTAAGAGGGTTCATGTTCGTGTCGACGTTGTTCCAGACGGCCCGCGCCGTGGCCGGAAGACGTGGCAGCTTCGAGGGCGAGGTCGCCTCGGCGGCGAGTGCCTGGAGGAACCTCTGCTGGCGTCCAATGCGCCCGATGTCGGCCGTGGGGTCTCCCCGGTACCGGACGTAGGCCAGCGCCTCCGCCCCGTTCAACTCGTGGACGCCGGCCCGTATGGATACCTGTCTTCCCTCCAGGACGTAGGCGATAGGCTGCTCGACGTTCAGCGTGATGCCGCCGAGGGCGTTGACGATCTCCTCCACCCCGCCGAAGTCCACGACGACGTAGTTGTTTATCCGCACTCCGGTAAGGTTCTCAAGCGTCTGCACGGTCAACTCCGGGCCGCCGTTGGCGAAGGCGGCGTTGATCTTGTCTTCGCCGATGGATGGTATCTCGACGAGCGTATCCCTCGGGACGGCGAGCGTTCCACCGCCGGCCTTCGCCACCACTATCGTGTCGGAGCGCGAAGCCTCGTCAGCCCGCGCGTCGCTCCCGAGCAACACCACCCGGCTCCCTCCAAACGGGAGGAAGACATAGATCAACGCCACGAGCAGCAGGACCAGCAAAATCAGCAGTGCCGGACGCGCGAAGCCACCGCGTCCTTCACGCTCAAGCCTGCGTCCGCTTCCGTAGACTTTCATGCTCACGGCGCTTCTATGTCGCGAAACTCTTGACCGTCACGGGGACGTTGGTGCGGGAGATGGATCTCACCGGGACGCTTCGCCTGGATCCACCATCTCATAGAGTCTCTCGAAGCCTTCTTTCGGCATGACGCCGCCCGGCGCCGAGGGCTCGCCGAGCGAGGTCGGCACGCTCCGCAGTTCGTAGTCGCCTTCTTCCGTGCGCCTGGCCCAGTAGAGCCCGTGCCAGTTTCTCGTCTTGATGGTTTCGGCGTTCCTGTGACGGTATAGCTCGAAGCCCTCGTCGGGAGGCGTAAGGTCCGGAATGTCGCGTAATTCCGACATACGTTAATAGAAACACAGCTTGGCAAAGATATCTATTTTCATCCTTGGGTGATCTCTCACCCAACCTATCCGGGTGAGATGCGAGTATACTGCTTTTCGTGGAGCGGCTGGAGACAAGGGCTTTCGACCTCGGCGAAGAGCGGGTGGCATGGGAAGGTCTCGCCTCGGCTTGCTCTCCCCCCATCCGGCGTCTGGGGGCGTTTCTTCTGGTCGGCTTCACGTTCTTCGTAGCGAGCACGACGGCGGTGGTGCTCTTCTACAACCTCTTCGGCGAGCGGAGCATCGTCGGGCAGGGCGTCGCGGTACCGCGGGAGGCGTTCTACGCCACGATGATCCTGAGCCTCGCCATGGCTCTGGGCGGCTATCTGGCGTGGCTCTGGTGGAGCCTGCGCTCCTACGCTTCCTTCTCCGCCCTGTTGAGGCGCGGCGGGCTTGACCCCAAGCGTCCGACCGTGGGCGGACTCAGGGCGTATTCCGACGAGCAACTGCTCGCTCTGCGGTCCCGCTACGAGAAGACGCACAACGAGAGGACCAGGGAGCGCTTCGGCAGGACCTTCGGTTTCCACGATAACGACTCCTTCTCCCTGGGTCCCCTGAGCGTGCTCCCCGGCGCCTTCGAGATGAACGCGCTGCGGGTCGAGTGGGAGCTAAACCTGATCCTCCGGGAAGCCGAGCCGATGCCGGAGGTTTCCTGGTGGACCGAGAGCCGTCCCGGACTGGGGTTGCTTCCCCGGCGCAACGACGAGACTCGCAAGCTCGTCTACACCATGATCTACACCGGCGACTCCGTACGCGAGCTAAAACGCCGTTACGGCTACCGGACCGACCGCTGGCACGCCACCGTCCCCGAAGGCAAGCTCTGGGACGCCGTCCGCGACTACGAGAGCTTCCGCCGCGCCCAGGCCGCCATCGGCCGCAAGTCCCGCGTCGGCTGAATCTGGCAATCCCTCCGGTATCTGTCTAGAGTACCCGGATGGAGACGAGCTTTGGCGCGACCGCGCCATACACCATCGGCGTCGAAGAAGAGTTCCAGCTAGTAGATTCCGTCACGCGGGAACTCAGCCCGGCCATAGACGCCGTGATCGCCGCCGCTGGCGGTTCGGACCTCATTACCTCCGAGCTCTCCCAGTCCTGCGTCGAGATGCTCTCTCCGGTCTTCGATACCGTGGCGGACCTATCCCGCGAATTGCCCGTGCTGCGCGGGAAGGTCCAGAACCTGGCGCGGGCCGGCGGCGCCAGGATCGCCTCCGCCGGGACTCACCCGTTCTCGGACCCGACGGGACAGCCGCTGAACGAGAGCGAGCGTCACCTGCGGGTCGAGGAGGAGATGGGCTGGGTGGCAAGGACGCAGGCGATCTACGGCCTGCACGTACACGTCGCGGTGCCGGATGAAGAGACGGCGATTCGGGCGCTTGGCAGGCTCTCGCGACACGTGCCGCTCCTAATAGCATTGTCGGGTAACTCGCCGTTCTGGCGCGGCGAAGATACCCGTCTCGCCTCGACGCGCATCAAGATATTCGAGATCTTCCCTCGCTCCGGCCTCCCGCCCGTCTTCCGCGCCTGGGAAGACTTCGAGCGTCACGTCGAGACCCTCGTCGCCTCCAGCAGCCTGCCGGACTACTCCTGGTGCTGGTGGGACGTCCGGCCCCACCCCAGGTTCGGCACCGTCGAAGTCCGCGCCCTCGACGCCCAGACGGATCCAGCCTACACCGCCTCACTCGCGGCACTGGTCCAGTGCCTGGTGGTAAGCGCGGGGAATGAGGAGCCGGAGAACCCGCTCTTCACTGACGAGAACAAGTGGCGCGCCGCCCGCCACGGCATGGGCGCGACCTTCTACGACTTCGCGTCCGGCAGCGAAGTCCCGGCCCGCGACATGGCCCGTTCGTTAGTGGACGAGTTGGGAGACATCTCGCGGGACTTCGGCTGCGAGGCCGAGCTTGCGGGAGTTCTGGACATGATGAAGCGCGGCGCCGGCTACGAGCAACAGCGGGCGGCGTTCCGGAGGAGCGGTTCGCTAGAAGGCGTGGTGGATTACCTGACCGGGGTTACCGCGCCCGGTTGACTACCGATCCACCTGGATTTGCAAGACGGATCTCGCGTGAGATAGCCGTATGCGGGTAAGATACCAGCCTATGAAGCCGAACCTCATCCTCGGTCCCCTATTGCGCTACGCGGGTCCCAACGATGCCACTATATGGGTCGAGACGGATGCCGCCTGCGAGGTCGAGGTCCTGGACCACCGCGCCAACACCTTCGAGGTCGAGGGACACCATTACGCCCTCGTCCGTATCTCGGGTCTCGAACCCGGGGA
>JBBPZZ010000017.1:0-9422 GCA_038198445.1 Rubrobacterales bacterium
AAGGCTCTAAGCAAGGATGAGGCCGTCGAGATCATGCGCCAGGCCGGCATCGTGGGGGCGGGGGGCGGCGGCTTCCCGACGTACTTCAAGTGGAAGAACCCGCAGCCGCGTTTGATCGTTAACTGCACGGAGTCGGAGCCGGGTTACTGGGGCGACAAGATGCTCCACAGGGTGTACTTCGACGAGTTTCTCCAGCTCTTCGAGGCCATGAAGGATATCTTCGGCATCGAGGAAGTCATCATGGGCGTTCACTTCAAGGACGAGGAGTGGTTCTCCCGCTACGACGAGAACGCGAACGGTCTCTACCAGGTGGTCCACGTCGCGGACAAGTACTCGATGGGCGAAGAGAAGACGCTCATCAAGAACATCTTCAACGAGGATAAAGAGAAGTGGGTCCCGCGCCGGGTCGAGCTACCCGACGGCAACAAACGTCCGGGACTGCCGCTCGACGCCGGACACATCGTCAACAACTCCGAGACACTTCTTAACATCTACAACGCCCTCTTCCTGGGCAAGCCCGTGACCACCAAGTTCTGCCAGGTCTTCGGACCCGAGCTGGAGTTGAAGCTCTTCGAGTGTCCGCTGGGGGCGTCGGCGACGGAGTTGTTGGAGCTCTCCGGCGTGGATGTAGAGGCCGAGGCTGGACAGCTCTCTGTAATCGACGGCGGCCCGTACCTGAACGAGATGGGCATAGAGTCGCTCGGCGAGGGTGATGCTTTCGTGCGCCGGACGACCAACGGCTTCCTCGTCATCCCGAAAGGCGTTGCCTCCAAGGAGTACGCGGACATCAAGACCAGGCGTCCGGACGAGGTTATCTCGCTCGTCGGCAAGGTCGGCGGCGTGAGTCTCCCGCTCGGCGGCCGTTTCCTCAAGCCCGTAACGCCGCTAGTCTCCGAGGGAGACCCGGTCGAGTATGGGCAGAAGCTCGGGGACCCCGTGGATGAAGGGTTCAGCATCGGTCTCTGGTCCAGTATGGAGGGCACGGTTTCCTCCATCGAGGATGAGGTACTTCAGATTTCCGGCGGCGCGATGGCCGAGGAGAAGGCCGAGGCCGAGGCGGAGGCCGAAGCCACGAGGTAGGGTAGCGCGGCGGGCATCCGGTAATCGGTAAAGGGCCGGAGCGTCGCTCCGGCCCTTTCGCGTACCTGGAAAGTACTTGGATGTCCGCGCCTTGCTTACGGGTTATCGGCGGAGTTGTTCCACTACCTTCCACAGTTCGGTATCGTCCGATGCTCCATCGAAGGCGGGTATCGTGTAGCCGTTGTGAGAAGCGGCGAAGTCTGGATGATCGTCCACGGCGAAATCCACGGTTACGGGTATATGGGCACTTTTGCCGAAGCAGCCGAAGATTAGGTCTTCTATGTCGAGAAACCTCGCGGCGCTCGCGGCGTAGGCGCTGCCGGCGCTGGACCACAGGTAAGGATGGTGGCCCATTTGCGTAATCTCGAGGAGCGCTTCCCGCGCGAATGGCCTGGCTCTTCCGCCGGAGACCAGGGTTCCCTGCACGTCGAAGAAGACGTTCATGGCAGCCCTAAGAGAGCTGTTCTTCCCCGTTGGATCCCGGCAGAAGGTTCTGAGCCTGCCCGTAGAGACGCACGCGCAGATCCTCGAAGGCGACGCCCTTGAGGTAGGGGAGGTCGAAGTCCTTTAGCATCCGGGTCAGCACGTTGCCGCCGCCCAGTTCGATCCACTCCTCCACCTGCATCCGGGCGAGTGTTTCGACGACCCTCACCCAGCGGACCGGGGCGACCATCTGTTTCTTGAGCGATTCCTTCACCGCCTCGGCGCTCTCTAGCACGGTGCCGTCCACGGCGCTTATGACCGGAACCTCCGGCACGCGGAACTCAACGGCATCGAGGATCTCTCGCATCTTCTCTCCGGCGGCGGCGACGTAGGGGGAGTGCGCGGCGAAGGCCACGTTGAGCGGGATCTTGCGGCCCCGGATCTTCGCGACGGCGTCTCCTAGGGCGCCGCGCAGCCCCGAAACGACGGTCTGGCGCGGTGAGTTGTAGTTGGCTATAACCGCGCCTGGCTCGTCCAGCGCCTCTTCTACCTCCTCTGGAGACGTCTTGAGGATCGCGACCATGCCGCCGGGGGTCGTCCTCGCCGCCTCCGCGAGGAAGTGGTCGCGTTGACCCACCATCCACAGGCCGGTCTCGAAGTCGAAGCATCCGGCGGCGTAGGCCGCGCCATACTCGCCGAGCGAGTGACCCGCTACGAAGTCCGGACGCAACTCCAACTCCCGGCTCTCGTCGGCGTCGCGGGCGGCGTTGGCGAAGAACTTGACTTGGTCCGGAATCCGCTCGCCAACGATCCGCCGGATGGCCGGGAGAAGTTCCGCCGCCGGTTCCGCTGTTCCGCTACCCTGTCCTGGAAATACAAACGCTCTCATCCGCTATCTAATCCTCTAATGACTCTCGAACACACATTGCCTAATTTTATACCCAAAGACGTAAGGAAGGTTTTTACCATTATACCCAAAGACGTAAGGAAGGTTTTTACCACAAAACCGGATGCTCGAATAGATGCGCCGTCCTTCCGAGTCGCTCTTTCTCCGAAGGATTCGCGGACGCCGCTTGCAACCGCCCACCTCTCCACGAAGAACGGCGCAGCCAGAGCAAGCAAGACAAGGATAACTACTATCCAGGATCTCCGCCGTCCTACCTTTACGGAACCACCACACGCAGCGCGCCCGGCAGCACCCGCGCCCGAAAGTGGCGTGTGGGGGACAGCATCTCCCCATCGACGTGCGCCGGAACCTCCTCCGCGAGGTCCACCTCTATTTCCTTCACCCGCGCCAGATGTACCTTCTTTTGCTTCAAGAGCGTACCGCCCAGCGCCGCCGGTATGAGCCGCAGGACCTCGGCCCGATTCACTTCGTCGGACCAGATCACGTCGAAGAGCCCGTCGTCCAGCCGGGAGTCCGGCGCGAGCCTGAACCGCGCCCCATAGGTAGTTCCGAGCGCCGCGGCTACCAGTATGGTTTTCGCCTCGATTACTCGTTCCCCATCGAGCTTCAGGACGGCCTCGTGGCATTGGAAGCCCCAAAGCAACCGTCCCACCGACCACATATACCGCCCCACGCCGCCCAGATATGCCGGCGCCCGGCTCACACCCTCCGCTACCTCCGCGTCGAAGCCGATACCCAGACCATTGTTGAACCTCACGCCGTTGACTTCGCCCGCGTCCACAGTGCGCTCCCGCCTCCTGGCAAGGGTTTCGAGCGCCTTCTCAAGCTTCGTCCCTATTCCAAGAGCCTTGACGTAGTCGTTGCCGCTTCCAACCGGAAGTATCCCCAGAAGCCGGTTCGTGCCTGTGCAAGCGCCCGCTACCTCGTGGACCGTACCATCTCCTCCGACCGCGACCGCCAGCGCGTCGTCCGGCAGGCTCGCCGTGATGTGTCCGGCGTGTCCCGGACCATCGGTGACGTGCCAGATAGCCTCTATCCCGCGCTCCTTCAAAGAGCGTGAAATACTCTCCTTACGCCTCGCCGCCCGCCCTTTATCGGCCGCCGGGTTAAAGATCAAACACGCCTCTCCACTCCGCATTCTCATGCCGCGGAGCATACCAGCAGCCGTATCTACCCGCCCGAGCAACTCAACAAGTGTAAGCCTATATCTGAAGTACAGTGCGCCAGGGGCTTTTATGGGGCCTTACGCTTTCTTGAAGGGATATCGAATCACGCGCACGACCTCGACGAGGATGAGGCCGAATCGTCTGTGCGCCAACGCGTCAATTTTCTCTCGTTTTGCGGCTGAAATTGTCCAGAAGAGCAGTTTGCGGCGATGTGCGAGTGGCCTACGTGTTTAAAGTTGAAGTACAGGTTAATAGGATCTTCAGGTACCGGATTAGAGTCGCTTTTGGGATAGAACAAGGTACAATGCGGGTTTATATGGTGAGGGTAATGGAGAACTGCCTGCATTTGGAGGGTTTGAGAACGACGGTGGGGTCGGGGTATCGGTGTCCGGCCTGTGAGGCGCGTCTGGACATGGGCGGCGTGGCGCGGTGGGTTCGGGAGGCCGAGAGAGAGCGAGATGAGGCTTACTCTATGATTCAAGGTGATGAGTTTGGTGAGATCGTCCGTGACGAGTGGCAGCGGGAGGTGTACCGTCGCAGGAGAGTGATGTATGAGCTCCAGAGCATCCCTCAGGCCCTTGCGGTTCGGCCGGAGATGATACTGGTGATCCACGACGCGCTCGCGGACTCTTATAAGTGCAAGATCTTCTACAAGGAGCCGCGGCCGGTAGCGGGGCTCGAAGATATCGAAATCGAGGCGGGGTGGAAGTCCATCCTGGAGTTGCGCTCGCATCCTGACCAGATCGTGCGTCTCGCGGCGGACAAGGTTCAGGAATTTCACAAGCAGCGCGACGATGCTTTGAAGATGTCCGACGTGCCACCGGGACGGCGGGTGTTCTACGCCAACGAGTTCTAGCCGGTACTGGCGGCGTTGGCGGGCAAGATATAAAATTACTCTGAGCTTCATGTAGTAGACACGTCTGGAAAGGCACGGCCGGGTGAGCGGAAACAACTTCATAGTGATAGTCGTCATGATCCTGATTCTTCTCTTTATACTCATGGCGGTTGGGCCTCTGGTCGCGCTCTAGGAGAAGCTCTTCAGGGAGCTTGCCTGTCTACCTCGAAGGCAAAGGTCTTTAGAACTTCGTAGACGGCTCCGTCCTTCCGGGGCGAGCTTTTCATTAACTCGACCTCATCAGCCCGAAAGCGCAGGTCTTCTGCTATGGGCTCCCACTCTCCGAGAGCGACCGGACGTCCTTTGGAGCGGCAGAGGGTTATGTGAGGAGTGAAGACGCCCCGCTCTCGCGCGAAGCCTAGAGGCGCCAGGGTGTTTTCGAGATCCTTCGCCAGAGAGCGCAACTGCTCGGAACCTTCGTCAATGCCGGCCCACAGGATACGGGCCTTGCGGTCTGAAGGGAAAGCCCCGAAGCCGCGTGGTTCGATCTCGAACGGCTCATGTTTCCCGCACACGGCGGCTATAGCCGCGCCGATCTCATCCAGATCCTCTTCCCCCGTGTCGCCGAGGAACTTCAGCGTGAGGTGGATGTTTGAGGGTTTTATGCAGCGGACGCCGCCTTTGACCGGGAGGTTTCGAGCCGTCCGGCGCAACGTCTCTCTCACCTGGAGCGGCGGGAAGACGGCGATGAAGACTCGCAAGGCTATCCGGCCGGTTCGGTGACCTGGCCGTTGTTTCGAGACTCTGTTGCGCGGCCTCGGGCGGCGCGGTTCGCTATGAGCGCCGCCGTAGTACCGGCGCCGACGCCGTTGTCCACGTTCACGACGGAGAGTCCCGGCGAGCAGGTCTGGAGCATACCCAGGATCGCCGCTGTGCCGTCGCCTCCCAGACCGTAGCCCGTGGAGGTGGGCAGTCCTATGACCGGCACATCCACGAGGCCGGAGATTACGCTCGGGAGCGCGCCTTCCATGCCGGCGGCGACGATCAGGCAGTCCGGGTCGAAGTTTTTCAACGCCTCAAGAGGCTCGGCGAGGCGGTGAATGCCCGCGACCCCCACGTCGTGGAAGCTCATCACCACCACGCCCATCTCCTCCGCCACCGCGACGGCTTCCCGTAGTACCGGAAGGTCCGAGGTTCCCGCGCAAAAGGCCGCCATCCGCCCGCCGGTGGGCTTCGGTTCGCCGGGGCCGACGACGAGGGCTCGTCCAGCTTGCCGAAGTGGAACTCCGGGCAAGTCTTTCTCTATCTCCATTTCGTGCTCGGGAGAGCCGCCGCTTATGAGGACGCGGTCATTGGCATCCAGGACGGCGGCGCAGATCTCCGCCACCTGTCCCGGTGTCTTGCCGCGGGCGTAGACGATCTCCGGGACTCCCTTGCGGACCGCGCGGCCCATGTCCAGGACGGCGAAGTCGTCCACGTAGCGCACCTCCGAGCCCTTCAGGCGGTCGGCGGCCGTCGAGGGAGAGAGCGCGCCGTCCGCGACGGCGGCGAGGATTTTTTCCAGGTTCTCCATGGTTGGGCTTCCAGGTTAGATCACATGGCAGCGGGTAGAATTTAGCACGAACGCATCCCCGAGGGCCGGAGAGTAGGTCTGAGTTGACGATAATCGAGCTTGTCCTCTCTCTGGGCGCGATCCTGGGCGCCGCCATTCTGTTTACCAACTCGGTGGAGATGCTTGGCGAGCGGCTGAACCTGGGGCAGGGGGCCGTGGGGAGCGTGCTGGCCGCTGTCGGAACGGCGTTGCCGGAGACCATGATCCCGCTCGTCGCAATTCTGGGAGCCATGATTTTTGGCGGCGGCACCGGCTCTTCCGGGGAGATAGGTATAGGCGCGATCCTCGGCGCGCCGTTTTTACTTACGACGCTCGCGATGTTGGTGGTCGGAGCCTCGGCCCTGGGCTTCCAGCGTCGCAGAGGGAACGGCGCGGACGTCGTAATAGACAGAGAAGTGGCGCTCCGGGACGTGGGCTTCTTTCTGGTCTTCTTTTTTGTCGCCGCCGGCGCCGGAGTCGTGGTCCTGCCGATCTATATAAAGATAGCCGTGGTGATAATTCTGCTCGGAGCCTACATCCTGTACGTGCGAAAGACCCTGAAGTCGGACGAAGGGAGCGAGGAAGAAGCGCCAAAGAACCTCATGCTCTGGCCTTCCGGCTCTCAGGCCCCGACGTGGGCCGTCGTGGCGCAGACTCTCGGCTCTCTGGTCGTGATGGCGTTGGGCGCCCACTTCTTCGTCGGAGCCATCGAGCATGGCTCCAAGTCCATCGGCGTGCCGGCGGGTTTGATCGCCCTCATAATAGCTCCGCTCGCCACGGAGTTGCCCGAGAAGTGCAACTCCATAATCTGGATGAAAGACAATAAGGATACCCTCGCTTTCGGTAACATAACCGGCGCGTTGGCCTTTCAGAGCACCATACCGGTCTCCATAGGCATACTGCTCACGGAATGGCACTTGAACTTCCTGAACGCCTTCTCCGTCGCGCTGGCGCTTATCTCGGGAGCTTTTCTCTATTCCCTGATCCGGAGCAAGAAGTCCATCCGGGGGCTGTATCTGTTGAGCGGAGGGCTGCTCTGCTCTACGCGGTCTTCGTGGCGGTAGCGGTCTTTAGCCTCTTGTAGCTCCTCTCGGAATCCGCGCCGGGAACTGTCTTGTCCTCCTGATAAGATACGGTTCGGAGCGCGCAGTATTGTCGACTCCCTCTCTCGCGCGACAAAGCGCGTGCCGGCGTGTGGGGGTTGCGGTAGCGGAGGTAGGAGTTTCGGTGGAGTTTCTAACGGGAGAGTGGCTTGGCGGTCTTGCGAAGGTGCTCCTCGTAAACCTGATCCTCTCCGGCGACAACGCCGTGGTGATCGCCCTCGCCGCCCGCGGCCTCCACGGTTCCCAGAGGCGGCAGGCGATCGTCTGGGGCGCAGCGGGCGCGGTCGGGCTGCGGCTCGTCTTCGCGGCCGTTATCACCCTCCTCCTGGAGATACCGTTTCTACAAGTGGCGGGGGGGCTGCTTCTTATCTGGATCGCTTGGCAACTCGTCCAGGACGATAGCGACGATGAAGATAAGGTACAGGCAGGCCAGAGCGCCTGGGAGGCCATCAGGATTATCATAATCGCCGATGCCGTGATGTCTCTGGACAACGTGATAGCCCTCGTCCAGGCCGCGAATATTGGCGGAGAGGTCGACTTTGTACTGATCGGCCTGGGTCTCGCTACCACGGTGCCGCTAGTCGTCTTCGGAGCTTCGCTGCTTACCTCGTTGCTGGACCGCTTTCCCATACTTGTCTACCTGGGCGCGGGCCTCCTGGTGTACCTGTCAATAGAGATGTTCTTCGCCGACAAGATGACCCACGGCTATCTGGCGCCCTACGAGAGCATCGAGCGGGTCATTGGCCTGACGGCGGCGGTCGTTTTTATGGCCGTGGCGTGGCTGTGGACCCGCCGAAAGGGCGGGAAAGCCGAGGAGGAGGTCGCCGGGAGCACGGGAGCTTCGGACGACGGCGCCCGACAGGAGCGGTTCGACGACCGGTAATGCTCTGGCCTAGACTTCCCGATTCCGAAAACTAGCCGGCGACGTTGTCCGCGCCGGGCGAGGGCTCGAAGTCGTGGCCGGCTTCTTTTACGGAATCCCCGATCTTCCGTAGCTCCGCGTCTCCGCCTTCGTAAGAGATAGCTACGAGACCTTTCTCCGGGTCCACGTTTACGAGGTTGACGAACTCCAGCCGCGAGAGCGCGCGCTCCAGGCGTTCGGACTCTTCGGCGTCTTTGAGGTCTCGTACTACGAGTGTTACGTCCGGCATCGTCGATCTCCTTTACTCCGCGGGCTGCTCGCGGGGCCGCACCGCGAGCGTAAGCTCTCTGTTACCCCGCAGCACCCGCAAGGATGCGTCCTCGCCGATGGCTGACTCGTCCAGCAGGTTCAGCAGATCGTCGTTCGAGCGGACGGGCCGGTCCTTGAAGTTCACGATCACGTCTCCCGGCTTCACCTTTGCCCGCTCCGCCGGGCTGTTTGGGGCGACGTTTCTTACCCCCGCGCCGCCCTCGAAAGCGCCGCTCGCCTGGCGGCTCTCGACGACTACGCCGAGGTAGGCGCGGCGCACCCGGCCCTCTGTCACGAGCGCGAAGACCACGCGCCGGAACGCCGCCGAGACCGGGACTGCGAAGCCAATGCCCTGCGCGCCACCGATGATGGCGGTGTTGATGCCGATGACGCTGCCCGAAGCGTCGGCGAGCGGCCCGCCGGAGTTACCGGGGTTGATAGCGGCGTCCGTCTGGATGACGTTCTCGATCATTCGCCCGCTCTCGCCCCGGATCGACCGCCCGATGGCGCTGACGACCCCCGCCGTCACGCTGCGCTGGAAGCCCAGCGGGTTGCCGATGGCGACGACTAGCTGGCCCACGACCAGGTTACCTGCTTCCCCGAGTGTGGCGACCGTTGGCTCCTCCTCGGTCTCGAAACGGATCACACCCAGGTCGCTCGGCGGGTCGTCGCCCAGCACCTCCGCCGGAACCGAAAACCCATCCGAGAGTGTTACCTGAATGGATCCACCCTCGTTCCCGGCCCGGCGGCTCCTTAGGCCTCGCACGACGTGGCTGTTGGTCACGGCGGTCGCCCGCGCGCCGTCGTGGCCGAGTATGATCCCACTCCCGCCCCCGCGCCCCGAAGGCGTGCCGACCAGGATCACCGCCGGCTCCAACTTCTCCGTCACCTCCCGCACCGCCCGCGAGTAAGCGTCTAGCTCCGCGTTCTCCAGCCTCGAACTAGCGGACAAATTCTCGAAGATCTCCATCCACTATTTTTACCGCACACCGCCAACAGCGGCACCTGGAAGAACGGCCAGGTTTTGGAAGCCCCGTCCGGCGATGTAGTATCGGTGTGGTGTCCAGGAAAGGAGAGTGGCGTGGAGCGTCCATCGAACATGATCAACCTGGGAGACATCCTGGATCAGGAATGGGGCGAAGGCCG
>JBBPZZ010000018.1:0-7130 GCA_038198445.1 Rubrobacterales bacterium
ATCTTCTCGGTGTCGTCCCGGAAGAGGTGGTCGCGGCAGAAGGCATAGAGCCAGGGGAAGCGTTCGTAGAGGCTCTCCAACTCCGCTGAGTTATGGGGGTGAGGGTCCGGCACCCCGTTTGTCGCCAGGTTCTCCGCCATTAATCGAGCGACGAACTTTCAGCGGTGACCTCGTGGGCCATGATGACATTGACGGCAATTGCGGCCCCCAATTCTCTGCATACCATCGAGCGGAGAAAACAAAGCATTAGCATAACCGCGAGAATACCCAATGATCGCGATGCGCTCACCTCCCATGTCGGTTCTGGTGATTCTGATTCCGTGATGCCGGAACTCGTTCTACAGGGGGTGGTGAGCGCGATATCGGCCATTGCCTCCAGTATCATCTCTTCACACCTAATATCAATTGGGGGAATACTTTGGGAACATAGCAGCCGTTGCTGGCGGTAAAGAACGTGACCGGGTAACTACCCGGCTTGGCGTTAGAGGGAATAGTGAACTTGGCGGTGAATTTGTCCCCGCCAGCGGGTTTTAGGAGCACCAACTGTCCGAACTTCGGTATCGCGGCGAAAACCTCTTCGGAGAGGCCACCTTTCCCCCCACGCGCATTCAGCCCTACGTTGACGGTCTTGCCGGGCGCTGCGTTGCTCGGGGCGATTGATGGCTTGCTAACTTCTGGTTTGCCCTTGGGATCTATCTTCTTTAGCGCAAAGTCGTAAGTGTAAGGCTTTCCCGGCTTGGTCATGATGTCCAGGTGGTCATCGTAGGCGCTGTTGTGATACCGGTAGAGACCTTCGTGGAAGCCAAATACAGGAGCGGACTTGCCGGCAGGCACGTTCTTGACGGTGTAGCGTCCATCGGAGCCGGTAACCGCTGCCCGCTGGAGGTCTTCCCAGCCGACCGTGATGTATACCTTGGAGAGCGGCTTGCCGGTATCCTCATCCGTGACGCGACCGACGATCGCACCAGTCTTGGCCGAGTCGGTGGTCTGGGATCCAGACGAAGAGGCTCCGTTCCCGGACGCCGTTGTACCTCCGTTAGTCTGTTTGGGCTGCTCTGTGCTCTTGTTGCTTCCTTGTTTTGTTCCTCCACCGCTACAGCCGGCGGCAATGATTACGATCGTTGCCAACAAGAGAAGCATACTCTGAACATGACGGCCGCCACTGTGCCGCGTATTGGGGTATTCTCTCTGCCTGAGAAAGCCGCCTTTGTCATCTGTTATCGACATCTTGTATACCTCCACTGAAGAGTCCGCACTTTTTGCATAAAGCGTCGCACTATAACTTCACTATGTTTACTTTCCCAGTCTCTCACCATCAATCGAGCGGGGCTTCTTCACTGGCGACCTCGTGGACGATGTTCTTCTGGCGCAGGATTTTCTCGGCCTCGGCGAAGTAGTCGCGCACGCCGCCCTGGCCTTTTATCCACTCCAGGTACCGGCCGATACCCTCCGCAAGGTCTATCTCCGGCGCGTAGCCGGCTGATGCCGCGCGCGAGATGTCCGAGGTCAGGTAGCGCATCTCACCGGGCCTGAACTCGCCCCGCGCCACGGGTTCTATCCTCACCCCCAGCGCCTCCGATACCATCTCCGCCACCCTGCGGATCGTCGTCGCGTGCCCGCTACCGACGTTGACCGGCAACCCGTCTAGCGCGTCGCCCTCCGCGGCGAGAAGGTTGGCGCGGGCCACATCGCCCACGTAGCAGAAGTCACGGGTCTGCTCTCCATCCTCGTACAGCACGGGCGGCAGGTCGTTGAGAAGTCGCGTGCAGAAGATCGCGATAACACCCGTGTAAGGGTTGAAGACCGACTGGCGCGGGCCGTAGGTACACGAATAGCGCAGCGCCACGGTTGGTATCCCGGTCTGGCGTCCCCAGCCAAGAACCAGCCGCTCCTGGTCCATCTTGGTGATAGCGTAGACTGTCTCGCCGCCGGTCGGCGCTTCTTCCGGTGTTTCGGTGGAGGAGGTAGGCGCGCCGCAGACCGGGCAGCGGACGGTGTAGTCGCCGGAGGCAAGCTGCTCGACGGTTCGGGTCTCCGGGAAGACGAGGCCGTGTTCGGGGCAGGCCGCCGCGCCCTCGCGGTAGACGGCCTGCGACGAGGCTACGACGACCTTCTTAACCGGCAGGTTTTCGTCCCGGATGATCTCCAGCATCTGGGCGGTGCCGAAGCTGTTGACGTGGACGTATTTGCTGATCTCCGGCATGTAGCCGCCGTAAGCGGCCTGATGGAAGACTACGTCTACGCCGTCCAGCGCGGCGCGCACGGCGTCCCGGTCGCGGATGTCGGCGTTGGAGAACTCGGCCTGTTCGGGGACCCAGGACGGCTTTCCGTTGCGATGGGTCTGGGGTTCGAGGTTATCGAGGATGCGGACCGAGTAGCCTTCGCTCAGGAGTAAGTCCGTCAGATGAGAGCCGATCAAACCCGCGCCCCCGGTGACGAGGGCGCGGGTCTGGTTATCGGTTGTACGGTTGTTCGCTACCAAACTTGTCAGCCTTTCACCTTGACACTTTGGCGGTCGTAGCCGCTCGCGCCGTCGGGGTTGGCGGGCGTGACTTTCGGCGTCTGGAGCTTGCCTTCACCGTCGGTCGCCCGCACGACCAGCTTGGCATCGCCGGCATTCTTTGGCGTCCAGTCGTAACTCCAGAACACCCACGTTATTTTGGAGGGAGAGTAGTCTATCTTGGCCTCCTGGAAGTTCGCGCCGCCGTCGGTGCTGACTTCGACCTTGTCGATGCCCCGGTCTCCAGAGTACGCTATGCCCTTTAGGGTAGTCGTCTTGCCCACCTTGGCGGGAAGCTGGGGCTCGAACCTCTCGTTATCGAACTGCGACGTGGTACTGACATGCTCCGCCATATAGCCCATCTTGCCGTAGTAACGGTCTTCTACCTTGTGGTCGAATATCTCGACGCGGTTTATCCACTTCACGCTTCCTTCACCGTAGTAGCCCGGCACGAGTGCGCGAACCGGGTATCCGTGGTGGTCGGGCAGCGGCTCACCATTCATTTCGTAGGCCAGTAGCGTCGTATCCTCCATTACCTTGTCGAATGACGCGTCGTGAGTATAACCATCGGCGGCGTGGAGTATAACATCCACGGCGCCCTGTTTAGGACCGGCGGCTTCGATCAACCTCCGCAGAGGAACGCCTGTCCAGACGGCGTTGCTCATCAAGCCCTGGCCGATGTGGTTGCTGATACACTCCAGGGTCATCTCCTGCTTTACGGAGGGCATGGAAGCCAGGTCGTCGAAGCTGTAGGTATGCGGTTTGTCTACGTGTCCGTCTATCCGCAGTCGCCAGGCGGGCTTACGGACCACCGGGTCGACGATGTTCTTGGTGACCACGTAAAATCTGTCGTTGGGCGTGATGTGTTTGACGTCCGCGCCTGTGTAGGTCTTACCGTCATAGAACCACGACCCGTCGTCGAAGATCTTCTTGACCAGGCCGCCCGAAGCCACCGCCAGGACCAGCCCCCCCGCTCCCGCCAGGAAAGACCGGCGCGCGATAGGCTCTCCGACCGGCGTCGATTCGCGGAGCGGCCGCCGGTTGGTCATGAAACGGTAGGTCAGTATCAGGGCGATCCCGAAGCTGGCATAGGTAATGAGGAACCCGGCCCCGGTGGTAATCGAGGCGAGCGCCGGTGTGAGCCCGCGATTGTTGGTACTGAGCGTCGGCCACAGCACCGCCAGGGAGACGGCCCAGATCACGATAATCCCGATGACCACCAGAAGGACGCTGCCTGGTCCGACGCCGAAACGCCGTTCCCGCTCGGGGTTGCGGGCTCGTCCGATCTCGGTAACGAAAGCGTACAGCATCCCGAACGCCACTCCGAAGGCGAGTTGCCCGCCGAAGCCGGAGTAGAATGCCTTTCTCTTTGCCCCGCCCGTGCCGCCGTTTGCACTAAGTAACTGGAGAAACTCGGTGACGTTAAAGGTCGGCAGGAAACGGTCCCCGCCCAGCTCGCCGGGCAGCGGCACGCCCAGGAAAATGCGCATCAGTGCCTGCACCACCGTCATTAGCAAAGCGGCGACCAAACCGGCCAGAAGACCCGCGCCTAGCACCTTGATCCAGCGTCCCGCAAACTTCATTTCGTCTCCTCCATTGATGTCGAATCCGCGGGTCCGGTAGTCCGGCCGGCGATGATTGTTTGAACCTTGACTGTTGCGTTCATTGGTTACCTCTCATCCGGGTGCAGGCCAAGTTCCTTCAGGGCGGCGCGGGTCGCCGTCAGATCCTCCCTTTTAGATGCGAATTTCTGGAGATGTTGGAGGTCTTCGGCCTCGTCTATGTCGAAGGTTGCCTCGATCTCCCCGACCGACAACCCGGCGCGTCCGGCCCGGGCGTGGATGTCCTCCAGGACGGAATCCGTGCTCATGGGGACGTCGTGCAGCACGTCGTGGAAGCCGCGCATCCCGATCAGATAGTAGCCGCCGTCGTAGGTCGGCCCGAAGACGAGGTCGTGCCGCTCTAGCTCGCGGAAAGCCTGCTCTACGGCCTCGACCGTTAGGTGGGGAGAGTCGGACGCGATCAGGATGACCTTCTTCTCGCCCCGCTCCACGGCCCCCTGGAAGAAGTCCCGCTGCCGTTCGGTCCAGTCACCTTCTCTCTGGAACACGACTCGTTCCTGGCTCTTGCCATTGGATACCAGCGGCGAAATATCGGGCCAGGCGTCGGGTGGCGTGACGTACCATCCGAGGGCGAACGGCGCGTCCGCGAAGCGCGCCGCGAGGTCTTTCAGGAAAGCCCTGTGAAGCGCCGCGGCGGACTCGTGTCCTATAGAACCACCCAGGCGGGTCTTGGTAAAGCCGGGGCGCGGAGCCTTGGCGGCTATGTAGAGCGTCTCGTCCATCAACACGCCTGCCTTGGAGATCGGCTTGCGTTCTCCGGCGGATTCCAGCGGGCGTAGCGAAGGGTGGTCGAGATGATGCGAAAGCCGGCTTTCAGGCTTCCACGCAGGGTGCCGCCGACCTTTGAGACGCCGGCTCCGCGACGGCGATAGCTTACGGGAACCTCCCGGTAACGGTAGCCGGCTCTTATCGACTTCGCCACCATCTCCGTTGACCATCCGTAGGTCATCTCGCTCATGTCGAGCGCCAGCAGGTCATCGCGGCGGATCGCCCGGAAAGGTCCGATGTCGCTGACCTGGACGCCGTGCAGGTTCCGCATGAGCCAGGCCGTCAGGCGGTTACCGAACACCTGCTGCGGGCTCATCGAGCCGGGTTCCGCCGTACCCAGCGCCCGCGACCCAACGACCAGCTCAGCCTCATCCCGGAGGAGCGGCTCCAGGACCTGGGGTAGATCTCCCGGGTCGTCGGCGGCGTCGCCGTCGAGCAGGACGATCACGTCCGCTTCCTGGGCGGCGAGGACGCCGGCCTTGCAGGCCTGTCCGTAGCCGCGCCTCTCTTCGAGCACGACCCTGGCGCCCGCCCGGCGGGCGACGTCGCCCGTCCCGTCGGTCGAGCCATTATCCACGACGATTATGCTTTTTTCGACGGCCACCTCCTGGTCGCGTAACCTCTCGACTACCTCGCCTATTGAGTCCGCTTCGTTGAGGGCGGGGATGACGAGGGCGGCGCGCGGAAGGGGCCGCGGTCGGGAAGCATCGTCTCTGATCGAGCCATCTGGTCTATTCGGGGGTGTTTTCATGACGACTATCATACGAGTATTCGGGCTCCCTGGACCACTTCCGTACCATCCACCTTCGCGCTTTCCGTGATGTTTAATCTACGCGGTGGACCTTACGCAGCCCTTGCGAACTTCTTACGAAATGCTTAACAACGGATAGCGAGGCATTGACTCAACCGTACCGCAACCTCTCTCCGCTCCTCACCCGCCTGTCTGGGGATCAATAATCTGCAGCTTATCCTCCCTGCGGCCGGCGACGAAGACTCGTCCGCTCGAAGAGTCAACGGCAACGCCGTTCGGCTGCTGGAGGGTTGGGTAGCTGGCAACCTGTCGTGGCGCGCCGTTGCCCAGATCCAACCCGATCAGACGGTTCTTTGCCGTGAGCGTTACCCACAGCCGGTCGTGTTCAGGGTCTATCGCGAGGCCGTAAGGAGAGCTATCCGCCAGCGGTACGCGGTAGAGCTGCTTCAGCCCTGGCTTCGCGCTGTAGACGAGTATGGCCCCGCCTCGGGTATCGGCGACGTAGAAACGGCCTCCGGGACCGGGTACTACGTGGGTCGGTCCTTCGCCGGCGTCTATGCGCCCGAGAGATTTCAGGGTGTTAGCATCGTAGATTTCCAGACCCAGACTCCGTACTCCTACCACGCCAACCAGACCGCCTTCGGTGACCGCCACGGCCCCCGGCTGGAGCAGAGTCTTGAGTGTTTTGACCACCTGCCCGTCCTCGATCACCGACATGGTGCTCTCGAACTCGTTCACGACGAAGAT
Source organism: Rubrobacterales bacterium (assembly GCA_038198445.1). Lineage (GTDB taxonomy): Bacteria > Actinomycetota > Rubrobacteria > Rubrobacterales > Rubrobacteraceae > JACDDK01. The sequence continues at coordinate 6,389 of JBBPZZ010000018.1, forward strand.
CCGGCCGTTACTGGCGGCGGCGTTGTGGGGGAAATTTCCGACCTTCGTCTCGCTCGTGATCTTGCCGTCCGGCAGCGAAACCTGGATCAGAGAGTCGGCGCGCTCCGCCGGAACGAGCACCGGGCCACCGGGAGCGGCGAGGCCGAGATGCCGGGCCGATTCCGGCGTCTTTACCGTACGGACTAACTTCCCACTCTGGCTGTCGACCAGGGCCAGACCGTCGGGGTTGCTGAGGCTCACCGCCACCAGGCCGGTCTTGGAGTCCGCGATTATTCCCTCCGGCGCGGGGCCGACCTGAATCACCTTCCCGGCGGGCTTCTCTTTTCGAGGCGGCGACCTGACAGGCTCGGGCGCCGGAGGCGTATTTTTCGGCGGAGTGTAGGCTTGCCCGGTCGTTTCCCGCTTCGGGACTTGCCCGGTCGTTTCCTGCTTCGAATCGTTCTGTTCGGTTCCGCAGCCCACCAATACCAGCGCAAGCACGACCACGACGAGAGACTGGCGGAAGACCCGGCTCGTCACTTGATTCATGCTCCCCTACTCCCTCTCAACAAGTACCGCCGTGGATTTGAGCAGATTTTGCGTGCGGCTTATTCTTGCCCCTTCTCGCAGACGGCGTACTGGTACCACATGTCTTGCCACAGTCGCGTTTCTCTCCACGGCTGCGATTCTACCAGGGCCTTGAACCCTTCCTCGTCCAAAACGGAGGTCCTTTCCGGCTCTCTGTAACGCCGGGCCTTCCCGC
>JBBPZZ010000019.1:0-17957 GCA_038198445.1 Rubrobacterales bacterium
CGCCGCGGATCGGGCGCTGAGAGAGAAGTACGGCTGGCAGTACCGGGCGTTCAACCTGGTGATCCGGCTGCTCGGCAAGTCTTCGAACCACGGATTTCTGGAGCTGCGGCCACTCCCGAAGAGTTAGGCCCTGGTTCACCTACCTGAAAGACCCCTGGCGCACGAGACCGCCAGCTTCGCAAGAGCCCTCGCCGCGAGGCCGGCGAGCACGGCCGCGCTGTAGATGTTCAGGGGACCGCGGGCGCCGTGCTTGCGATGGTAGAGGAAGGCGCTCTTGTGAAGGAGCCAGATCGCCTTCGGCCTGCCGCGGCTGCTGCCGCCTGTCTGGTGGACGACCTTTACCTCCGGCGCGTAGTAGACGAGCCATCCGGCCTCTCTAGCCCTCCGGCAAAGGTCCGCGTCCTCGAAGTACATAAAGAACCGCTCGTCGAACCCCTCGATCTCCTCCAACGCCTTCCGGCGGACGACCATGCACGCCCCGGAGACCCAATCGACCACCGAACTGGCCTGCTCCGTGACGGCCGGAAACTGGCTCTTGACAAAGGAGCTGTTCGGGAAGAGCCGGGTCAGGAGCGAGGTGCGGCCCAGGAGCCCAGAGACCAGGCTGACTTCCCGCCGCGCCGAGAGCTGGAGGTTGCCATCCGGGTCCAGTATTCGCGGTCCCGCCATGCCGGCCCGCTGGTACTCCTCGAAGAACGTCTCGATGCGCTCGAAGAAGTCTTCCTCGACGACCGTGTCCGGGTTTATCAAGACGACCAGGTCTCCGGTAGAGGCGGCGATGCCCTGGTTGCAGGCGCGTCCGAACCCGGCGTTTCTGGCGTTCTGGATCAGACGAACGGCGGATGGAAGCTCCGGCGGCCCCAGCCTGTCGTTGTCCACCACGACGACCTCGAAGCTCTCATAGCCCGTCCGCCGCAGCGACTCGACGCACTGCAGCGTCAGCGGCCAAGAGGCGTAATTGACGATGACGACGGAGAATTTCACCGTTTGAAATGCGCCCGGACGTGATCCCGCAGACGACGCATGACGCTCGCAGTGGCCGCGAGGGATGATTCTCGGAGCAGCCACCGAACGTGAGCGTCCGAGACCGTTTTCTTTCCCTGGACTTTACGCCGCTTCTTTAGCGTGAGCGGTAGCTGGTCCCACGCTCCGGCCAACCCTTTCAGGTGCGGGCGCAACGTACCTGTCGCGGCGGCGGTGAGTAGGCGGGCGAGTTGTCCCAGGATGAAGAACGGTAGTACGTGCGGCGCCACGGAGAGAGGTAGGTTCTTCATCAGGAGGCTGAGGGAGTTGCGCGTGCCGAGCCGGGTCGCCGTGGCGCTGCGCTTGCCGCCTGTCGAGGCGCTGCCTACGTGGTAGACGACGGCGTCGGGGACGTAGAAGCACCTGTACCCCGCCAGTTGGGCGCGAAAGCTCAGGTCTCCATCCTCGCAGTAGGAGACGAAGTCTTCGTCGAAGTACCCGATCTCTTCGAAGAGCGAGCGCCGGTATAGCGCCGCCGCCGCGCACGCCCCGAAGACGTGGCCGGGCGTGTCGAATTGGCCACGGTCCCGCTCGCCGTGCCCGAGCCGGTAGGGGAGACCGCCCAGGCGCAGGGCGTCTCCGGCGCCGTCGAGCATCCGGCGGTCTTGGAAGTCCACGAGCTTGCTCGCGAACAGCGCCGCCTCCGGGTGAGCGTCGGCGGACCTGACAAGCGCAGCGAGCCACTCGGGGTCTTGCTCAGTATCGTTGTTCAGGAGCGCCACGTACTCCGCGGTTGATGCGCGCGCTCCCGCGTTCGCCGCCGAGCTGAAGCCCCGGTTCGCTCCCATGCGGAGTATGTTGACTTCAGGGAAGCTCCTCTCCACGAACTCTACCGAATCATCCGTGGAGCCATTGTCCACCAGGATGGTCTCGAAGTCCTCGAATGACTGGTCGCGGAGCGAGTTTAGACAGAGTTCCAGGAATTTCCTGCCGTTCCAGTTGGGAACGACGACGGTGAGGCGTTGAGGCACGGCTTCAGGCGGACTGACTGGACTTCTTCTGGTCCTGGGATACATCCTGCTCGTGTACCTCGACCTCCGTCGGCAGGTGGACCAGGCCCCGCACGCCCCGGCCTTTCTCGGGACGGTCTATCCTGAATACCTCCGCTACGTCTATCCAATCCAGGAACAGGCCTTTCCCCGGCGGGGATATGTAGGCGGCCACGCTGTAATCTCCGGGTTTCAGCGGAAGAGGGAAAGCAAAGTCCACCACTATACGCTCGCCCTCTTCCCTCGCGCCGATGGGTGTGCTTTCTGAGTTGGTGCCGGTCGAAAAAACGTCGAGGCCGTTTTTGTTGCGCAGGATGATAGATAGTGAACTGTTATCTACGTCCTTCATGTACTGGGCGTGTACCCGTACTATCACCCTGGAGTTTACGTCTGTGACCTCGACCGGAAGGTGCTGCTCGTCCAGAATCTCCACGTTCTGTATCCGGGCTTCTCCCGTGCCGTGGCGGAACCGCCGGCGGGCGAGATCCGGATTCTCCGAGAATCCCGGCGTACCCTGGACGTCCTCCTCTTCTTCGTGCTCTATCATGTACTCTGTCTGCTGGTCTTCATCCGAAGATTGGACGTTCTTCTCCGCCTTGATGCTGGAGAGAAGAGCCTGGTAACGGTCCAGCGTCTCGCTGGTCTCGCCGGAGGCGATAAGTTTGCCTTTGTGAATAAGTATGGCCTTGTCGCAGAAACTCTTCACCATGCCCAGGCTGTGCGAGACGAACAAGATGGTAGTCCCCGCGTCCCGGAGTTCGCGCATCTTCTGCAAACCCATCTGTTTGAACACAGCGTCCCCGACGGCTAGGACTTCGTCCAGTACCAGCACATCCGGCTTTACGTTGACGGCCACGGCGAAGCCCAGCCGCGATCGCATGCCGCTGGAGTAGGTCTTGACCGGCTGGTCCATGAACTTGCCGATGTCCGCGAACTCTTCTATTTCCTTGAACCGCTCAAGCATCTCGTCGCGTTCGATGCCCAGGAGCAAGCCGTTCAGCATCGCATTGTCGCGGCCCGTGAACTCCGGGTTGAAGCCCGAACCCACCCCAAACAGCGCGACCATACGACCATTGACCTCGACCGTGCCGGTGGTCGGCTGCACGATACCGGAGATTATACTGAGCAGGGTACTCTTACCGGCGCCATTGCGGCCCAGAATCCCCAGTGTAGTTCCCGGCTCGACGTCGAAGCTCACGTCCTCAAGCGCCCAGAAGTCCTGGCTCTTCTGGATCTTGCCGAAGCTAACGAGCTCTTTCAGACGCTCCCTACCTGAAGCTATCTTGTAGCTTTTCCCAATCCCTCTAAGGGATATGATAGGCATCAGAGCAAGTCCGCGAATCGCGATTTGAACCGGACGAACAGTGCGAAAGACACTATAAACAGCGCTCCGGAGAACAAGGAGAAGTACAGGGTCGCCAGCATACCGGGGATCTCGCCGTGGAGGATCAAATCCCGGTAAGTCCCCACCAGATATGCCAAAGGGTTGAGATCTATCAGGAAATGCAGGCGCTCTGGTATTTTGGATTCCGGCCAGAGGATCGGCGTAAGAAAGAACGATCCTCGCACGATAGGCCGGAAGATTTCACTGATGTCCGGCACGTACGTGCCAACGAACGCCATGAAGTAGGCCAGACCCAGGATGAACAGGAACTGGGGTAGTATGAACAGCGGTAGCAACAACACCGTCCACTCCAGACGATGCTCCAGGATCCAGAGTACAACCATCAGCGCCCCAACTCCAAAGAACTTGTCCACTAGTGCCGTAACCGCCGTGGTGAAGGGCAATAGTTCTAGCGGGAAGACCACCTTCTGCACAAGCCCCGAGCTACTTCTAATGCTGGTTGCTCCCTTGGTCAGCGATTCCGAGTAGGCGGTGAAAGGCAGCAGACCGCAGTAGAGATAGAGACCGAAGTTGAGGGTCTCGTCTCCCTCTACCACCCTGAACCTCAGACCAACCATCTCCGAAAAGACCAACGCCAGGAATGAGACCCAGATAAAGGGTCCCAGAATTATCCAGACAGAACCCAGTATAGACTTCTGGTAGCTGCGCATTAGCTGCCGATGTATGAAGTACCGCAGCAACCACCGCTTGTGGTAGAAGTTAGCCAGGGCGCCCAAGACCATCCTGGCTTGACTCTCCGTTTTGGCGGTGTTCGTGTACAAATTCGTCCTTCTTCTTGCCGCTGTCGGGTGGTAGTTTAGACTCTAAAGGGGGCCGGCGTAAGCAACAGTAAGTCTACAACTACCCAAAGGCATCGCCAAGTCCACCAAAACAAACGCGGGCGAGAGCAGATGGGTTGACGCGAGTAGCGTCGGGGTACTCCGAATCTACAGCAGCTCCGCGCCCCTTTATTTCGGGGAGCTTTAAACTTCGCTCGCTTCAACTCACCTTTACGATCTTGATCGCATCAGCGATAATGTATCCTGTGCCGGAGGTCCTGCTCGATACTTTTATCCGGTAGGAGTCTCCACGGGCCAGGTTGTACGTACCGAGAAGAACCCATTTGCCGCCGTTCTGTCGCTGGTTGACGGACCTCAGCTTCCAGCCGGACGTAGTCTTGATGCGGAACCACGTGCGGTTATTATAGCCGGAATCGGCCGGCCAGCGGGCGTAGACCCTGTAGGATCCGTTCTTGGGAGTCTTGATCTTGAACCGAGCATTGTCCGAGAACGAAAGCGGTTTTTTGAGCACCCGATAATTTTTGCCATAGCGCTGGGAGCTGTAAGAACTAGAGATCCAGCGGCTAGAGGCCGAAAAACGTCCCGAGGTTCCGTTATCCACCGTCTGGGAGTAGGTAGCCGAGGCGGCCTGGGAACCCGCATAGTACTTGACGAGCCTGATGTACCTGTCCCAGTCCCAGTACCGGCCGGGATCGGTGTGGCACCCAGAGCCTCCACCTGTCCCAGAGCATCCCGGCACCTGATAGTGTCCGATAACGTGCGTCCGGTCTATAGGTATTTTGTACTTCTTGCACAGATAGGCCGAGAGCCTCGCCGAAGACTTATACATCGCGTCGGTAAACCACTTCGAATTGTCGATGTAGCCCTCATGCTCGATGCCAATACTCGTCTGGTTGTAAGACCAGTAGCCGCAATGGTAGGCGATGTCCTTCTCCTGTACCGACTGGCCTATCTTCCCATCGGAGGAACGGACCGCATAGTGGGCGGAGACTCCGGCGCTGGGGTCCTTGAACCAGTTGATGGCGCTCGACCATGATCCTTGCGTCACGTGGATGACGATCTTATTTATGGCGTTGGAACTCGGCCGATTGGCCGATGTATAGTTGTTGGAAGACGCCCCGTACCACGTGGAGCGGGAGTAATCTGGGGTAGCCATTAGAGCACCTCCCCGGCGGACGTCGTTCGAGATGTTGGGTCTTGCGGGGCCAAAGCGACCTTCTCGCCAGTGCTGATCTGCGCTTCCGCTCCGCTCTTCAGGGTGTCGAGGACTTGGTCCGCGTAGAGTTCGCCGCCACCGATGCCGGCCACGGCGTCGTAAGCCCGACCGTTGCCGCCGGAACCGTCTACGGCGCCGAACCATTCGCCTAACTCGAAAGGCTTCTCTCCCTGAGATTTAGCCAATAGAGCCGCTCCGCCTCTAATGTTGGACTCGCGATCGGTCTTCAATTTGTCTTCAGAGATACCGGTGAGGTTCGCGGCTGCGCCCAACGTGTCGGCGGTGGGATTTCGAACAAGGGCCATGATGCCGTAGAGGCCCTTGCCGTCCGGGTCACCTTCCTCGTAACCGCTGGCACTTGGAGGGGGCATCTCCCAGCGAGTATTCACGTAGCCCATCGCCAAGAGCAACTCGACGGGGACACTGTACTCTTTTGCCGCCGCCTCGAACTCCCGCTCCAGAGAATTACTAGCAGTCTGCGCTATTACCCTTCCGGCTGTCCCTCCGAGTATCATGGCGCCCGCGAGACCCACCGCGCTGAGTCGAAGGAATTGTTTGCGGTCCAAATCTTCGCGTAAGCCTATAGGATTCATGTTCCCCCTCTGCTTAGTGGTGGTACCAAAACCTTCGCGCTTCTCTGTGCCTCAAGTCTCGCCATGAGGTACTCTGACGCATGCTTCGAACGAGATTGCGAAGACCACGGACGATGTCTCTAACTACGGCTCTCCCCTCCAAGAAGAGGCTAAAATTATATATCGAGTATATTATCGTACGCGCAGGATGAAAACTTAAGTATTTTGCTGTGTGATCCAGAAAATTTGCTGATCTTCTTGAGGCCGTAGCTTTGTTGTTCCTTCCCGGGTGGGATGAAAGGCAACAACCAGGAGCAAGAAGTTTGCCCGCAGGAAGACAGAGAAGCACTGGTGCGAGAGCGTGTCAAAGACGGTGTCGGGTTAGGAAAATTCTATCGTAATGCTACTTCCTTCGGAACGGAATGCAGTAGAGAGTTTGGGAGCAACGAGCTGATACCACGATGGGTAGAGATCGATGAGAAGATCACCACTCCCTTCTCCGCGGGGTTCTACGCTTAGGCGTGGTTTTGCCGAAAACATCTGTTGTCATCCTGACCCGGAACGCCGGTCCTGGTTTCTTGGACTTGCTAGACCGGCTCGTCGCCCAGCAGACCAACTTCCGTTTTGAGATAGTCGTTGTGGATTCGGGCTCCACGGACGGTACCGTGGAGCTTGCAGAGAGTTACGGTGCCACCGTGCATCGGACGAGCGTTGCGGAGTTCAACCACGGCGCGACCCGCAACCTCGGGGTCTCGCGCTCAAGAGGCGAGTACGTGGCACTGCTCGTTCAGGACGCCCTGCCGCTCGACGAGCAGTGGCTCCAGGCGATGGTAGAGAACTTCGAGCGGGAGCCACTGGTAGCCGGCGTCTACAGCCGCCAGATGCCACGCCCTGAGAATAGTCCACTGGCCCGTGTCCTGGTGGAGAGCTGGCCCACCGCGTCGCCAGAGCGCAGGGAGCAGTTCGCAGACAGCCCGGAACTATACCGGAAGATGCTACCGGAGGAGCGCCGGACCCTAGCTGCTTTCGACAACGTAAGTTCTTGCCTTCGCCGTTCAGTGTGGGAAGATATACCCTTCGATCACACTCGCTTCGGAGAAGACCTGCGGTGGGGCAAGAGGATAACGGAGGCAGGATACAAGATCGTTTACGAGCCGCGCTCCACCGTGCTGCACGCGCACGAGCGAGGGACGGTCTACGATCTGCGGCGCTACTACGTGGACGCCCGGCTCCTGCTGGAACTCTTCGGAATCGCCTCGACCCCGAACTCACTCTCTCTACTCCTGAACGTTCTTCGTTCGTCGGTCTATCTGTATCGTCGCCTGCGCCAGGACCGGGAGACCATGGCGTCCGCGCCGCGTGTCGCTCTGCTCGCCGCCCGGCACGCTTTCTTCGGACAAGTGGGAGCATACCTCGGTAGCAAAGAGCGTCGCTTAGCTTGGGCCGGTCCGCGTCTCTCCGCTATGTTAGAGCGCGTCCTGAGCGGGGGAGTTTAGATCCCGTATAATCCGTGGCGTATGCTGGCAGGCTTCCCCTCTATCTATACGCCCCGACGATGAAGATTCTCTTTACCGTACACCAGTTCTTCCCGGAGAGTCGGGCCGGTGTCGAGGTCGTGACGCTCGGGCTGGCTAAAGAGTTGCGTCGCAGAGGCCACGAGCCTTTCGTTCTCGCGGCGAAACGAAGTACTCCCGGCGATGGTATCCGGCCCGGAGAGATCGAAAATTACGACTACGAGGGCATCCCGGTCCGCAAGATCGGACGCCCGGAGGAAGGTCTCTCTCGCCCGTTCCACCTCAACTACCGTAACGAAGCGATGGAGCAAAGGGCTTCGGAGTACGCGCGGGAGGTGAGACCGGATATCGTCCACGCCATGCACCTCCAGGGCCTCTCGGCGAGTGTGCTCTCCGCCTTCAGAGAGTTGGGACTCCCCGTGATATACACGGCGGCGGACTTCTGGACGATCTGCCCCGTCGTGGACCTCCGCCGCCACGACGGTGCCATGTGCCGGGGGCCGGAGGTACACCACTGCGTCCGGTGCATCGCCAGCCGCAGCACGGATGCCCGTGTCAGGAGGACAGCCAGCACAGTACCAGGTGCAGCGGTGAAGGCCACGGACCTATTCTCCCGCACGCCGCTCGCTCGGTCCTCGCTATTGCTGCGTCAGGTAAGGGACGTGAGTGAGCGTCCGGGTTACATAAGAGAGCGTATGAAGAGCGTGGACCATGTGCTGGCCTACACCCATCTAGCGCGAAACCTGCTCTCCAAAAACGGTGTCGGCGCAGGCAAGACGAGCGTCTCCAGCTACGGTATAGACACTTCCGGGGTCGCAGGAGCGCGTACGGAGCGGCAGGCCTGCGCGACGCTGCGAGTCGGCTTTGTCGGTACCCTCGCCCCGCACAAGGGACCGGACACGCTCGTGCGAGCCTTCAAGGCGGCGCCGGACCTTGACGCCCGGCTGGATATCTACGGCGACCCAGAGCGATATGCGGCCTACGCGGAGGAGCTTCGCTCGCTGGCGGCGGACGACGGGAGGATATCGTTGCACGGGCTGTTCTCTAGGGGCGAATTGGGGCGGGTATACTCGGAGATCGACGTGCTCGTGGTGCCTTCCCGCTGGTACGAGAACGGACCCGGTGTGATCTTCGAGTCCTTCGCCGCCGGGGCGCCGGTGGTCGCCACCGACCTCGGAGGGATGTCCGAGTTCGTGCGTCATGGAGAGAACGGATTGCTCTTCAGGCCGGAGGATGCCGGAGACCTGGCGCGCCAATTGCGGCGGCTTTGCGAAGAGCCGGGGGTGCTGGAGAGACTGCGCGAGGGAATAGGTGACGTAAAGACCGTCGGGGAGTATGCGGCCGAACTGGAGAGACTCTATGATACGTTACTCTCGGAACGGTCCGGGAACTAGGCTCGCTAGGACTTCGCGGAGGATGTCGAGATGAAGGTTCTCATAACAGGCGCCGGCGGACAGCTCGGGCTGGAGCTGAACGAACTCCTGCCGGAGCGGGACCACGAAGTCATGGCGCTCACCCGGAAGGAACTGGATGTGGCGGACCCTGCCTCCGTGGGCACCGTCCTGGACGAGCATGCGCCGGACCTCGTCGTGAACGCCGCTGCCTTCACCAACGTGGACGCCTGCGAGACGGAGGCCGGGACGGCCTACGAGGTGAACGCTCTCGGTCCGCGGAACCTGGCGCAGTCCTGCGAGCGGCGCGACATGGACCTCCTGCACGTCAGCACCAACTACGTCTTCGACGGAGAGAACGATCGGCCCTACGAGCCGTTTGATCCACCGGGTCCGGCGAGCGCCTACGGACGCACCAAGCTGGCCGGCGAGGAGCACGTCATGCGCCTGAGCACGCGCTGGTACGTGGTCCGCACCGCCGGAGTCTACGGGCGCGGCCACAACTTCGTGCGCACCATGCTGCGCGTGGCGAAGGAGCGCGAAGTCCTCAAGGTCAAGAGCGACGAGTTCATCTCGCCCACCTACGCCCGGGACCTGGCGCGGGCTATCGCGGGCATAGTAGAGGCGGGAAGCTACGGCCTCTATCACGTGACCAACGCCGGCTCCTGCTCCTGGTACGAGTTCGCCCGCGAGATCTTCGCCCTCTCCGGCACTGAAGTCGAGGTCGTCCCGGTCTCCGGCTCTGAATACCCGCTGCCCGCCTCACGCCCGGCCAACGGCGTCCTCTCCAACCTAGGCGGCCCGGAACTCCGGCACTGGAGAGAGGCTCTGGCGGACTACCTGGAGCGGGAAGGCCTCGTTTGAGAATCGTCGAGAGTCGCGCAGCCTCCGTGGCGGTGCGGGGTGTGAAGGCTCTATTGGATGCAGCGAACCGAACTGTGAGATCCAGGACTACCAGGAGTGCCCGTCGTCAGCTCGCCGTCAAGAACGCGGAGATCGCCTCGCTCAAGAGAGAGCTATCCCTGGCGCGAGACGATGGATACTCGGAGGTCAGCGCGCTCAAGACGCCGGTTTTCTTCGTCCTGGGCTACCAGAAGTCCGGCACGACGTGGCTGATGCACATGCTCGACGCGCACCCGAAGATTCTCTGCAAGGGCGAAGGCCGTCTCTTCGACGGAGGTTGGCGACAGAAGAACCTCAAGCGCGCCAAGATAGAGCGGCCCGCCAGCTCCCTATACCACGCACTCCTCGACGCCGAATACCTCCGGTTGTGGATAGAGCGTTCCGTCTGGAGCAGGGATGAACCCGCGGACGAGCACCTCTCCAACCTCACGCGGATGGCCGTAGACTACTTTCTTGAAGGAGAGTTGCTGAAGACCGGTAAGAAGTTGGTTGGTGACAAGTCGCCGCTGCTCACCCCCGAGACGCTAAGGGAGGTATCGAGTATCTACCCGGAGGCCCGCGTCATCCACATCATTCGGGACGGACGGGACGCGGCGGTCTCTGCCGCTCACCATGCCTGGAACTTCGGCAGAGCCGCCAAAGACGCCGAGGCCGCTGTCCGTAGGGAAGCCTATCGCAACAACCCGCAGGGGTTGCTGGAGAGCGGGGAGAGCATCTTTACGGAGGACCAAATCCGGAAGCTCGCCGGTGACTGGAGCGATCGGGCCGGGAGAGCTGCGGAAATAGGACCTGCTTTGCTCGGCGAGAACTACACAGAGGTGCGCTACGAGGCTCTCGTCGAAAGACCAGAGACAGAGATGCGGCGGCTTCTGACTTTTCTCGGCGCGGACCACGACCGGGAGACCATACAGCGGTGTGTGGAAGCCGCCAGCTTCGAGAGGCTTTCGGAGGGACGGGCGAGAGGAGAGGAAGACCCCTCCTCGTTCTTTAGAAAGGGCGTCGTAGGCGACTGGAGAAACGTCTTCTCCGAGCGTGATCGTCGGATCTTCAAGGAGACGGCGGGAGACACGCTCGTCAGGCTGGGCTATGAAGAGGACAAGATCTGGTAGGCCGGACGGGGCCGGAACCGCGAGATCCACATTCCAGGATACGTCCGTTTAGTAGCCGGAAGTACAGTTACCCTTGCCCGCTTAAGTTATTCTCCTAACCGTCCGATAACGCTAAAAGGTATGTCGGCATCGGTTGGGTTTCGCGCCCGGACTCGAACAACGAAGGATTTAATATGCACAAATGTGGTTGGTCTCTGGTATTTCTGGCCTTAATGGCGGGTGCATACGTACTCTTGCTTGATGCCAGACCGGCAGCCGCAGCCGTGCCGAGCGGCTTCGACGACAAGCTCGTAACGACCGTGCAAGGCCCAACCTCGATGGCTTTTACGCCGGATGGGCGGATGCTTGTAACAACCCAACCAGGCGTGTTGAAGTTGCGCCAGAGCGGGGCCACGAGCACCTCTCAGGCTCTGGATATATCCGGCAAGATCTGCTCTAACGGCGAGCGGGGCATGCTGGGGGTCGCCGTGGACCCGAACTTCTCCTCCAACCACTACGTCTACATCTACTACACGTATAAGAAATACAGCGTCTGTCCGAAGGGCGAGCCATTGAACAAGAGAAACCCGGTAAACCGCGTCTCGCGCTTCATCATGTCCGGGAACGTCGTCTCGTCGTCGAGTGAGAAAGTTCTTATAGACAACATCCCGTCTCCGAACGGCAACCACAACGGGGGCGACGTTCACTTCGGTAAGGACGGCTACCTCTACGCGAGCGTCGGCGACGGCGGCAGCGACTATAAAGGCGACTCCGGCGGCGGGGGCGAGAACGACGCCACGCGCGACCGGAACGTGTTGCTCGGAAAAATTCTGCGAGTAAAACGCGACGGCTCGATACCCTCCACCAACCCCTATACGGGTACCAACAGCGCCCGCTGCGGCATCCCCTCGGCCAACGGCCGCGCCGCCTCCGGGAAGAACTGCAAGGAGACCTTCGCCCGTGGTCTCCGCAACCCGTTCCGCACGGCCTTCGACCCGGACGCCTCCGGCACCAGCTTCTTTATCAACGACGTCGGCCAGCGCGCCTGGGAGGAGATCGACCGTGGCAAGAAGGGCGCAGACTACGCCTGGAATCTCTGCGAGGGCCGACAGGACAACCCGGACCGGCCGGGATCCGTAAACTGCCGCGCCAAGCCCTACACTCCGCCCATTCACAACTACAGTCATAACAGCGGCTGTTCCTCGGTAACCGGGGCCGCGTTCGTCCCCGACGGCGTGTGGCCCACCTCGTACAACAAGTCCTACCTGTTTGGGGACTACGTGTGCGGCAAGATCTTCAAGCTCACCCCCAAGAGCGGGGGCGGGTACACGAAGACCAGCTTCGCCACCGGGCTCGGACGCGGCGGTCCCGTCGCCATGACTTTCGGACCGACCGGCCGGACGCTCTACTACACCACCTACGCCGGCGGTGACGGAGGACAGATAAGATCCATCTCCTACACTCGTGGTAACCGTCCGCCAACGGCCAGCGCCAAAATAACCGGCGACGGCCAGAACTACGGCCCGCAGGACAAACAGTACCAGTTCGACGGTGGCGGCAGCAGTGACCCGGATGGTGACCAGCTCACCTACGAGTGGGACTTCGGCGACGGTACTACGGCGACCGGTGCCACGGCTTCCCACACCTATACGGCCACCGGAAAGCAAACCGTGACCCTCACGATACGTGACGGCAAGAGCGGTACGGACTCCACTAGGGTCGAGGTCTTCGCCGGTGATACCGCGCCTCCGGTGCCGAAGATAGAGACTCCCGCGGAAACCATGCGCTTCAAGGTGGGGCAGAAGATAACGCTTCAGGGCTCCGCCACCGACGCCGACGACGGCTCCCTGGCGAGTTCCAGCCTCAATTGGGAGGTTCGCCGGTATCACAACATCAGCCACTACCATCCGTTTTTCTCGGGCCAGGGCAACGGTCTGAACTTCACCGCACCGGCTCCGGAAGACCTCTTCGCGACCAGTCCCAAGGTAAACTTCCTACAGGTCCGGCTGACCGCCACCGATTCGCAGGGTCTCAAGAGGACCGTCACCCGCAAGATAAAGCCAAAGGTCGTCTACGTAAGGTTCATTACCCGTCCCCTGACGGACTTCCGACTGGTAATCAATGGTAAGTCGATCAAGGCTCCCAAGACAATACGCTCCTGGGACGGCTACAAGTTGCTAGTCTACGCCCCGAGCCAGCGGAACAACGGCCGGAGCTGGGTCTTCAAGTCCTGGTCTGACGGAAAGGCTATCAGGCACATGATCACGACGCCGCCGAACTACAAGAGTTACGTAGCCCGTTTCAAGAGGCGGTAAGCCTCACCACGCAGGCTCGCTGGAAAACTCCAGCGAGCCCGCGTGCTTTTCCATGCTCTTTTTCGGTATGATGCCCTGGAATTTCTTGAAGTTTTCGAGCCTATGGATGGTCGGTGACATTAAGGCATCAGCACTAATATGATCCTCGTTACGGGTGGAGCCGGTTTTATCGGGAGTCACGTCGTCGACGCGCTCGTGTCCGGCGGAGAAGAGGTCGTTGTCTTGGACAACTTCTCCAGCGGGAACCGGGCCAACCTCGGTAAGAGAATAGGTACGTTAGAGGCGGACATCGCCGACCCGAACGTCGTAGACGCTGTCGCCAGTCTAGACGTCGAGGTCGTCATACATGCCGCCGCGCAGGTGAGCGTGGCGGCTTCGATGTCGAACCCCGTCCGGGACCTGGACGTTAACGTGCGGGGCACGGCCAATGTGCTCGCTGGATCGAAAGCCGCCGGCGCGGAGCGCTTCGTGTTTCTCTCCACGGGCGGGGGGATCTATGGCGAGTCGGACGGCGCCGACGAGGAAACGTTGCCCCGGCCGATGAGCTACTACAGCGCGCACAAGTACCTCGCGGAGCGCTACGTCCAGTTCGGTGGGATCTCCTACGCCAACGCCCGGCTCGCCAACGTCTACGGTCCGCGCTAGAGAAAAGACCTTGAAGGCGGGGTCGCGGCTATCTTCGCCGAACGCCTCCGCAACGGCTGGCCCATCCTTATCAACGGCTCCGGAGAGCAGAGCAGGGATTTCGTACACGTCGACGACGTGGTGGAGGCGTTGTTGCTCATGGCGCGCAGCAGGCGCGATGGTACGTGGAACGTCGGGACGGGACGGGCGACGAGCATATTAGAGCTTCTCCGGGCAATGGAGCAGAAGATGGGGCCGGCGGTGGAGGTAGAGCATGGGCCTTCGCGTCCCGGAGACGTTGGGCATTCCCGGCTGTCGGTGGATAAGATTGAGAGCGAGCTCGGCTGGCGTCCCCAACGCGACCTCCCGTCTGGCCTCGCGGACACGCTCTGAAATAGAGATGAGCGAAGCTCTTGGGTGCTTCGTCTGGTGCCTCCTCTTCTAAGCTTCTCGCATGCCGAAAGATGAGCACTATGACTCTACATCGTGGTACACACGATGGTCGCGGCGAGTCTTCATGAAAAGGCCCCCGGCGCTAACCGGGGGCGACAGGCGTTTCTAATGTACTAAAGGTTTTACTGGAAGATGCGGATCTCTACACGCTCGCAGCTTCCGATAATGCCAACTGCCTGACCGGGTAGATTGAGCACGGAGCCGACGGGCTGACCGTCGACCAGGTCGTTCAGGTCCACGACTGCGACGTCGGTACCGGTGCCGCAGCTAACCCGGTCGCGTTGACCGTCTCCCGCGGCGGCTATATGGTCGTCGCCGCCACGCCCCTCGAGCGTGTCTCTGCCCGTGCCGCCGCCAACTCTGTCGGGACCGGTGCCTCCCACCACGGTGTCGTTGCCCGTATCACCAAAGACGCTATCTTTGTTGGGTCCACCTTTGACGAGATCGTCGCCAGGCCCTCCATGCACAGTATCGTTTCCGCCGAATCCGCGAGCTGTATCCGCTCCGCTTTTGGCGTAGATCTTGTCCGCATTCGGGGTTCCGTTGAGGATGTCGGAGCCGTTGGTGCCCCTGACGGTTGCGGCCACTGCGGCAGTTGCGGCGAGGGCCACGACGAGTGCCGCCAAAACAAAGAGTGCGCTAATCCGTATACTTGTGTGTTGCAACAAGAGAACCTCCATTTTTCTTGTTCTTGGAGAGGAATCTGCGGTTCCTTCTCCACCTCAGAGATATTAGGGTATCTCCGAGTCTGTCCGATTACCGACTTATAACTTATGTACACTTAGCCTGTTATTTCGTATCTTCACCACCTAACTACAAGCTCCGAGCTTGTCCCCTATGTAGTCCCGTATGACTACCCTGATAACTTTATCGGTCGATGGACTGAAGGACTTTAGCGTTTCGAGCGAAGTTTTTGTAGATTCTTTTACTTATTTGAGAAACTCCGCTGGTAATCTCACTCCGAGGTTCAGGGTTCTGCTATCGTGCAGAGTGCTAGAACTCATAGCCGAAGCGCTCTATATCCTTCTGGAACCTCTCGGCTACTATCTCCCGAAGCTCCGACGTGTAGTAGTCCTGGTAGCGTCCGTGTTCGCTGCGGTTACGGTGCGGCACAGTGTCAGCAAGGCTCTTGCCCAAACCGATCTCTTCGAGCGCGACGCCAAGGTCTTCCTTGAGGCGCTCGAAGCGCCCCACAAAGCTCACAAGAGATCGGCCCCCGGCGGGTTCGGTGAAGTAGTCCGTCTGGGGCCGGGCAAACGAGAGGGTCATACCCCTTACCTGGAATACCCCGGTGCATCTCCTCAAGAAAGACTCGAAGGTAGGGTCCTTCGTTAGTTCGTGCGCGGCGTGGTTCAAGAGCGGGTTCTTGCGAAGACGGCGGCGCCGATGAGCTAGCTGCTCCGGTGTCGGCTTCTCCGCAAGCTCGCCCGCCTCGAAGCGTCTGGCGCGGTCTATCATGGCGTACCACGAAACGAGACGGTCCCAGGGGTTGCGCACGAACGCAAAACTGTAGTAGTCGCTCCAGTTATCCAGCACTTTGCGAGCGTGGCGGACTCCCATGTGGCGCGGGCCGTAGCGTTCGATGTCCGGGACCGTTGCCCGCAACAACTCATCTATCGAGGAGCCGCCCGTCTTCTGAACGTGGATGAATGCGAACTTCCGCGTCCCGTTGCCGTTGTACACTAGCATACGAGCAGTCTAGCAGCATGTCTCCAGGTATCCTGTAGCGTTCACATCTCTCTCGATAGTTTGCGTAGAGTTTTTCTCACCTAGCCTACTTTCCGTGAGAAAAATCCCATCTGATGCCGAGGGCAGGGTTATCTGCTGTCGTGCAGGGTGCTGGAACTCGTGGTCGAAGTGCTCTGACAGCCGGAATCCCAGCCCAAAAGAAACCTGAGGTAGCTGACAGGGGAACTCTGCCACCGCGCCTGACAAGATCCCCGCACAAACTGGTGACTACTATCGGCTATGAATTCGAGCGTGTTAGAAGGCGCGGTTAGCCGGGCTGACCTCTCCTACACGATAAACGCCACGAGGCTCGGTTACACGAGCAGCCAACAGATCAGGCGCCTAGCGTCACTACCACCCGAAATCCACCCCGAGGTACTCGTAAAGTCTCTGGTTGTACGGTTCGTAGAACTCTTCCAACCGCTGCCTCGTGACCGGTTCCATTGGCTCGTAACGGTATTCCGTGCTGCGGGATGTCTTGCCGCGGGGTAGAAGCGCAAGCTCTCGATGCGGCAAGCCGAGAAAATCTTGAACTATCTTCAGGGTGTCCGCGGTGCTCTTATAAAAGTCCTCGCTCTTGAGCACGAGCAACTGCTCTTCGCCAAAGAACTGACGCCAGCGCGCGAGTTGATCCACATACATACCTTTAGCGAGTAGCTTGGTTGGTGGTGCATCGCCAACGTTGGAGGAACGCTCTCTGTCAGAAGGTTCATCCTCTCCGTCGAGTAGCCCCGTCTGCTCCGCTTCCAGAGCTTCTTCAAAGCTCGGGGCAAACCCGCGCCTCGCCAGCAGATGGTAATGCGAGTAAGCCCGGTCGACCGGGTGCCTGAGCAGCACGATCAGCCGGGCTTCCGGGACGACCTCGGCCACCCTCTCTGGAACTTGAGGAGCGGCCAGGTAGCTCGGCGTTGCTTCGCCGGTGATAGATATCTGACCGGCGTTACGCGGCGGCGCCGGGAAGCACTTCCGGTACCATTCGATACCCTTCTCGAATCGCTCGGGCCGGTCGAAGTAGTGCAACTCTTTCGCGGCGGCCTTCCTGACGTTCGGGTGCTGCGTGAGGAGATCGTAAAACTGGCTCGTCCCGCATCGCATCGCCCCGATAACGATGAACTCCGGCAACGCGCCCTTTGGTTCGTCCTGCTCCTGAGAAGCCGGCGGCGCAGCCTCTAGGACGTCCTCCGTAGAGCCGTTTGCCGCGCCGAGCTTGCTCTTGAGCTGGGAGATCTCCAGCCTCTGCTCCAGAAGCAGTTTCCTCTGCTTCTCGTTGCGCTGCCGTTCTTTTCTCAGGATCTCGGCCTGGTCTTCGTGAGGCGCGGATTCCGGCACCGGCCCCCGCGTGAGGCCGCCCTGCAGGTTCAGAAATACTTTCGCATCCCGCCCTACGTTGAAAGCCTTGTTGAGCCGGAAGATCGGCAACCTATACTCCTTCTATATAGTCTGTGTGCCCTGCGATCCGCATGGAAGGCTACTGTCGTCCCGGAAAGTTGTCAACAGCCGCGCTGGTTTGAAGATCCAGCGCCGATCCTGGTCCGCCGATTGCCCGCACGTATACATCGTACTCGGGTTCGAGGAAGGCGCGCAACTCGCGCTCGCATTCCCCGGAGAGGGAGTAAGAGATCTTTGGCGAGACGTTTCTGAAGCCAACCTCGACCTCCTCGCCAACCTTCTCGCACAGGTAGTCGACCAGCAGGTCGAGCTGGTCGTAGCGGAAGACGCGATCCACCTCCGCCCACTTCGGTCCGCACTTCTGCACGAACTCAGCCTCCCGTCCTATCAGCGCGAACTGCTCGCCGCCTTTCATAAACGCCTGGGAGAACTCCTCGAAGGAGACGTTACCCGTGTAGTTGTTGTGGGCCGGGTGTGAGGGATCGGCCAACTCTTCACGAGCCCGGTAGCGCCACCAGCTAGCCAACCAGTCTATAGGCTCGCGGAACACGCAAACCACCTCGTAGGA
>JBBPZZ010000020.1:0-11312 GCA_038198445.1 Rubrobacterales bacterium
CGGACGTTCGACATGCAGGAGTTACGGCGAATCTCACCAGCCACCGATTACTATCGCTCTCTCGTCGGGGTGAAGCTCGACGAGAATGGGAAACTCAAGATTTGGGGCATCGTGCATTCCGGGCCGCGGTGGCTGAGGGCGGATCAGGGCGGACGAGACCGGCCACCATCGCTGCCGCTGGTCTTGATACTTCACGTCACCGGACCCGGACGTGTCTCGGTGAGCAGCGGTGACGCTTCCGTCGGGAAGCTCGAAGGTGGACAGCTCTCAGGCGCGTACATGGATGTCTTTGAATCTACCTGGTTGCCGGAGATGTTCGCCCCGGTGAGGGAAGAGTTGGCCCGGATCCACAGTGAGGCCCGGGTAAGGGCGGTACATTCCGGGTTGAATTGGGCGCCGCTGGATAACGACATCACGCGCGTCATAGGGCAGCACCTGATCAAACGCCTCATCGCCGCCGTTCGTAATTCCCGGCATGGCGGCACTATCGTCGTAATCCCGCCCGACCTCGCCAATGACCTTCTCGAAGAAGGCTACGTCTCGCTTAAATACGAATTTACCGGCAACGAACCCCGCCGCCGCTTCCGTTCCCTGATAGTGCGCGCCATGAACGCCATAGCGGAACTCCGAGGCGGCGAAGTAGGCGATGAGGCCATCCGCGAGCCGGTTGGCTGGGACGATTACGAAGCCATCACCGACGAGAACCTCGCCAATCTCGACGAGGCCATCTTCGAGGTCGCCCACCTCATCGCGGGTCTCACGGCGGTGGACGGCGCGTTCGTGATGACGCAGCGCTTCGAGCTTCTGGGCTTTGGTGGTGAGATCTCCGGCGGCCTCCCCGACATCTCCATTGTCGAGAAAGCCCTGGATACCGAAGGCGAAAAGACCGTCAAGGAGAGAACCACCGGCGTCGGCACCCGGCATCGCTCCGCTTACCGGCTAGCCGGAGCGCTCCCGCGAGCCCTCGTCATCGTCGTCTCCCAGGACGGAGACGTCCGCTTCGTGAAGCATAAAGACGGCGCCGTGATGTACTGGGATCAGGCGTAAGGAGGCCACCTTTACGCGGGCTCTACTGTCGCGGACATGGAGCCCTTGCAGCGAGGGATAAGCGGGTCGGGACCGAAGGTGTGGATCTGGTCCCGCTTCAACTCGGCCTTCTCCAGGTTCGTGGTCGTCACGACGACCCTGCCGTTCGCATCGACCTCCATCGCCATCCCGTAGGCCTTGTTTACTGAGTGCCCGAAGAGCTTCTTTAGCATCAAGATCACGTACTCGTAACTGTGATCGTCATCGTCGAGCAAGACCACGTTGTAGGGCGGCAGCCCAACAACCTTACGCTCTTGTGCTTCCCGAGGTTTTGTAACGGTGCTCGTCATCGACCCTTCCACTCTGGCTTGCGCTTCTCCAGGAAGGCGCACATTCCCTCCTGGGCGTCGGCGAAGGTCGCGTTGAAGGACATGACCTCTTTGGTGTAGGCGTAGGCCTGCTCCGTTGGCATCTCTAGCTGGCGGTAGAACGCCCCTTTCCCGATCCCGACGACGAGCGGGCTGGCGTCGGCGATCTTGTTGGCGAGAGCGCGGGTCTCGGCGTCGAGGTCTTCGGACGACACCACCTTGTTCACGAGTCCTTCGGCGCGGGCTTCTTCGGCGGAGATGAAGTCTCCGGTCAGGAGCATCTCCATTGACTTCTTCTGGCCGACGGCGCGCGAGAGGGCGACCATCGGGGTGGAGCAGAACAGCCCGATCTTGACGCCCGGCGTGGCGAACTTCGCCTCTTCGGCGGCCACCACGAGGTCGCAGGTCGCGGCGAGCTGGCAGCCGGCAGCGGTCGCGGTCGCGTGGACCTGGGCGATGACGGGCTGCGGGATGGCCTGGATGCTCTCCATCAAGTCACAGCAGACATCGAAGATGTGGCGGTAGGTGTCTGGATCGCGACCGATCATTTCGGAGAGGTCGTGTCCGGCGCAGAAGGCCGGTCCTTCGCCGCGTAGGATGACGATCGACGTCTCCCTATCCTCACCGATGGCCTTGAAGCAGGAGGTCAACTCCTGCATGTGCGCCACCGAGAGGGCGTTGCGCTTCTTCGGGCGGTTCATGGTCACGTAGGCGACCGCGCCGTCCTGCTCGTGGATGATGTGCTCATAGGTCTTCGCTTCGATCATCGCGTTCCTCCTCGCCTTGGTATTCCCTCGTCTCGACCAGTTCCGTGCGGCCGCCGATCTCCACGCTTCCGTCAGGACGCGGCTCGGCCAGTATGAGAGAGCCTTCGCCCTGATGGATCCTGAGCTTGCGCTCTAGCATGTCCGCCAGCCGGACGGCGTGAGCGCCCGTCGCCTCGTCCTCCTCGACGCCGACCCGTGGCGCGAACACCCGCACCCGGACGTCTCCGGCCTCCTCATCCTCCCAGGCCCACACGCCCGCGAGGTCGTGTCCGTCCGGCGGTCCCGTTAGAGCATCCACGTCCGCCGGAGAGTCCAGCCGGACGTGCTCGAACCCCGGCGCCCACTCCGGCCGGCCCGTGATGTAGGTGAGATCCCCTTCGCCTCTAACCGGAACCTCACCCGCCGGAGGACGGACTACCGGTACGTCGTAACCCTCGCTCTCCAATAGCCAGGCCGTGCCGACCAGCGGGTGTCCCGCGAACGGAAGCTCCGTACCCGGCGTGAAGATGCGGACCGCGCCGCTCTCAGCGTCGTCAACGAAGACCGTCTCGGAGAAGCCGAGGTCCGCAGCGACGCTCTGGCGCTCGTTCTCCGCTACCTCGTGTCCTTCGAGAAAGACGCCGAGCGGGTTGCCGCCGGCGCCGTTCTTGCCGACGAAGACTTTCAGGATGTGGAGTTTTGGCATACTGCTACTAGTTTACTTTCTTGTCGCGGCCTTCCCACTCCTTGTCGCGCAGGACGAACTTCTGGACCTTGCCGGTCGAGGTCTTTGGCAGGTCCATGAAGTCGACGGCGGCGGGCGCCTTGAAGCGGGCGATGTGCTCCTTGCAGAAGTCTATGATCTCCTGCTCCGTGGCCTCCTTGCCTTTCTTCAGGGTGACGAACGCCTTCGGACGCTCACCCCATTTCTCGTCCGGGATGGCGATAACGGCGGCTTCTAGGACGGCGGGGTGGCGGGCGACGGCCTGCTCCACCTCGATGGTCGAGATGTTCTCGCCGCCGGAGACGATCACGTCCTTCGAGCGGTCCCGGATCTCGATGTACCCGTCCGGGTGCCACACGGCCACGTCTCCGGAGTGATACCAGCCGCCCGCGAACGCTTCCTCGGTGGCTTCTTCGTTGTCCAGGTATCCTTTCGCGACCATGTTGCCGTGCATCACGATCTCGCCCATCGTCTCGGCGTCTTGCTCGATGTCGTTCATGTCCTCGTCTACCACGCGCACCAGGTCCGCCGTAACATAGCCCTGGCCCTGACGCGCCATGAGCCGCGCCCGCTCTTCGAGGTCCAGGTCCTCCCACTCCCGATGCACGCCGCTCGTCGTCATCGGGCCGTAGGTCTCCGTGAGACCGTAGATGTGCATGGGCTGGATGTTCAGCTCCAGAAGGCCGCCGAGCAGGGTGGGGGAGGGCGGCGCTCCGGCTATGGCGGCGACCACCGGGGTGTCCAACTCATGCGCTGCATCGTCGTTTACGATCCCGATCTGGACGGTCGGGGCGGCGCAGTAGTGCGTGATCCCCTCGGACTCGAACTTCTCCCAGATGCGCGGCGGCTCGACCTTCCTCAGGCACACGTGCGTCCCGGCGATGGCCGTCACGGCCCAGGGATACGTCCAGCCGTTGCAGTGGAACATCGGGAGCGTCCACAGGTACTTGGTGTCGTAGTTCATCCCGATCTCGATGACGTTCCCCAGGGCGCACAGGTAAGCGCCGCGATGTGTGTACATCACGCCCTTCGGCCGGCCCGTCGTACCGGAGGTGTAGTTGATGGAGATTACCTCCTCCTCGTCCTCCAGCCAGCTCTCGACCGGCTCCGGCGAACCTTCCGCCAGGTAATCCTCGTACGGATCGCCGCTCTTGCCCGTATCGTCTATCCGCACCGTCTCGATCCCCTCGACGTCCACGAGAAGCTTCTCCAGCTCGGCGTCAACGAAGACCATCTTGGACTTCGAGTGTTCGACGATGTACTTGACCTCGTCTTTGCCGAGACGGGTGTTGATGGCGACGAGCACCAGTCCGGCGGCCGGCACCGCGAAGTGGGCTTCGAGCATCGGCGGGATGTTGTAGCAGAGGAAAGCGACGCGATCCCCCTTCTCCAGCCCCGCCTCACGCAGCCGCGACGCGAGTCGGTTGACCCGCTCCTCCAGTTCGCGGTAGGTGTAGCGCCGGTCTCCGTGGACCACGGCGGTCTTCTCCGGGAACATGTACGCGCTGCGGCGGAGGAAGATGTCCGGCGTAAGCTCGCTGCGGTAGACCTTCTCGCTCATGTAATTCTCCTTCCCTTTATCCTGGACCAAGTATAAAGGCGGCGCGTCCGCTCGTGCTATGGCGGTTCGTTAGAGAAAGGGATTCTCGATCCGCATTCCGTTGATGATTTGACCGTATTGCAGGTCTTCCGTGAGAAGCTGGTCGGCATGCGCCTTCAGCGCCGCTTCGACTATGAGCGCGTCCCAGAACGAGAACGGCATCTCCTGACTGCGACCTATGGCGGCCAGGATCAGGGGAGCGTCCATCCGAATAAGCGGAAGTTGGGAGAAGTCCCAGACGCGCGCTTCGGCCCGCTCGGGTGAGAGTGGTGTTTTTATATTCCGGGTCGCGTTCACGTAGAATTCTTGTAGGACTTGCGTGCTTAGGATGGCGCGATCCGCCCTGACTTCTTCGTCGAACAGCCGCAGCGCCCGGTTCTTTTTCTCCGGCTCATCGTCATCGTACATATAGAGCAGGACGTTGGTGTCGAGAAAGGAGAGCGTCACTTATCGTCGCGCTTTATCATGCGATCCTCATACGCATCCTCCCGCGTCCACGTCCGGCCTTCGGGTCCGGACCCGGATCCACCCTTGCGAGCGTCCTCCAATATCCTGCGCGCCGCCTCTAACCGCTCTTCCCGGAGCCCAGCGTAACTTTCCAGGAACTCTCGCAACACCGCGTTCACGGAAGTGTCTTCTTGTAGCGCCCGCATCCGCGCCTTCTTCAACGTCTGCTCGTCCACCGTGATCGTGAGATTCGTCATGCGGCATCCTTTCCGCTTACACGGGATCAGTGTAGCACCAGAAATATCCACATTATCCACGAGGGGGCTTTAACGGATAGTATTTCCGGCTATGCCGCAGCCGGTCTGAAGGAGGACGATGGAGACCCACGACAAGCACCGCCTCGAACGCCACGCCCGACGCATCGAGGATTTGCGCCTCTGGAGGAACGCCCGCGAGCATCGCATAGAGGAGTGGAGCTTCGTGGCCGGAGACGGCGAGCCGTGGGAGATCAAACACGGCGATTTCTGGCCGGAGATAGAGACGCCGGTGTTCCTCTCGACGGAGGTCGAGATCCCGGAAGAATGGGAGGGCGCGCCGGTCGAGCTTGAGTTGTGGCTCGGCGGCGAAGGGTTCGTCCGACTCTCGAACGGTATCACGGGTGGACTCAACCCATTCCACCGCGCCTTCCCGGTTTCGGACGCGGCGCGGGCCGGAGAGAAGGTCGGCATAGAGGCCGAGGTGGTATCGAAGGGGTTGTGGGGCTCGCACGTCGCCGAGCCGCGCATCGAGCGTGCCGCTCTGGTGGTGCCTGAGACAGAGGTGCGCGGTCTCTTACGGGACCTCGCCGCGATCCTGGCGGCCTGCGAGGAACTGGACGGCCACGACGCCGTTCCGCATCTACTGGACGCCGTGGACGCCGCATTAGCCACGCTCGCCCCCGACTGGCCTTCAGAGAGCAGAGTGGCAGTCGCGCGGTATCTGCGGGGTTACGAATACCCGGCGGGCGACGGTATCTCCAGCCTGCCGTCCGAAATTTCTTCGCAGGTCGCGGGCGGTCCACGCGGGATGCGCGCCATGTGGAACGTGCCGAAGCCGGGACGGCCTCTGGAGCCGCTTCCGCGAGAGGCGCGCCGGGCGGTTGCGGCGGTGCGTAAGTTACTCGCTTCCCGTCTGGAGGAGATAAAGCGGGAGTACCCGCCGGTAGGGAGGCTCGCGGTCACCGGCCACGCGCACCTAGACCTGGCCTGGTTGTGGCCGCTCGCCGAG
The DNA here is from genome assembly GCA_038198445.1 of Rubrobacterales bacterium. Taxonomy (GTDB): domain Bacteria; phylum Actinomycetota; class Rubrobacteria; order Rubrobacterales; family Rubrobacteraceae; genus JACDDK01. Next base: position 6,178 of record JBBPZZ010000020.1, read on the forward strand.
ACCCGTCGGAAGGCGCGGCGGACTTTCTCCAGCGTGCTCGGGTTGATGGACCGCTACGAGGACTTCACGTTCAACCAGTCCTCGGCGCAGCTCTACGCCTGGGTCGAGGAGGATGATCCGACACTATTCGAGCGTATGGAGGAGCGCATCTCCGAGGGGCGCTGGGAGACGGTCGGGGGGATGTGGTGCGAGCCGGACTGCCAGATCCCCTCCGGCGAGTCTTTCGTCCGGCAACTCCTGCACGGCCAACGCTACTTCGAGCAGAAGTTCGGACGCCGCTCGACCGTCGCCTGGCTCCCGGACGCCTTCGGGTTCTCGCCCGGCATCCCGCAACTGTTGCGCGGCGCCGGAATATACGGCTTCTACACGGCGAAGCTCAAGTGGAGCGCGTCGAACCGCTTCCCGCACGACCTGTTCGAGTGGGAGGGGATAGACGGCAGCCGCGTCACCGCCCACTTCACCCGAAACCCCGGCATGGACTACAACGGTGACATAGCGCCCTTCGACCTGCTCGGCGTCTGGCGCAACTTCGGAGGGAAGCGCCGCCACCCCGAGAGCCTGGTCCCCTTCGGCTGGGGCGACGGCGGCGGCGGCCCGAGCGAGGAGATGCTCGAAAGTTACGCCCGCTTCCAGGAATTCCCCGCCTTGCCCCGGCTCCGCATGAGCCGTGTGGACGAGTTCTTCGAGAGCCTGCCGGCCGGGGGTCTGCCAAAATGGGCCGGCGAGCTCTACCTCGAACTGCATCGCGGCACGCTGACCACGCAGGGGCTCGTCAAGAAGCTCAACCGCGAGGCCGAGCACCGGCTGATGGAGGCAGAGGCGTTCGCCACCCTGGCCCACCTCGACGGCGCGGAGTATCCCGCTAAAGAGTTGGACCGGCTGTGGAAGACGCTGCTTCTGAACCAGTTCCACGACATCCTGCCCGGATCTTCGATCTCCGAGGTCTACGAGGAGGCGCGCGAGCAGCTACGGGACGTGGTCGGCGGCGCAAAGAAGTTGCGCGACGCCGCGCTCCGGTCTCCGGCGGATGGAGCCGAAGATGGAAACACTCTTTTCGTCGCAAACGCTGGGCTCGCTCCGCGACCGCTCTCGGTGCTGCTACCGGAGGGTGTCTCTGCCGTCGCGGGTAATGGAGAGCTTCTCCCGGCGCAGCGGACGGCGGAGGGGTTACTGGTACATGCGCCGGATGTGCTGGTTCCGGGGCTCGGATGGTGCGGTCTCCGGGTGGTCGAAGACGACGAAAGCTGGGAGGTTCGGCCAAGGATACAGGTCGACAGCCCGGATGCCGGAGTTGTCTTCGAGAACGAGATTCTGCGCGTCGAGATAGGTGCCGATGGGACCCTGCATCGTGTATATGACAAGGAGAAGGACCGCGAGGTTCTTCTGGATGGGCGCGGTAACCAGCTCTGGGCATACGTGGACAAGCCCGCCAACTGGGACGCCTGGGACGTGGACGAAGACTACGAACTGGCAGGCGAGGAAGTCTCGGCGGTCGAGAAGGTGGAGGTCATCGAGGATGGTCCTCTGCGCGCGTCGGTGCGTGTCGAGCGCCGCTGGCGAAGCTCACGCATTGCTCAGACCTACCGGCTCTGCGCCGGTTCCCGTAGGTTGGATATGGTAACGGAGATCGACTGGCACGAACGCGAGATACTCCTTCGCGCGCTCTTTCCGCTGGACGTTCGGTCTCAGACCGCAACCTTCGAGACGATGTACGGCGCCCACGAGCGCCCGACCCACCGTAACACCTCCTGGGACGCGGCCCGCTTCGAGGTCTCGGCCCACCGTTTCGCCGATCTCTCCGAGCCGGGCTACGGCGTCGCCCTCCTGAACGACGGCAAGTACGGACACAGCGCGCGGGACAACGTCCTCGGCATCAGCCTTCTGCGGAGTCCCATGTACCCGGACCCGTTCGCCGACGAGGGCGCACATCGGTTCACGTACAGCCTCTTCCCGCACCCCGGCGATTGGACAGAGGCTGGCGTGGTAGAGGAGGCGTTCGCTCTGAACAGCCCGCTCGTCGCGATACCCGGTTCGGCGGCGATCTCCGAGGCGGGCTTCGTGAGCGCGGAGGGGTTGAAGCTCGCCCTTGGAAGCCTCAAGCGGTCGGAGGATGGGCGTGGTGTGATCCTGCGCCTCTACGAACCGCATGGCGCGCGGGGTACGTCGGTGGTGCGTTTCGCGCGGGAGGTACTCGGGGCCGAGCGGGTCAACTTGCTGGAGGAGGCGGACGGCGAGCCTGTCGCTATCGAGGACGGTGTGGTGCGGTTTGAGGTGCGGCCGTTCGAGGTGGTTACGCTGCGTGTGGAGTTGGGGGCGGGGTAAGATCATTGTCAGGCGAAGAGAGGAGCGAGGATGGAACATCGCAGGCTAGGACGGATCGGGCAGGAGAACTCGGTGCTTACCTTCGGGGGCGCGGCGCTCTCGGAGGTGAGTGAGGAGGCGGCGGACCACGCGATCCAGCAGGCGCTCGACGCGGGCGTTACGCACTTCGATACCGCCGCCGATTACGGCGATTCAGAGCTTCAATACGGGCGCTGGATGCCCGAAATCCGCGATGGGATCTTTCTCTCCACAAAGACCGGACTGCGCAAGAAGGACGCCGCGAAGCGTCAGATCCACGCTTCCCTCGAACGCCTTCGGGTAGACAACGTGGACCTTCTCCAGCTCCACGCCGTCGGCGACTTGGAAGACCTGGACCGCGCCACCGGCAGCGAAGGCTCCCTCGAAGCCGCCATCGAGGCGAAGGAAGAAGGGCTCGTCGGGGCCATAGGTATTACCGGCCACGGCCACGAAGCTCCCGCAGTCCATCTCGAAGCGCTGCGCCGCTACCGTTTCGACACCGTGCTGACGCCCTGGAACTACATCCTCTCGACCGACGGGGACTATCGGGCGGACTTCGAGGCTCTGGTCCAGGAGATACAACGTCAAGACGTGGGCCTGATGACCATAAAGACCATCTCTCGGCGCAACTGGCCGGAGGGCGACCCGACCGGAGGTCAGAAGTACGCCACGTGGTACGAACCGTTCGACGAGCAGGGCTACGTGAACGCGGCCGTCTCGTGGGTATTGTCGTTCGAGGAGATCACTGGCATGGCGATGGTCGGGGACGTGGGCCTGATGCCACTAATGCTCGAAGCGGAGACACGCCGGATGACACGCGAGGAGGCCGAGGAAGTCCTGGCGAATATCTCGAACTACTCCTCTCCGTTCATCTCGGTGCCGTTCTAAGCACGCGTTACAAAATTCCTCGTGGAAGGGCCGTGCGGGCCTCTTGCTCCCGCCGGCGAGGTCGGTCGCCGCGTCCCCTCCCCGCGCGTTAGCGGTTTCGGGAACGGTAGAGATCGAGGACCCCTTCGGCCTTCCCTCGGATGGCCTCAACCAGCTCCGTCGGGGACTCCACCGAGACCTCAGTCCCAACGCTCAACAGCCGCGAGGCGTAGTAGTCGATCTCGGAGCGCGGGATCTCGGCCTCCACGACGCCGCCTCCGCCCTCGCCCGGCGCGATGCCGCCGAACAGGGAGGTGAGCTCGAAGCTCTTCCGCCCCCGATCGGTGGCCCGAACCCTAATCCGCAGCCGCTCGCCGACGGCTCCTTTCGCGGTAGACATCCAGCCCTCCACGGAGAGCTCGGGTGGCATCTCAAAGCCCTCGATCCTCTCGGTCGAAAGGAAGCGGTCGGCCCTCATCGGGACGTTCGCCCCCCTTTTGTGGTCGAAGCAGGCACAGTACCAGTACCCCTGCGAAGGGTAATTATATACCTGACTCACCAAAATGTGCTATACTATAGTCATGGAAAGACCTGCAAATCATCCGAAAACGTTACTTGAAGCGATACGGTATTTCTCCGATCTTGAGGTTGCTACTCAACACGTCGCGGCCACTCGTTGGCCGGACGGCCCCGTTTGTCCGGCTTGCGGGTTGGTAGACGAAAATCACTACTACCTCAAGAGTCGCCGCGTGTGGAAATGCCGTAGCTGCAAGAAACAGTTTTCGGTTAAGGTTGGCACGATCTTTGAAGACTCTCCTATAGGGCTGGACAAATGGCTCGCTGCCATGTGGATCATCGCAAACGCAAAGAACGGGGTTAGCTCTTGCGAGATTCACCGCTCCATAGGCGTTACCCAAAAGACGGCGTGGTTCATGCTCCAAAGAATCAGGCTCGCCATGCAGCAAGGTTCTTTTGAGAAGCTGTCGGGCGAAGTCGAAGCCGACGAAACCTATATCGGTGGTAAGGCTCGGAACATGCACAAGGGTAAGCGCCAAGAGAAGATCACCGGACGCGGTGCTTCTGGCAAGGTTGCGGTTATGGGGCTTCTGGAACGGCACGGTAAGATCAAGGCTAAGGTAGTGCCGGATACCAAGAGCGGGACGTTGCAGGTGGAAGTCAGAAAGAACGTTGCGCCGGGGTCAGAGGTTCATACCGACGCCCTGCGCTCCTACCGGGGCCTTGATCCTGAATACATCCATAACGTAGTTGACCATGCAGAGAGGTACGTTGACGGCCACGTTCACACGAACGGACTTGAGAACTTCTGGAGCCTCTTGAAGCGCGGGATCAAGGGTACTTACGTTAGCGTCGAGCCCTATCACCTGTTCCGGTATTTGGACGAACAGGCTTTCAGGTTCAATGAGCGTGAGTACGAGGATAACGACAGGTTCACAAAGATGCTCGGATCGGTTACGGGACGACGCGTGACCTATTCAGACCTCACGGGCAAAACGGGTGGGTAAGCTATCTCAATCTACGCAGAAAAGCGGCCCCAAAAGCATCGGGGCCGCTTTTGTTTGTCGTGTGCGTTCTTCTAATTACGCGTGAATTGGCGTTTCGCAGCGGCGGTTTGGTTTTCCCCGGCCTTCTTTTGAACATCGGCTTCTCGCTGCTCCTCGCGCCTTACCGCTTCGTCTAGCCTTCGAAGCTCTTCTTCCATTCTATGATCCGTTCGTGTGTTGCCCATTGTCAACTTACCTCCTTCAAGGCGTCATCGCCCACTGAAGTATACTATTACCCTCAAACTACTGCTACATAAACCGGGGCTATTCTAGTTCCTCAGAGGCTTCAATAGGCTCGTTCGGAAAATGTTCTTCCACGGCTTGAGCGAACCGTTCCGTGCCACGCTGACGTGAATAAACTGGCCA